>MNEF01000111.1:10510-31561 GCA_001917535.1 Candidatus Rokubacteria bacterium 13_1_40CM_69_27
CGCGCCGCCAGCTCGCCGGCGGTTTCCTCGGGCCCGATCGGGACGGGATCGGATTGCAGCAGGATCGGGCCGGTGTCCATGCCCTCGTCCATCTTGAAGGTCGTGATCCCGGTGACGGTCTCGCCCCGCATGATCGCCCACGCGACCGGGGCGGCGCCCCGATAGCGCGGCAGCAGCGACGCGTGGACGTTGATGGAGCCGCGCGCCGGCACGTCCAGCACCGCCTTGGGCAGGATCTGGCCGAACGCGACGACGACGGCGACCGCGGGCGCCAACGCACGCAGACGCGCCGGCCACTCGGGCTCGCGCAGGCGCGCGGGCTGGAGCACGGGAAGGCCGGCCGCCGTTGCCCGCGCCTTCACGGGCGGGGGCGTCAGCCGCTGGCCGCGGTGGGCGGGACGATCCGGCTGGGTGACCACCGCGACGACCTCGTGCCGCCGGAGCAGCGCATCCAGGGTGGGCAGCGCGAACTCGGGCGTGCCATAGAAGAGGACCTTCACCGCTTCACCCGACGTCCGTGAGGTCGGCGCCGGTTAGAGCGCGAACGCGTGGTGGGACGCGCCTTCGGAGAGGCCCTCTTTCCTGATCTTCCGCTTGATGCGATCGCGCGTCACCGGATCGAGCCGGTCGATGAAGAGAACGCCGTCGAGGTGGTCGATCTCGTGCTGGAGCACCCGGGCCAGCAGGCCGCGGGCGTCCATCTTCACCGTCTGTCCACCGGGGTCGAGCGCCTCCACCCTGACCCAGGCGGCGCGCGTCACGGGCGCGAAGATCCCCGGGATCGACAGGCACCCTTCCTCCGCCGTGGCCTGGCCGCTCTGGTCGGTGATCACCGGGTTGATCAGGGCGCGGGCCTCGCGCGTCTCCTCGTCGCCGACGACGAGGAGCCGGAGCGAGACGCCTACCTGGGGGGCGGCCAGGCCGATGCCGACCTCGTCGTACATCGTGTCCACCATGTCCGCGACGATCGTGCGGATCTCCGAAGTGATCGCGCGCACGGGCTCCGCGCGCCGCCGGAGAATCGGGTCGCCGTACTTGCGGACTTTCAGAACGGCCATTCGAGCGGATCCACCTCCACGTCTATGATACCGCGACTCCGCGGAGCTCGAGCCGAGCCCAGCGTCCGCAGCGCGTCGGCGAGCACGCGCGAAAGATCGCCCCCGCCCTTCACGACGATGCGCCGCGCCCGGGCGCGGCGGTCCGGGATCGCGGGATAGACCGTCAGCCCGGATCCTCCCTGGAGGGCGGTGGCGACGTCCTCCGCCAGCCGCTGGACGGCGGCGGCGTCCGGACCGCGGGCCGTGATGAGCGCCAGTCGCCGGAACGGCGGGTAGCCGAGCTCGGCGCGGAACCGCAGCTCGGGCCGGTAAAAGGCGGTGAGGTCCTGGGCGGTGACGGCGGCCAGCGCGTAGTGGGTCGGGTTCTGCGACTGCACGATGAGGGCGCCGTCGGGCCGGACGCGCTCGGCGGCCGCCCACAGCAGGGCGAACGTCCGCTCGGCCGCGCGGAAGTCGGGCACGCCGAGCATCTGGTCGGGCGACACGAAGCCCGCCAGCCCCAGCGACGCGGGACCGAAGACCCGGAGCGCGCCCCGAGTGCCGATCACGATCTCGGCGGCCAGCGCCGCCGTCCGTTGGCCCTCGCCCCGCCGGCTGCGGGCGGCGTCCGGATCGTAGCGGACGATGCGCGCGCGGGCGAAGCGGCGGCGGACGGCGTGCTCCACGCGCTCGGCGCCCCACCCGAACGGCGTCAGGCGGCGCCCCTGGCAGGCGCCGCAGGTCTCGGGCAGGGCGACGCTGGCGCCGCAGAGACGGCAGCCCAGCGTGTGACCGGCGGGCGAGTAGGCCAGCGCGATCGCGCACGTCTGGCACCGGAGGATCGCGCCGCACTCGTCACAGCCGAGCGCCGAGGTCAGGCGGCTCACCGTTAGGAAGACGCGGCGACCGGCGGCCAGCGTCTCGCGGATCGCCCGCGCGAGCACGGGCGTCAGCGCTTCGCGCCGTGCGATGCCGCGCGTATCGGCCACGGTCACGGCGGGCCAGGGCGAGGGTCGGACGGGGACGATGCGCGCACGCCCGCTGTCGGCTCGCCACCACATCTCCACGCTGGGCGTCGCCGCCGTGAAGAGCGCGCGCAGCCTCTCGCGGGCGGCGCGCTCCAGCGTCACGTCGCGCGCGTGCATCCGCGGGGCGCCCGGCGGCTTGTGGGCCGCCTCGTGCTCGTCGATCACCGCCAGCGTCCCGCCGGCCGGCAGCGGCGCCAGCAGCGCCGAGCGCGTCCCCACGGCCAGCCTGGCGGCGCCACTGGCGAGGTGCATCCACCCCGACGCCCGTTCGGCGTCGGGGACACCGGAGTCGAGACGCACGACGGGCCCGATCTTGGCGAGCCGCTGCGCCCAGCGTCCGGCCGCCTCCACGTCGGCCGTGAGGACGAGCGCCGGCGGCTCCGCCGCGGCGATCAGCTCGAGCAGCTTCGCTTCGCGGCCGACCCCGATGAAAAGCTCGGGGACTGGGGGAGCGGCGATGTCCCGAGCGAAGTAGGGAGCTTTCTGAGCGCCGGGACGTCCCCGCTCCCCCGGCGATGTGGCTTGGGGGGGCGGGAGCAGGGCGAGGCAGGTCGAGCCGAAGCTGGTGAGGCTCTCCGTCGCCATCCAGCCGATCAGATCGAGCGACGCGGACGAGAGCGGCGGGACCTCGTCGAGGACGCGGCCGAGGGGCTTGAGCCGTTCGTCGTCACCGTCGCGCAGCGCGACGACGACGCCCACCCGCGAGCCTCCCTTGAGTGGTGCCACCACGCGCTGACCGGGCGCCAGCGTCCATCCCTCGGGGACGCGATAGGAGAAGGGATGCGCAACCGGGGCGTCGAAGGCGACGTCCGCGATCATCGCGTCCGGCGGCGGTCGTACTCCCGTTTGGCGAGCTTGAGGTCTTCCCAGGCCATGCGCCGGTACTCCGGACCGGGATTGCGGAGCAGGAAGGCCGGGTGGAACGTGGGGATCAGCACAGCCGAGCCGAACGGATGGAGGCGACCGCGCAGCTTGCCGATCGGCTCGCGGGTTTTCAGCAGCGTCTGGGTGGCGATGCTTCCCAGCGCCAGCACGACCTTGGGTTGGAGCACGGCGAGCTGCGCCGCCAGAAACGGCGCGCAGGTGGCCAGCTCGTCGGCCTCCGGATTGCGGTTGGATGGGGGGCGGCAGTTGTGGCTCACGACCCCGGCCGCGACGTACGACTCATCCTCCTCGACGCCGATGTTGTAGAGCCGAAAGTCGGCGCGCGTCCGACCTTGGGTCACCGCGACAACGGTCGCCTCCACGAAGGTGTACTCGCCGCGGTGATTGTGGAGGATTCGCCGCAGAAACTCCTCGATGGTGTCCGGGTACTCGATGATCTGTACCCACCAGAGATTCAGGACCAGGTAGCCGCGTTGTTTGGCGAGCTGCTCCTTTCCGATGGCGCGGAGCTGGGTGTCCCCATTGAAGCCGGGGCCCCGCACCTCGATGAGGATCTTGTCATCGGGAAGGCAGAAATCGAACAGAAAAGCGGTGTCAGGCAAGGCGAACAGGTGGACATATCGAGCACCGAGCCGATCGAGGATCGCCTTTAGTTCGACTTCACCGAAGCCGATGACGCCGCGACGGAGGCCCGCCGTGATCCTCTCCGCGACGACCACGCGGCCGCGGTAGCGCTCGGCGCGTGTGAGCTGCTGGATCTTCGCCTGTCCCAACGCCACGAGTTCGCGTGTGCGCTGGTTCGCGCGTCGAGCGATGCTCGCGGCATCCCTGACGCCGGTCGCGTACTGAGCCAGCATGCTGCGACGGATCTTTTCTCGCGCTTCGGGGTTGTGGTACACGCGTTTGTTGTGGCACCGGTAGCTGCACGTCCTGTACGTGCGCGACTCGTAGCGATCGTAGCGGACAAAATACGACCGTCCGCAGACCTCGCAGCGATCGCCGAGGGCCGTCACTCGGTCACCGTTCTTGATGGCTCCGGCAGGTTTCCATATTCCGCCGATCAAGAAGGGGTGTTCCGGCGTCACCGTGAGATGAAGCGGCCTGCGTCGAGCCTCGTCGGGCTGGAGCGAGAGTCGAATGACTTCACTGCCCTTCGGAAGAGTCTCGTGCGGCCGGACGTACGTCACCGGGCGAAAGCGTCCGCGGTGCGTCAGAACGAGATCTCCGATTTTGATGTCCTTGATCGGGCGGTAGCCGTCGGCCGTGTAGACGAGGACCCGGGGGCTGATGAAGCACTTTACGGTATTTGTGATGTAGACTTCGTCGCGCGAGAGTTTCACGGACTCCAGCATCTTGGTGAGAAGCTGTCCCGCGCGCCCGACGAACGGCTTGCCCTGCGCATCCTCGTCGGCGCCGGGTCCCTCGCCGATCACCACCAGCTCGGCGCGGGCGCTGCCGGAGCCGAAGACGACGGTCGTGCGTGCCTCGCAGAGCCGGCAGCGGCGGCAACCCTGGAGCGCCTGCTCCTGGGTGCGCAGCGCGTCCTCCGGTCCCAGGAGATAGTCGCCGCCGAGGGGCAGCTCGGTCACGCCGAGGTCCCGGTGGTGGCGGAGCGTCGCCCCCAGCGCGCCGAGTGCCTCGGCCAGCGCCACCCGCGGGTCGGCGCTCAGCGAGACACCCGGTCGGCGGGCCGCGCGGCGGCCGCGCTGCGGAGGGCCAGGATGTGCGTGAGGATGGCGTCGGCCACGGCCGCCTTCGCCATGCGCGGCAGCGCGCGCTCGCCGCCCCAGCGGTCGATCAGGAGGACCTCGTTCTCGTCGGCGTCGAAGCCGATGCCGGCCTGGCTGACGTCGTTGGCGACCAGCAGTTCGATGCCCTTGCTCGCGAGCTTCGCCCGCGCGTTGGCCGCTATCTCGTGCGTCTCGGCCGCGAAGCCGACGATGAAGGCACCGGTACGCCGGCCGGCGATCTCGGCGAGGATGTCGGGGTTCGGCGTCAGCTCGAGCGTCAGCTCCTGCTTGCCCTTGAGCTTGGTGGCCGCCGGGTGCTTGACGTGCCAGTCGACGACGGCGGCCGCCTTGACGACGATGCTGGCTCCGGCCACGTGCTGGAGCACCGCCTCACGCATCTCCTCGGCCGTCTGCACCGGGACGAACACCGCGCCCGGTGGCGGGGTGAGCATGGTGGGCCCGGAGATCAGCGTCACCTGGGCCCCCCGACGGAGCGCGGCGCTGGCGAGCCCGTATCCCATCTTGCCCGAGGAGCGGTTGGCGATGTAGCGGACGGGATCGATCGGCTCGCGTGTGGGCCCCGCGGTGACCAGCACCCGCTCGCCCCTGAGGTCCCGGACCGGATTCAGCGCGGTGAAGAGCGCCTCGACGATCGCGTCCACCTCGGGCAGCCGCCCTCTGCCGCTGAGGCCGGAGGCCAGCTCGCCGGTGTCGGGCTCCAGCACCGTCACGCCGCGCTGGCGCAGCGTGGCGACGTTGGCGGCGACGGCCGGGTGCTCCCACATGCCACCGTCCATGGCCGGCGCCATCAGCACCGGGCAGCGGACGGCGAGCAGCACCGTCGTCAGGAAGTCGTCGGCGAGACCGTAGGCGGCTTTGGCCAGCACGTTGGCGGTCGCCGGCGCCACGATCATCGCCTGGGCGCGCTCGGCCAGGGCGACATGCTCCACCGCCTCCGGGCTCTGCGGATCGAACAGGTTGATCAGGACCGGTCGGCCGGAGAGCGTGCGGAACGTCAGCGGGCCCACGAACTCGCGCGCGTGCTCGGTCATGCAGACGGTGACGCGGGCGCCGAGCCGCACGAGTTCGCGCAGCAGGTACACCGCCTTGTAGGCCGCGATGGACCCGGTGACGCCGAGGATCAGCTCCTTGCCGTCGAGCGCCATCAGGCCTTCGTCTCGCCCTCGTCCTTCATCCGGTACTCGATCTTCGACTGCGAGATCTCCTCCAGCGCGGCGCTGGTCGGCTTCTTGTGCTTGCTCTCCACCCGCGCCGGCGCCCCCCGGTTGATCTGGCGGGCACGCTTGGCGGAGAGCACGACGAGCAGGTAGCGGTTGGAGACCTTGTTGAGCGCATTTTCGAGCGATGGGAATGCCATCAGTGACGAACCTCCTTCTGGGGCAGATCCAGGTCGGGCAGGCCGAGCGCCAGGCGACTGGTCCGCGCCCGCTCGGCCACGATGATGGCCGTGAGCTGGTCGACGGCCTCCTTCAGATCCCGGTTCACGATCAGGTAATCGTATTGTCGCCACATCGCGATCTCTTCGCGGGCCCGGTCGAGCCGGCGCGCGATCTCCCGGTCGGCGTCCGAACGGCGCTCGCGCAGGCGCTGCTCCAGCTCGGCCATCGACGGGGCGACGATGAACACGAGCACGGCCTCGGGGTAACGGCGCCGCAGCTGCGCCGCGCCCTGGGTGTCGATGTCGAGCAGGATGTCCCGACCGGCGTTCAGCGCCTCCTGCAGCACGCTGGCCCGCGTGCCGTACAGGTGGCCGTGCACGGTGGCCCATTCCGCAAACTCGCCCCGGTCCCGCAGATCGCGGAACCGCGCCTCACTCACGAACCAGAAGTCGGTGCCGTCGATCTCGCCCGATCGTGGCACCCGCGTCGTGTACGACACGGAGTAGGCGAGATCGGCGAGCCGGAGCCGTGCCTCCCGGCACAGCGTCGTCTTGCCCGCGCCGGAGGGCGCGGAGACGACGAAGAGCGCACCCCGACGCCGGATCAACCGCCGGCGCTCCCCTCGCTGGGCGGGCGCCAGGCCAGGTCCCTCCGTCTATTCAAGGTTCTGAACCTGTTCCCGCATCTTTTCGAGAACGCCCTTGGCGCCGAGGGCGGCCTGGCTCAGCTCGAGGTCGTCGGCCTTGGCAGCGACGGTGTTCACTTCCCGGTTGAGCTCCTGGATCAGGAAGTCGAGCTGCCGTCCCACCGGCCCGCCCTTGTCGAGCGTCAGCGCGAAGTCGTCCAGGTGCGCCCGCAGCCGCGCCAGCTCCTCGGTCACGTCCGTCTTCTGCGCCCACACCGCCATCTCGGTGATGATCCGCGCCTCGTCGAGCGGGATCTCGCCGAGCAAGGCCCGCAGCCGTTCCCGCAGCCGCTCGCCGCGGCGCGCGGCCGCCAGCGGCGCCCGCCCCGCCATCGCGCTCGTCTGCGCGGCCAGCTCGGCCACGAGCCCCCGCAGCTCGGAGTCGAGCGCCGCCCCCTCGGCGGTCCGTCGCGCGACCAGCGCGTCGAGCGCGTCGCCCAGCGCCTGCGCCAGCCGGGGCCACGCCGCCGCGACGTCGAGGGATGGCGCGTCCTCGAGCTGAATCACGCCTGGGCGCTCGAGCAGCCACGCCAGCGTCCCGTCCTCGTTCAGGCCCAGCTCGCTGGCCAGCGCCCGTGCCTCGGCGAGATAGCGGCGCGCGAGCGCCGTGTTCACCCGCACCGCCTGCGCCGACTGACCGGCCGCGGGCGCGAGCTGGACCGTGACGTCGATCCGCCCGCGCTCGAGCCGGGACTGGATGAGTCGCCGCGCCTCCATCTCGAGACTCGCCAGCACCGCCGGCAGGCGCACCGCGATGTCGAGGTTGCGGTGGTTGACGGAGCGTGCCTCCACAGTGAGCGCAAACATGTCCCCGATGGATTCCGCACGACCGAAGCCGGTCATGCTGCGGATCATCGGAGGGCCTCGGCGGAGGGGACTCGGGCACCGCTCATCGCTGGATGATAGGCGAAAATCGCTTGTAGTGTCAATGTGTTGCGGTTGTTACCGGAGCCGGACCCCGCTCGAGGGGGGCCTCCGACGCGGGCGGAGCCGGACGGAGGCCGGGGCTCAGGTGGAGCTGCGGACGGGGCCGCGCCGGTTTTGCCGCCGCGTCTCCAGCGCCACCGCGACCAGATGGTCGATATAGAGAACGTTGAAAGGCTTCGGGATGTAGGCGAACGCCCCGTGCTTCAGCGCTTCGGCGAAGGCCGTCTCGGTGGCGTTTCCGCTCACCATGAGGACCGGGATGGTCGGGTCGGCCTTCCGGATGTGCTTGAGCACTTCGATGCCGCTCATGTCGGGCAGCTTGATGTCGAGGAGGACGAGATCCGGACGCTGCCAGAAGAGGGTCGCGATCGCATCGGAGCCCTTGGAGGCGGTCTCGACCGTATACGCCTGCTTCGAGTCGCGCAGGACAGCGCTCAGCGTTTCAACGACCGCGGGGTCATCGTCGACGATCAGGACCCGGATCGCAGTCGGGTTGCTCACCAGGGGTCACGACGCCACGAGGCTCTCGAACGGGAGCGGGAGGCGCGCGAGGCGGGCCAGGAGAGGCTGATCATGGTGTCGATGGAAAGACAGCAAACCAGGTACCAAGCCGGCCGGACCGCGCAAGCCTCGATGATCCTTCACGTCTGGGTCTCGGCCCGTGGCGGTCGCGATGGCAACCGTGCCAGGGCGACAACCTCCGTCGGGGAAAATGTCCCCTAAACGAACGCCGCCTCGAATGCGCCGGTCGACTCGCGGTCCCGAGGGCTTTTTGACACCATCTGATGGAGCGACATACACTCCGGAATCCTCCAGGAGGATCCCCGATGAGCTGCTGGCGAAGATCGTGCTGGCCTGGACCATCGTCTTCTTCATCGTGTTCTTCAACACGTTTCGGGGAGCGCGGAGCGTCGACGCGGACTTGATCCACTCCGCGCGCTTCCTGGGCGCCAACGAGCGCCAGATCATGACCACGGTGATCGTCCCCTCGGCGCTGGCCTGGACCTTCGCCTCCCTCACGCCCTCCATCTCGTTCGCGCTGATCGGCGTCGTCGTCGGCGAGTTCCTGGGCGGCGAGTCCGGCGGCGGGCTCGGCGACCTGATCATCCAGTCGCTCGGCACGCTCAACGCCGCGGACATGATGGTGGCGCTGCTCACGCTGGGCGTCATCGGCATCGTCATGGCGCTGGGGATCAAGCAGGTCGAGATGCGGCTGCTCCGCTGGCGGCCGGAGTACCGGACCCGCCCGTGACGCGCGCGACGATCGCCACGCTGGCGGCCCTCTTCCTGGCGGGGACCGCGGCCGTGGCCGTGGCCCGGTTCTTCGGCGGGTCGGGCTCGCGCGGGTCCATCCTCGCATCGGTGACCGCGCACTGGCTGGGCGCCTACGCGCTGTGGACCTTCGCCGGCGGCCTCGCTCTCCGCTACGGCGTCCTGAGCGTCTACGACGGCACGCTCTTCGGTCTCCTGGCGCTGGCCATGGGCTTCTGGCAGTACCGGACGCGCCTTCGGGCCGGGCGGGAGCCGGCGCTGGCGATCTTCGTCGGCGGCCAGCTCGCGTGGCTCGCCATCGTCGGGGCCCAGAACGGCCTGCTCGGCCCCTGACGGCGGACTCCGTCGGCACCCGTCGTCTCCGCAAAACTCACCGCCGAGTCGAAGCCGTCCGCCGATTCCTCGTCGACCAGGGCGTGGAGCTGCCGCGGATCTACTCCGTGGGGCTGGGGCCGCTGCCCGACCGCAGGGTCCCCGCCGAGCAGAAGCGTCGAGTGACGCTCAAGCTGATGGTCGCCGACTGACATCCCAGGCCCTGCCTTCGCCGCCGCGCTAAGCTGGATGGGCGCGTCGCGGTGGCGCGCACTGGAGGAGACCGGATGGACGTCGTGGACGTGTTCGCCTACCGGGGGCAATTCTTCCGCGTGCTGCAGGAGACCGAGCGTAGCCAGACCGCCGTCATGACCATCGCCCCCGGCGCCGATGCCGGACCGGAAGAGGAGCACGAGGGCGACCAGATCGTCTATGTCGTCGAGGGCGAGGCGATCGTGCGGATCGGCACCGGGGAGCACCGCTGCGGGCCGGGAGGCCTGGTGATGATTCCTGCCAAGACCCGTCACCACGTGCGTAACCCTGGCCGCGCGCCGCTCTTCTTCGTGACCGTTTACGCGCCGCCCGCGTACTAGCCCCGCGCGCGGCCGGCGCTGCCTGGCTTGTGGTCACCGCGCGCCTGGTATTAGATGGTTGAGTGAGCGATTCACACGGTCCGATCGCCCGGCTCGAGGCCAGCATCGGCCGCTGCATCGTGGGCAAGCCAGAGGTGGTCCGCCTGGCCGTGGTGGGGCTCCTGGCGCGCGGCCACGTGCTGATCGAGGACGCGCCGGGTGTGGGCAAGACGACGCTGGCCGCGGCCCTGGCCCGCTCCATCGGCGGCCAGTTCCAGCGCCTCCAGTTCACCTCCGACATGCTGCCCTCCGACATCCTGGGCGTCTCCGTGTGGCAGCCCGACCGCGCCGAGTTCATCTTCAAGCCGGGTCCGCTCTTCGCGAACATCGTCCTCGCGGACGAGATCAACCGGACGACGCCCAAGACCCAATCGAGCCTCCTGGAGGCGATGAACGAGGCCCAAGTCTCCATCGACCACGCGACCTACCCGCTGCCGCGCCCGTTCATGGTGCTCGCCACCCAAAATCCCCGGGAGTACGAGGGCACGTATCCGCTCCCCGAGTCCCAGCTCGACCGGTTCCTGCTGCGTATCCGCATCGGCTATCCCGAGGCCCCCGACGAGAAGGCGATCCTCCGCGGCGCCGCCGCGCGCCCCGAAACGCTGGCGCCCGCGCTCGACGGCGCCGCCGTCATCGCGCTCCAGGAGCAGACCGGACGCGTGCGTGTGGAAGAGTCGATCCTCGACTACCTGATGAGGCTCGTGGCCGCCACGCGCACGTCGCCGCTGCTGAGCCTGGGCGTCAGCCCCCGCGGATCGCTGGCCCTGCTCCGGGCGGCTCAGGCCTCCGCGCTGGCCGACGGCCGAGAGTACGTGGTGCCTGACGACATCAAGCACCTGGCCGTGGCGGTGCTCGCTCACCGTGTGATACTGCGCGCGAGCGGGATGGACGGCGACACTGCGGTCCGCTCCATCCTGCAGGAGATCACGGTCCCGCGGTGAGGCGGATGGCGTTCTGGTGGCCACCGCGCTTCTTCCGGCCACGCCGCACGATCCGTCCGACGCGCGAGGGCTGGTGGTGTCTGCTGGTCGCGGTCGGGCTCGGCTTCACCGCGGTCAACAGCGGCAATAATATGCTCTACCTGCTGGAGTCCATGCTGCTGGGGCTCATCATCATCTCGGGCATCCTGTCGGAGCAGTCCATGCGCCACCTCCAGCTCTCCGCCCTCGTCCCCGACGAGATCTACGCGGAGCGCCCGGCCATGCTGGGCGCCACCGTGGTCAACGCCAGGCGTCGCCTGCCCGCGCGCTCGATCGTGCTGGAGATCCTCGACGGCGGGCGGGTGATCTATCTGCCCCGCTTGGCCGCGGGCGCCGAGCGGGTGGTGGCGTGGGAGCGGACCTTTCCGGCGCGGGGCCGGCAGCGGCTGGCCGGACTCCGCGTGACGACGCGGTTTCCGTTCGGGCTGTTCGTCAAGGCCGGACCGGTCCAGCTCCAGTCGGAGGTCGTTGTCTACCCGGCGGTGGGGCCGGTCGCGCTCGACCGCCTCGGCGCGAGCGCGGGCGCCGCGGCGTCCGCCCTCCGGCGCCGCGGCCGCGGCCAGGACCTGCACAACCTGCGTGAGTACCGGGACGGCGACGATCCGCGACTGATCCACTGGCGCGTGAGCGCCAAGACCGGAGTGACGACGGTACGCGAGCTGGAGGCGGAGGCGGCCGGCGACGTGCGGCTGGTCCTCCGGGGAACGGGCGCGCGCGATCCGGTGCGGCTCGAGCGCGGGCTCTCGGAGGCGGCGTCGCTGGCCGGACATTTCATCCGGCAGGGCGCCGCAGTGTCGCTCGGGGGACCGGGCCTGTCCGTTCGGCGGGGCCGGGGCCGGGAGCACGAACGCCAGCTCCTCACCGCGCTCGCGCTCTACGCGCCGCCGAGCCCTGGACCGGCGCCAGCTCCCGGGGACGTGCGTGAGCCGGAAGGGCCGATGCGCGAGATCGCGGTGGACCTCGACTGAGATGTCGGGCGAGCGCGCGCTGAGAATCGCGACCTACCTGGTGGTGGGCACGGGCGTCGCCGCCCTGTACCTCGGCGAGCTGATCGGCCCCCTCGGCCTCGCGCTCGTCGCCGTGGCCCTGGGGCTCGGCTGGCGGCTCCGCGAGCGCGCCAACCCGACCAGCGCGCTCGGCCGCGTGCTCGCTGCCGGCGTCGTCGTCTTCGCGGGGCTCGACCTCCTCCATCTCGCCGAGAGCCCGTTCGACGCGTTCGTGCACCTCCTGGTCCTGCTGGTGCTCCTGCGGCTCGTCACCGCCCGCCGGCCGCGCGATTTCCGGGACGCGGGGCTGCTCGCCTTCTTCATGCTGGTGGCGTCGTCCGCGATGACCGTCGGCCTGGAGTTCTTCTTCGCCCTCGTCGCCTTCCTGGTCGCCGGCATCGGCATGCTCATCCTGGCCCACGAGCTGTCCGAGACCGAGCGCGCCGGCGCGGCCGGTCCGCTCCCGATCGGAGCCGGCCTGGTGGGACTGGGCCTGGCGGCCTCGGCGGGCGCGCTGCTCACGACCCTGGGCCTCTTCTTCGTCATCCCGCGCGTGGGCGAGGCGACCGTCGCGCTGCGGAGCGCAGCGCGCCGGACGTCCGTCGGGTTCAGCGACCGCGTGGAGCTGGGCGCGATCGGCGAACTGGAGACCGACGCCGCGGTGGCCATGCGCGTCTATCTGGCGGACGGGCCGCCCGCGCCGGAGCTGCTCCCGCGGCTCCGCTGGCGCGGCGTCGCTCTCGATCGCTTCGACGGCCGCGCCTGGAGCGCCGAGCTTCACCGCCGGGTCCCCCTGCTGCGCTTCCCCGGCGGCCCGCTCGAGATCGGCACCGCCCGGGGCACGGGTCGGCTCGTCACGCAAGAGGTCTTTCTGGAGCCGATCGGAACGGACGCCATCTTCGCCGCCCCGCACGCCGTGCGCCTCCGGATCCGCGGCGGCGCGCTGGCGGACGACATGGGCGCGATCTCCGTTCCCACGCCGCTGGCCCGGCTGCAGTACACGGTGGAGTCGGAGGTGGGGCGCGCCTGGCCCGGGCGGCTCAGGAGCGCCGACGCCGCGCGCTACCTGCAGCTGCCGCCGCTGCCGCCGCGGATCCCGGCCTTGGCCCGTGAGGTCAGCGCCGGCGCGGCCAACGCGACGGCCGCGGCCAGGGCGCTCACCAATTTTCTCTCGCGCGAGTTCCGCTACACGCTCAAGCTCGAGCGCACCACGGCGCTCGAGCCCCTCGAGGAGTTCCTCTTCGTGCGTCGGGCGGGCAATTGCGAGTACTTCGCTACCGCGCTGGCCGTCATGCTCCGCTCGCTGGGCATCCCGGCCCGCGTGGTCACCGGCTTTCAGCAGGGGGAGTGGAACCCCTACGGCCAGTACTTCCTGGTCCGGATGGGCGACGCGCACGCCTGGGTCGAGGCCTATCTCGCGGGCACGGGCTGGGTGACGCTCGATCCATCGCCGCGGGGCAGCGTGGGCGCGTTCGCCACCTCGAGCGACGCCGGTCTCTGGATCGACGCCCTGCGGCTGCGCTGGTACCGCTACATCGTGAACTGGAGCCGTCAGGATCAGGTGCGGGTCGCGGCCACGCTGCGCCGGGCGGCCTGGACGGCGCGGCCCTGGCGCATGCCGTGGCGGGCATCGGGCGATGGCTCGCAGGCGGTGCTGCCGGCGCTGGCGCTCGCCGCGGGTGCCCTGGCCTGGCTCCTCTGGCGCCACGCGCATGCTGGCGGGGTGCGGACCCCGCAGCCACCGGTGCCCGACTTCTACCGGCGCGCATTACGCTCCCTGGCGCGACGGGGGTTGCGTCCGGCGCCGGCAGAGACGGCGCGCGAGTTTTCCGCGCGGGTGGGTGCGGAGACGGGGGCCCCGGCGGCGCCGTTCGCGTCGATCACGGCGGCATACGAGGCCGTGAGGTTCGGCGCGGCGACGCTGTCTCCGTTGGACGCCGCTCGGATGGATGCCTGCCTCGGGGCCTTGGCCCACTTCCGGCCTTGACACTCGGGCCTGGCCCGTGTCACATGCTGCCACCCCTCAACGACCGCGGAGCGAGGAGGACAGCGCGATGGATGACCGTTGGTACCACTCCCGTCGGCAGTTCCTCAGAGCCATGGCGGCTTCCGGCGCCCTCGCGGCCAGCGATCTCGCCTGGTGGGAGGCGCCGCTCCTCTCCCCGCGCCGCGCCTGGGGTGCGGCGCCGGTGCGTTTTCAGTTCAGCGTTCCCGAGCCCAAGCGCACGGCTCTGGTCGAGTCGCTGGCCCAGCGCTTCAACCAGTCCCAGAAGGATTTCGAGGTCAAGGTGGAGTTCGTGCCGCAGGCCCAGGCCCGCCAGAAGCTCATCGCGGCCCTCGCCTCCGGCAATCCGCCCGACTGCTGCCAGGTCTGGGACAACTGGGTGGGAGAGTTCGAGGGGATGGGCGTGGTGGAGGACCTGACGGCCCGAGTGAAGGACTGGAAGCACTACGGCGACACGCTGCCGATCGCCTGGCAGACGGTGACGGTCAAGGGCCGGATTCTCTCCTTCCCCTGGGTGGTCACGAATGACGCCGTCTACTGGAGGGTGGACCGGGCCCGGGAGTACGGGGTCAAGCCGCCGAAGGACGACTGGACCTGGGACGACTTCCTCGCCCTCACCAGGGCCTTCACCAAGCCCGAGAACAACCAGTACGGCTTCGGCATGCGCGGGCAGGGGACGTGGGCCGTCCTCTACGCCACCGAGTTCATGTACGCCAACGGCGCCCAGGTGCTGAAGGACGGCAAGGTGGCCATCAACTCGCGAGAGGCGGTGGAGGCGCTGGACTGGTACCTGGCCCTTATCCGCAAGCACAAGGTGGTGCCACCCAGCGTGCCCACCGACGGCTGGCGCCAGATCGTCGAGGGCTTCGGCCGCGGGATCACCAACACCTACATCCACAACTCCGGCTCGTGCGAGGAGCAAAAGGGATTCGTGGGCCCGCAGAACTTCGCCACGGTGCCGCTGCCCGTCGGCCCGGCGAAGAAGCGCGCCTCCTTCTACTTCTCCGAGACCCTCACCGCATTCAAGAACGCCAAGAACCGGGAGGGCGCCTGGCGCTTCATGACCTGGCTGATGGACGACGAGCCGAACTTCATGTACTCGCGCACGCTGGGGCTCCTGCCGGCCCGGAAGTCGATCGCCGACCGGCCCGAGTTCGCCAAGGACCCCAACCTGGCGGGCTTCGTCAGTTCCTTCCCGTTTTCGATCGTGAGCCCCTATCTGGCCTACGCCGGCTGGGGCGGCAAGCTCGACTCCGAAGGGGTGCCGCTCTTCCAGCAGGCGATGGTGGGCAGGCTCGCCGCCAAGGACTGTCTCGACCGCTTCGCCGAGGTCCTCGCCAAGAACATGGCGTAGCCCGGCCCGGCCAGAGCCAGCGCGTGCGCGAGGCCACCGTCGCCGTCCCGCTGGCGCGCCCGCTGCTGTCGCGGCGCGCGCGGCAGCGCCTCAGCGGATACGTCTACCTGGCCCCGGTGGTGGTGGTTCTCGGGGGCACGATCGTCTTTCCGATCCTCAAGGCGATGCACATGAGCCTCTACAATCATGTGCTCATCAGGCCCCAGGAGTACCGCTTCATCGGCCTGGGCAACTATGCGCGGCTGCTGCGCGACGAGACCTTCTGGCTCACGCTCTGGAATTCCCTGGTCTGGGTCTTCGGCTCGGTCTGCGTGCAGTTCCTGGGCGGCTTCGCGGCCGCCCTGCTGCTGCACCAGAGCTTCCGGGGGCGCGGATTCGTGAGGACGGTGACGCTGCTGCCCTGGATCGTCCCGGGCGTGGTCGTCGCGCTCGTCTGGGAGTGGCTGTACCAGCCGAACTACGGGGTCATCAACGACCTGCTCTTCCGGCTCGGCTGGCTCAAGGAGCGGGTGGCGTGGCTCTCCGACCCGGCCCTGGCCATGCCGGCGGTGATCGCCGCCAACGTCTGGCGGGGCGTGCCCTTCTTCGCGATCATGCTGCTGGCTGGCTTGCAGGCCATCCCCGACGAACAGTACGAAGCGGCGCGCGTGGACGGAGCGAGCGTGACCCAACGGTTCGTCCACATCACGCTGCCCATGCTGCGGCCTATCATCATCGTCGCCACGGCGACGCGCGTCATCTGGACCTTCAACTACGCCGACCTCATCTTCGTCATGACCAGCGGAGGTCCTGCCAATGCGACCCAGATCACCTCGACCTACACGCTGCTCATGGCCTACTCCAACCTGGACTTCGGCTACGCCGCCACCCTCTCCGTCGTGCTGCTCGTGATCATGCTGGTCTTCACGGTGCTCTACCTCCGCATCACCCGCGGCATCGAGAGCGTGACGTGAGCCGTCTGCGCGGCGACCTGATCGAGCGGGCGCTGGGGGGTCCGGTCCTGTGGGGCGGGCTGGCCTGTCTGACGGCGTTCGCCCTGGGTCCCTTCCTCTGGGTCTTCCTCACCTCGCTGAAGACGCGCGCCGAGCTCTATGCGACCCCGCTCCGTTATCTGCCGGCGTCGCTCACCGTCGCCAACTACATCGACGCCTGGACTTCACCGCTGACGCCCTTCAGCCGGTTCTTCGCCAACAGCCTGTGGGTGTCGTCGGTGACCATGGTGGCCACCACGGCGATCGCCGTCCTGGCCGGCTACGCGCTGGCCCGCTTCCGCTTCGGCGGCCGCGACGTTCTCCTGCTGGTCTTCCTGGCCACCCAGATGTTCCCGGCGGTGCTCCTCATCGCCCCGCTGCTCTCGCAGTGGCACGCGCTGGGCCTGATCGATACTTACCAGGCGCTGATCTACTCGAACTTCTCCTTCACGGTGCCGTTCACCGTCTGGATGCTGGTCGGCTACTTCGATTCGATCCCGCGCGAGCTGGAGGAGAGCGCGCTGATCGACGGCTGCGGCCGCTTCGGCGCCCTCTGCCGCGTGGTGCTCCCCCTGGCCGCGCCGGGCGTCGCGGCGACGGCGATCTTCGCCTTCGTCACCTCGTGGAGCGAGCTCCTCTTCGCCATCACCTTCACGTCGCAGACCGAGATGCGGACACTCAGCGCGGGGCTCCTCTTCATGGTCGGTCAGTACGAGATCCAGTGGGGTCAGCTCTCGGCCGGGGTCATGATCAGCACCGTCCCCGTCGCGGTCCTCTTCACCTATCTCCAGCGCCACCTCATCCGCGGCCTGTCGGCGGGGGCGCTCAAAGGGTAACCACTGGCCCGGGGCGGCAGGGGCCTCGTCGACCACGGGCCTGGCGCCGCAGAAGGCGGCGCGCCCGTTCCGCCTGCGCGGGTCGGCCCAGTTGAGCGCGGCGGGAACGGGTCTCCGCGGCCCCTGCCGCCCCGGGCCGGGCTGATCATCTCGTGGCGGAGGGGCCTCGTCGACCACGGGCCTGGCGCCGCAGAAGGCGGCGCGCCCGTTCCGCTTGCGCGGGTCGGCCCAGTTGAGCGCGGCGGGAACGGGTCTCCGCGGCCCTGCCGCCCCGGGCCGGGCTGGATGATTTTGGGAGGGTGAATCGGATACGGTGGTGGTGCGTCCAAGGCCCGAGTCCAACGTCTGCCGCCGTCGAGCATCACGACGTGTGGCGCGACCACCCAGTCGAGGAGGAGGAGCAGATGCTGAGGAAAACGTGGCTTCCCGCAGTCGCGCTGGCCGCTGGTCTGGTGATGGGTGCAAGCACGGCCGCTCTCACCGAGGAAAAGGGCGCCAAGCCGGAGGGGCGCGGAAAGTACCCCCACATCCACGCCGCGGCGCGCGCCCTGCAGCACGCGGAGAACCAACTCGAGAAGGCGGAGCACCACTTCGGCGGCCATCGGGCCAAGGCCCTGGAGCTGGCCAAGCAGGCCGAGCAAGAGCTCAAGGAGGCGGTGGCCTGGGCCGACGCGCACCCGGAGGAGTTCCGGAAGGGCGCCGACAAGAAGACGTCCGAGAAGAAGTAGAGCACGACGTTCTTCGCCGGGGCGCTTTGCCGTTCTGACCCAAGGTGGTCAGAGCCTTGTCAAGTTCCTGGGAATTTCTCCAGGCAGGGGGGGAGGCGCCTTCGGGATAGATCCATTAATTCTCGCAAGGTTAGGTGCGCTGTCCCCTGCTTTCAGCCCTGGCCCGATCTTTGCCCAGATTACGGTGACCATGGCGGGCGACGAGATCGGCAACCAGAGCATCGGGGGGATGGAAGACAGGACCTCCTGGCTTTCCGCCCTGAGCAAGCCGCTCACCAGGCTTCAGACAATCGTGGGCATCACGGCCGGGATGCTCTCCGTGGGAGGCGCACTCTTCCCGCTGGTCGGATTCGGCACGATCCAGACGCACGGCGAGTTCGTGGGGGTCGTGCAGGACGCGCGCTCGCACCGGCCCATCATCAATGCGGCCGTCGAGATCGTCACGGCCCAGAACGCTGTCGTGACGACCCTGCTCTCCATGGACGACGGGCGCGTCCGCCACAGGCTGAAGGAAGGCCAGTACCAGGTGCGCGTGCGCTACCCCCGGTTCATTCCGGAAGTCCGGCAGGTGCTGATCATCCCAGGCCAGACCGCCGAGGTGCACCTCGCGCTGAGCCCGCGTCCGCTCCCGCCTCCCCCGGCGAAGCCCGTGGAAAAGCCGGGCGCCGTCCGCCGGTTCTTCCGCAACCTCGGGATCTAGCGCGCCGCTTCGATCCTACGCGCGGCTGCCGGGCTTGATGGCCTGACTGCCGCTCTGGCAGAGGGGGCACTCCTCGGGCTTCCAGGTCGCCGCGGCCACCCGCGCCAGCGCGACGTGCTTCACCGGGAACCGGGCGGAGCCGCCGCTGCGATCGATCAACGAGCCTACCCCCACCACGCCGCCGCTGTGCCGTTCCACGCACTCGAGCACCTCGCGCGTGGAGCCGCCCGTGGTGATGACGTCCTCAACGACCAGGCAGCGCTCACCCTGTCCGAGCGTGAAGCCGCGGCGCAGGCTCATCAGGCCGCCCTCGCGCTCGGTGAAGAGCGCCCGTACGCCGAGGGCCCGCGCGACCTCGTGAGCCACGAGGATGCCGCCGATGGCCGGCGCCAGCACCGTCGCGACGCGCGTGTCTCGGAAGGGCGCGGCCAGGGCCGCGCCGAGCGCGGCGGCGTGCTCGGGGTACTGGAGCACCAGCGCCGATTGTAGATAGACGTCCGAGTGCAGGCCGGAGGTCAGCCGGAAGTGGCCGTGCATGAGGGCGCCGGTCTTCTCGTAGAGGACGAGCGTCTCGCGCTCGGTCATGCCTGCCCACACTCCTCGAGGATCGCGCGCGCGGCGCCGGCCGGATCCGGCGCGGCGGTGATGGGACGGCCCACGACGAGGTAGTCGGCGCCGGCGCGGATGGCCGCCGCCGGTGTTGCCGTCCGCGCCTGGTCGTCGGGGGCCGCCCGGTCCAGCATCCGAATCCCCGGTGTGACGATCACCCACTGCTTGCCCAGGGCCAGCCGGAGCGGCGTGATCTCCCGGGGGGAGGCGACACAGCCGTCGAGACCCGCCTCGCGGGCCAGCCGGGCGAGGTGGAGGACATGGGCCTCGACCGTCGAGGGCACCCCGACCTCGACGTCGAGCGCGCGGCGGTCGAGGCTCGTCACCACCGTGACGCCGAGGCAGAGCGGCCGGGGCACCCCGAACTCCGTGGCCGCCTTCGTGGCCGCCTCGGCGGCGGCGCGCATCATGGCGGCCCCGCCGCTGGCGTGGACGTTGAGCATGAAGACGCCCAGGCGGGTCGCCTCGCGCACGGCCCCCGCCACCGTGTTCGGGATGTCGTGGAACTTGAGGTCGAGGAAGACACCGAAGCCGCGTTTCCGCGCCAGCTCCACCGCCGCCGGCCCCGCCGCCGTGTAGAGCTGGCTGCCGATCTTGCACCGGCTGAGGACGCCGCTCAGCCGGTCGAGCAAGGCCGAGGCGTCGGCGAGGCTCTCGACGTCGAGCGCAACCAGCAGGCGCTCGGACCGGTCAGGCGGCGCCACCGTGATACTCCTGGAGGCTCAGCACCCCCAGCTCGCCCTTCAGCAGCGCCTCGATGGCGCCGATCGCCGCCTGGATGCCGTCCACGGTGAGGTAGTAGGGAATCTGTTGGATGATCGCGGTCCGGCGGATCACCGCCGAGTCCTTGCGGGCGCGACCGTCCTCGGGCGTGTTGAAGACCAGCGCGATCTCGCCCCGCTTCATGAGGTCGATGATGTTCGGGCGATAGCCCTCGGCGACCTTGTGGATCACCTCCACCGCCATCCCGTGACGTTCCAGGACGCGCGCCGTCCCCGTGGTGGCGACGAGCGCGAAGCCCATCTCGGCGAGCCGCTTGGCCAGCGTCATCACCACGCGCTTGTCGCGGTTCTTGACGGTGACGAAGACCTTGCCCGAGGTGGGCAGCGTCGAGCCCGCCGCCAGCTGCGACTTCAGATAGGCCTTCCGGAAGTCGCGGTCGATGCCCATCACCTCGCCCGTGGACTTCATCTCGGGGCCGAGCACCGCGTCCACGCCCGGGAACTTGATGAAGGGGAACACCGACTCCTTGACGGCGATGTGGCCGGGCTCCCGCTCCTCCACCGCGGCGATGGACGCGATCGAGTGACCGAGCATGGCGCGGGTGGCGACCTTGGCCAGCGGGATGCCGATTGCCTTCGACACGAACGGTACCGTCCGCGAGGCCCGGGGGTTGACCTCCAGGACGTAGATGACGTCGTTGCGGACGGCGAACTGCACGTTGATGAGACCGACGACCTCGAGCGCGCGGGCCAGCGCTTTCGTCTGCGCGCGGAGCATCCGGACCTGGTCATCGCCCAGCGAGTAGGGGGGCAGCGCGCAGGCGGCGTCGCCCGAGTGGACGCCGGCCTTCTCGATGTGCTCCATCACGCCCGCCACCACCACGCGCTCGCCGTCGCCGACGGCGTCCACGTCGATCTCGATGGCGTCCTCCAGGAACTTGTCGATAAGGATCGGGTGCTCGGGCGAGACCCGGACGGCCTCGCGCATGTAGGTTCGCAGATCCTCCTCGTCGTGCACGATCTGCATCGCCCGCCCGCCGAGCACGTAAGAAGGCCGCACCAGCAGGGGGTAGCCGATGGCGGCGGCGATGGCCTGCGCCTCCTCCAGCGAGCGGGCGGTGGCGCCGGCGGCCTGGGTCAGGCCCAGCTCGGTGAGGAGCGCGCTGAAGCGCTGGCGGTCCTCGGCCCGGTCGATCGCGTCGGGGGAGGTGCCGAGGATGGGCGCGCCCGCCGCCTGCAGGGGCACGGCCAG
>MNEF01000041.1 GCA_001917535.1 Candidatus Rokubacteria bacterium 13_1_40CM_69_27
CGAAGCGCACGAGGTCGCCCGTCTTCAGCGCGCAGCCGGACGGGCCGATGGCGAGGATCGCCGCGCGCTCGCCGAAGAGGAGGACCACGGCAAACGGCTCGGCGCCGCGCCGGGCGACCTCCGCCTGGTAGACGAGGGCCGCTTCGCGCTCGGTGACGCCGGGCTCGAGCATCTGGATCACGGCGTTGACGCTCTCCTCGGCGATGTGGAGCGCACGCTGGAGGCACTCGATCTCCCACGGGCCCTTGATCACTCGGGCCGCGCCGAAGTACGTCCCCGCCTCGATCAGGCTCAGGCCGGCCAGGCGCTCGGCGATGCGCCGCCAGGCGGCCGGGCCGAGCCCGCCCTCGTCGAGCCCCACCCGTCCCTGACGCACGCCGAGGGCCTCGAGCGCGGCGGCCAGCGCGTCGGCGGCCGTGGCGGCGGGCTGGCGGATCCACTCCTGGACGCGGCGCGCCGTCTCGTCGGCGCGTTCGGCCAGGCCGAAGAAGAGGCGGCCGTAGCAGCCGACGTGGTCCACTTCCACCCCCTCGGCGGCGACGGTCGGCACGTCGCCGGCGGGCACGACCAGCGCCGTCCCCCGTCGCGTGAAGATCCCGAACAGCTCCATGCCGCGATAGCTCGCCTGGATGAGGCTACGGAATCCAGTGACGTAGCAGAGGTTCTCGGGCGCCGTGGCCACGAGGGCCTCCAGCCCCTCCCGGTCCAGCACCGCGCTCAGTCGCTCGGCCTGATGCGGGTACACGGTCAGAGCTCGCAGAGTTCGTGGAACTCGTGCGCGGCCACCTTGATGAAGCGCTCGGCCTGGCTCGGATGGATCGAGAGCTGGGTGGACAACGCGTCCGCCGTGACGCCCGCCCGGATGCCCAGCGCGGCGAGCTGGATCAGCTCGGCGGCGGCGTACGAGACCATCTGGACCCCGACGATCCTCTCCGTGGCGGCCTCGAAGACGAGCTTCAGGTAGCCACCGTCCTCTCCGGTGGCCACGCCATTCGAGGCGCCCTTCATGTCATGGGTGGCCAGGTGGCAGGGGATGCCGCGCCGCTGGGCCTCGCGGTGGGTGGGGCCGACGCGCGCGATCTCCGGCGTCGTGAAGATGGTCTGGGGCACGATCGAGAGGTCGGCGGCCACGCGGTCGCCCTGCACGGCGTTCTGGGCGGCCACGCGGCCTTCGTGGGCGGCCGTCGGCGTGAGCTGGACGTTGCCGGCGGCGTCGCCGGCCGCGTAGACGTGGGCCACCGACGTCCTGAGATGGGGCGAGGTCGTGAGCCCCAGGCGGTTGGTCTCGAGACCGAGCCCCTCGGCGCCGAGCGAGCGCGGATCCCAGCGGCGGCCCACCGCGAAGCAGACGACGGCCGAGCGAATCTCGCGCGCGGCCTCCCGCTGGACGAAGCGCGTGACGATCCGGCCGCGCTGGCCGGTGAGGCCGGTGACCTCCGCGCCGCGGTGGAAGACGACGCCCTGGGCCTCCAGCATCGCGCGCAGGTAGGCGGCGACGTCGGGATCGAAGCCCGGAAGGATCTCGTCCTCCCGGGCGATGACGGTCACCCGGGCGCCGAGGTCATTGAACGCTCCCGCCATCTCGAGGCCGATGGCGCCCGCGCCGACCAGGACCAGGCTCTCGGGAAACTCCGGGAGGAACAGCAGCTCGTCGGACGTGATACCGAGCTCCCGGCCCTCGATGGGCGGCACCACCGGCGCGGAGCCCGCCGCGATGATGATCTTCTCGCCGTAGATGCGCGCCCCGTCGACCGCGAGCGTGTGCGGGTCCTGGAAGCGCGCCTCGCCCAGCCAGACCCGCGCGCCATAGCGCTCCAGCTTCTCGGTCGGCGGTCGCAGCCGGGCGACGATCTCGTGCTGCCGGGCGACGATGGCCGGCCAGTCGAGCCGCGGCGGGTTCACCAGGGTTCCGAAGGTGGCGGCGTGCTGGGCCAGCCGGTGGACGCGTCCCGCCCTGACCAGGGCTTTTTTGGGAATTCACCCGCGGTTGATGCAGGTGCCGCCGAGGGGCCCGCGGTCGATGAGCGCGACGGTGGCCTTGAGATCGCGCGCCGCCTTCAGCGCGTTGATCCCGGCGGCGCCGCCTCCGATGATCACGACGTCGTAGCGATCCATCGTTGACCTCCGCTCAGATCGTCAGCAGCGCGCCGGTGAGGTGCCAGGCCTCGTCGCCGGGATGGCGCCCGCCTTGGCCACGGTGTAGGCGATGAACCCCCCGGCCGGCGGCACGACGGTGCGCGAGCCGACGGTGATGACCCGCCCGCGGCCGGCGGCGACCATGGACGGTACCACGGCCCGGGCGACCGTGAAGACGCTGGTGAGGTTCGTCTGGAGCATGCGATCCCACGTCGCCCGATCCGTCTCCAGCAGGTGGCCAGGGGTGAAGCCGCCGACGAGCGCGCCGAAGACGTCGATGCGCCGGTGGCGGTCGAGCACGGCGTCGACGAAGCCGGTCACGGCGCCGAGGTCGAGGAGCCGGCCGGCCAGGCTCATTCGGACGGGGCCGGGGCCATCATGATGGACGCCCGCTGGATGTCCTCGTAGCGCACCTTGCCGAGGTCGAAGCCTTCGATGTTCTCGCGCAGCTTGCGGAACGTCTGGTCGAAGGAGGGCAGCGTCTTGCGGGCGCGGGTGAGCGGCGTCGTCCGGGCCAGGACATAGTTCTTGACGTACGGATGGTTGATCCCGCGCTTCTTGATCTTGGCCACGACCGCCCCCAGCGCCTCGTCGGCGGCGTGCACCAGTTCGGCGCGCTCGGCTCGCTCCTCGAGCCCTTTGCGCAGGGTCAGCTTCAGAAATTTGTCCACCCGGCGGAGGATCGGGGCGAAGGCGCCGCCGGCGAAGCGCTTGTTCGCCTCGTAGAGGAGGCCCAGGGTGACGAAGTGCGCCGACTCGAACTGGAACGCCCAGTCCTCCTCGGTGCTGGAGGCCTGCTCCTGGGCCAGCGCGCGATACATCCGGATCACCTCGAGGGACTTCTCCTTGAGGTTGTGCGCCTTCTCCGTGTTGAGCGGCAGGATCTGGTAGCCGACCTCGGGCTCGACGACCAGGATGGCCGGCAGGTGCTCGGCCTTGAGCTTCTCCAGCACGATCCGCCGATGGTTGCCGTTGGGCGTCCAGTACACGCCGGGCCGGGGAGAGAGGGCCACGACGGGGTCGAGGAAACGGTCGAGCTTGCGGACGGCCTCGGTCAGACGCTTGACGTGGGCCGGCGACAGATCGCGCTGGTAGGGGCTCGGCTCCACGCGGTCGCGGGGCAACAGGCAGAAGATCTGCCAGTGCTCGCCGACCGGCTCCTGGTAGATCGCCAGCACGCGGCCGCCATCGCGCTCGACCTGGGCCGCGAGCTCGCGGGCGGCCTTGGGGGGTTCCTTGTCCGGGTAGACGCTCCACTGGGCCATCGTCCCCTCCTCAGGCCGTGGCGGACGCTTCGAGCGTCCGCCGGCGGCGCAGCAGGCCCCGGGCGCTGCCGTAGATGCCGGAGGGCAGGAAGATGATGAAGAGGACCAGGAGCAGGCCGTAGATCGTCTCGGCCATGCCGATGAACTTCACCCCGAAGATCACGCGCAGGTACTCGGAGAGCGCGATGGTGAGCGCGGTGCCCACCGTCGGCCCCAGCAGCGAGTACATGCCGCCCAGCACCACGGCGAAGACGATCCGCAGCGAGACGCCGATGCCGGCCAGGGTGTCGGGGTTCACGTACGTGAAGTACTGCGCGTAGAGCACCCCGCCCAGCGCCGTCAGCGCCGCCGACAGCGCGGTGATGCCGAGCTTGAAGCGGGTGACGTGGATGCCGACCGAGGCCGCCGCCGTCTCGTCCTCCCCGATCGCCTCCATGGCGGCGCGGGCCATCGACCGGTCGAGTAAGGTCCAGACCCAGAGCCCCAGCAGCCACACCACGAGCGACGCGTAGTAGAAGACGCGCTTGTCCGCGTACTGGATCGCCAGCAGGCTCGCGTCCGTGCGGGCCGGCCTGAGCGTGAGCCCCAGCGAGCCGCCGGTCCAGTCGCGCTCGGCGATGATCAGCAGCCGGACCACCTCGCCGACGGCCAGGGTCACCAGCGCGAAGTAGTGACCGAGGATCCGGAAGCGCGAGCACGGATAGGCGACGACGAGCGCGAAGCCGACGGTCAAGGCGACCGCTACCAGTCCCCCGACCCAGGGCGTCAGCCCGTAGAAGTTCCAGAGGAGCGTGGCCGCGTAGGCCCCGAGGCCGAGGAACGCCCCGTGGCCGAGCGAGACGAGGCCGAAGCGTCCCATGAGCGACCAGGCTCCGCCGATGAAGGACCAGATGAAGATCTGGATGGTCACGTGCAGCACGTACTGGCGCATACCGGCCATGGGGACGAACGGCGCCGCCGCCAGCGCGGCCAGCAGGGCGAGGGCGGCCAGACGGCCGGGGGTCATTCGCGTTTCGTCAGGATGCCGCCCGGGCGGACGAACATCATCACGATGAAGAGCGCGAAGGCGATCACGTAGCCCATCTCCGTCGACCAGGTGACGCCGCCGATCGAGATGATCTCGCTCATGATGAACGAGGCCACGAACGCCCCCACCATGTTCCCCAGGCCGCCCAGCACGCAGATCATGAAGGTGATCGGTCCGAACGCCGCCCCGAAGTACGGGTGGACGGAGTACTGGATGCTCAGCAGGGCCGCCGCCAGCCCCGCCATGGCCCCGCCCACCGCCGAGGTGACGAGGTACACCCGCCGCGGATCGGCGCCCATGAGCGCCATCGCCTCCCGGTCCTGGGCGACTGCGCGGATGGCCGTGCCGATGTAGGTGCGGGTCAGGAAGAGGTAGAGCCCGATCATGGCCAGGATCGCGATGACGAAGGCGATGAGGCGGGCGAAGGAGACGAAGATACCGGCGACCTCGAGGACCGGGAGCGCCAGCCGCACCGACCTGTGGTCGGTCGTCCACAGGAACGTCGCGAACGATTGGAGAAAGAAGAGCAGGCCGCCGGTGGCCAGGAGCTGGTTCACGGGCGCGCTGCCCAGGATGGGCGAGATGATCAGCACGTGCACGCCGATCCCCAGGAGCGCGCCGACGCCGATCGCGGCCAGCCCGGCCAGCCAGATCGGCCAGCCGTAGACCATCACCAGGAAGTAGACGGCGTACATGGCGAGCATCACGAGGTCCACGTAGGCGATCCACACGATGTCGATGACGCCGAAGATGAGGTTGAGGCCGAGGGCCAGGAGCGCCAGCACGCCGCCCAGCAGCAGCCCGTTGATCGCCGCCTCGGCCAGGAAGATCGGGTCGATCACAGGCCGACGTACGCCTTGCGAACGAAGTCCTGCTCGGCGAGCTCGTGGGCCCGTCCCTCCATTTTGATGCGGCCGACCTCCAGGAGGTAGGCGCGATCCACCAGCTTCAGCACCTGCCTGACGTTCTGCTCGACCACCAGGATCGTGTAGCCCTCCTCGCGTATCCGGCGGATGAGGTCGAAGAGGCGCAGGACCATGACCGGGGCCAGGCCCATCGAGGGCTCGTCGAGCAGGATCAGCTTCGGGCGCGACATCAGAGCCCGGCCGATCGCCAGCATCTGCTGCTCGCCGCCGGAGAGGCTGCCGGCGCGCTGCCTCTGCCGCTCGGCCAGCGCCGGGAACAGGTCGTAGACGCGGGCCGAGCTCTCGGGGAACGCCTGGCGGGCGGCGGGCAGGAACGCGCCCATCCTGAGATTGTCGCCGACCGTGAGCGCGGGAAAGATCCGCCGGCCCTCGGGCACGTGCGCGATGCCGTGGGCGACGATGTCGTGGGCGGGGCGGCCGGCCAGCGACTCACCCTCGAAGACGAGCTCGCCCGCGCGGGACGGGATGAGTCCGGAGATGACGCGCATCAGCGTGGTTTTTCCCGCGCCGTTGGGGCCGACGACGGCAACCGCCTCGCCGCGGGCCACGCGGAGCTGCACGTCCCAGAGCGCCGTGAAGTGCCCATATCCCGCCGTGATGTTCTTGAGCTCAAGCACGCGGATGACTCCACAGGTCGTCGAAGCGCACCCCGGCGGGAAGATTGGCGGGCAGATGCGCGGGGGGCTCGGGGCGGCGGGTGGCGGGGTCGGGGCGCCCGTTCGCCAGCAGCCCGTGCCACCTCGCGCGCGGGCGCGAATGAGTGACCCCCTGGAATGCGGGCATCGATGAATCGCCGCCCGCAACGTGAGCCGCCAACAGCGATGCCGAACGGGCGCCCCGACCCGGCCAGGCCCCGCCGCCGCAGCCCCGAGAGCGCGTCATGCGAGCACGATCTTCTCGCCGAGATACGCCTCGACGACTTTGGGATCCTCCGCAACCTCGAGCGGCTTGCCCTCGGCGATCTTCTCGCCGTGATCGAGCACGACCACGCGATCAACCACGCGCATGAGCGTCGCCATGATGTGCTCCACCCAGACGATGGTGACGCCGAGCTCGCCCCGGACGCGCCGCAGCATGTCGGCGGCGCTCGCCATCTCCGCGAGATCGAGACCGCCCAGGCTCTCGTCGGCCAGGAGAAGCCGGGGATGCGTTGCCAGCGCCCGCGCCAGCTCGAGCTTCTTGAGGCCGCCCGCGCCCAGCAGGGCGGGGGAGGCGTGGGGATCGGTCGGCAGCCCCACCAGCGTCAGCACCTCGCGGGCGTGCTGGCGCGCTTCCGCCTCGGTGGTGGGCCGGGCGGCGCCGTAGTGGGCGGCCACCGCGACGTTCTCGAGGATGGGGAGCTTGCGGAAGGGTCGGGGGATCTGGAACGTCCGCGCGATGCCGCGGTGGCAGACGGCGTCGGGCGTGAGCCGCGTGATGTCCTCGCCCCGGAAGGTGATCGTGCCGGCGGTGGGGGTGAGCGCGCCGGAGATGCAGTTGAACGCGGTCGTCTTGCCGGAGCCGTTGGGTCCGATCAGCCCGAGGATCTCGCCCTCTCGCACCTCAAAGGAGACGCCGCCGAGCGCGATGAACCCTCCAAACCTCTTGGTCAATCCCTCGACCGTCAGCATGTGTCAACGGGTTGGGGTGTCCGCTTCGAGCGGCGGCTTTGCCGCCGCAGTCGATTCCTGGGGGGAGGTATCGGAAGGGGGGCAAAGCCCCCCTCCGAGTTCAACGGAAAGCAAACGGGGACGACGCCGGCAGCAGCACCGGTGGGTTCGACAGGCTGGCGACGACCGGCGGGTAGACGTGCTTGAATTCGCCGTCGACCACCTGGAAGACGGCCGCGATGGCCCGCATGTTCTGCCCGGCCATGGGATGCCCGGCCGGCTGGAACTTCACGCCGTAGCCCTGCATGGTGCCGCCCTCGGGGATGTCGGTCTCGCGGGCGGCCTTGGCCAGCGCCTCGGGGCCGAAGCCGCCGTGCTGCTGGATGGCCCGCGGCAGCACGTCGTTGAGGAGGATCCACATGTTGTTGAAGCCCATGGACACGTGCGGCGCGATCTGGCCGACCGGGATGGTGGGCTCGAACGCCTTGTAACGCTTCACCATCTCCTGGGTGAGGTCCCATACGCCCGGCTTGAGCCGCTTGGGATCGATGAGCTGCGAGGCCGGCGGATCGGTGGTGTGGAAGCCCTCCACCTCGTTGCCGAACGCCTCCTTGAGCTTGGCGAGCTGGCTGTGGCCGGCGCCGTGGCCGACGTAGATCCTCGTGCGCAGCCCCTGTTCCTTGGCCTGGCGGAGGAACAGCGCGATGTCCGGGTTGTAGCCGGTGTGGAAGATCACGTCGGGCCGCGAGGCGCGCAGCTTGGTGACCAGCGAGGAGAGGTCGGGGGCCTGCGCCGAGAAGCCCTCCTTGAGAACGACCTGCATGCCTTGCTTCCGGGCCTCCGCCTCGTTGGAGGCGGCCACGCCGGTGCCGTAGGGGCCGTCCTCGTAGATGATGGCGGCGCGGATGTCCTTGGCCGCCTTCCGGAGCCGGTCCTTGGCGTAGTGGGCGACGTACTGCACAGAAGCCTCCCCGAAGAGGCTGCCGTTGGGCTGCGGTCGGAAGGTGAATTGGAGATTGCGGTCCTTCACCACTGCGTCGGCGATCGCCGTCGTGATCCAGAGAAACTTCTTTTGCCGGTCCACCTTCTCGGCGAGGGGCACGGCGTGAGCGCTGGAGTAGATGCCGGCCAGGATGTCGACCTTCTCGACGTTCAGCAGCCGCTCGGCCTCGTTGATGGCCGCCTCCGTCTTCGACTGGCTGTCGCCGTCCACCTGGACGATCTTGTACTTGCCCATCACGCCGCCCCGCTCGTTGACATAGTCGATGATCATCTTCGCGCCCCGCCAGCAGTTGAGCGATCCGGCGGCGGAGAAGGGACCGCTGTGGTCGTAGAGCAGGCCGATCTTGATCGTCTGACTCTGCGCATCCGCCGCCGGACGCGGCGCCGCGGTCACCGCGACGGCTCCGACGAGGACGAGCGCCAACAGGACGCGCAACGATTTCATGGAAAGTCCCTCCCGGGCGCTGAAAGTGCCCGTAACGTTAACACGCACCCCCCCGAGCGTCCACCGTCAGGCAGGCGCGCCGGTGTTCACGGCGTAGACCATCCATTCCTGGCCGGCGCGCCGCTGGACCGGCCGCGGCGGCGGGTACGCGCGCTCGATCCTGAACTGCGGAGCCAGGAGGCGGCGGACCTCGGCCCGGGCCATCGGGAAAGGCGGGCCGCCTCCGCCGATCCGGATGGGGAAGAAGCAGGCCAGGAACCAGCCGCCCGGCTTCAGGATGGCCGCCATCGTCCGCACGTACTCGGCGCGTCGGCGCGGGTCGATGGCGCAGAAGCACGTGTACTCCCACACGCCGTCGAAGGCGTTGGTCCAGTCGCGCGGCAGGGTGAAGATGTCCCGCTGCTCGAAGGTGGCGGCGCCGGCGGCGGACGCCAGACGCCGCGCCTCCGCCACCGCCGCGTCGGCGAAATCGAAGCCGACGACGTCGTAGCCGCGGCTCGACAGGAAGCGGGCGTCGTGACCGCGTCCGCAGCCCGGTACGGCCACGCGCCCGCGCGGCGGCGGCGTCGTGTCGACGACGTGCACGAGTGACGGGTGAGGCTCGCCCATCTCCCAGCCGTCGCCGCCGCGCTCGTAGAGGTCGTCCCAGAACTGGGGCGCGTTCACACTGGCCATGCGCACCCCTCGAAGTTCGCGATCACCCGCTCGGCGCCGGCGCCGAGAAGCTCGGCCTCCGTGTGGGCGGTGGCGATCCCGATCACACGCATGCCGGCCTCGCGGGCGGCCTGGACGCCCACCAGCGAGTCCTCGAAGACCAG
>MNEF01000020.1:0-44692 GCA_001917535.1 Candidatus Rokubacteria bacterium 13_1_40CM_69_27
GAGGAACTCGAAGAGCCGCCGGTCGTCGTGCACCGGCACGCCCCACTCCTCGTCGTGATACCGCACCATCGCCGGCTCGCCCCGCGCCCACGCGCAGCGGGGCTTCGTGTCCTCGCCCGTGGCCGCCACGTCGCCGAGGAGGCTCAGCCGATGATCTCCTCGATGCAGCGGGAGAGCCGTCGAGACGCCTGCCGCTGGCGCTCAAGGATCCGGGCGGCCGCGCCGGAGTCGAGCGGAGGAGAGTGCGCTGCGCGGAACGCCTCCAGATCTCGCGCGCCCAGTGCCAGGGCGAGGGCCACGCGCTCGTCGGGGGTGAGGGGCTCGATCGCCTGACGATCCTCGAGCCGCAGCAGGTCCGCGACGCTACGCATAATCGCCGTCACTATAACAGGGCACCGGCTCAAGGCCCGAGCGTCTGCTGACTCTCGGCGTCGGCGCGGATCTGCGTCCACTCGTAGCGCATCGGCAGCAGGTGCACCTCGCCCCAGGTCGCCGCCTGGTCGGCGTAGTGCGGGCTCCCCGGATGGCCGGAGGAGCCGAGCGGCACCACCCACGCGCTCCGATTCCAGTCGCCCAGGTCGAAGACGTAGCGCGCGACCGACGTCGACGTCAGCCCGTAGCCTGCCGTCGCGATGTAGGAGGCCGCCTGGACCGTGTCGCCGTCGCCCCCCATCGGCACCGAGGGCGGATCGAGCAGGCGCGCCAGCCCGGGAAAGGTGGCCGAGAGCGTGTGCCGGGGCTGGGTGGCGTGCACGCGTCTCCAGCGCCACGACGCCGGCTCGGGCCCGAGCGCGTCGCGGAGCTCGGCGACCGCCCCCGCCAGCGCCGACCGCAGCACGGTGGGCCAGTCGGCGTCCGGGGCCAGGAGCGTCCGGTCGTCCCGCCGGATCATGTCGGTGAGCCGCGCGCGCAGGCGCGCCATGTGGGCCACGGCGCCGCGCACGCTGCCGGCGAAGGCCTCGGCCGTGAGGGGACCGAGGATCGGCGCCACGAGGTCACGCATCAGGCGCTCGCGGAACGCGCTGTAGATGGTCGGCGCCGCGCTCTCGCGGTCCATCACGCCGTCCCACGCGAGCAGCGCCTCCAGCGCCGGCCTCGAGGCGGAGTCGACGGGGGCGATCGCTTTCAGGATGCCGACGAACTCGCGCGCGGGGAGCGAGACGCGGTCGGCGTGGATCATCGCCATCTCGCCGACCGTCGCGTTGTGGATCCCGCCCAGGCGCTCGACCAGCCGTCGCGTGCGGAAATCGGGCGCGAAGTCGAGTCCGATGTAATGGGGGTACGGGGGTGCGGTCACCCGACTGTTCGCGGTCGCGACCCAGCCCGCTTCTGGATTACGGACGGCCGGCATCTCCTCGAACGGGATCGCGCCCTGCCACTCATGGGCGCCGTCCCATCCGGGCACGGGTACCCAGGCGTTGGCCATCGCCCGGACCGGGATGCGGCCGCGCGTCTTGTAGCCGATGGTGCCGTGCACGTCCGCGAAGACGAAGTTGTTCACCGGGTCCACCCAGAGGCGCATCGACGCCACCAGCTCGTCGGCCGAAGCTGCGCGCAGCATCGGCAAGAGCGCCTCGAACGTCCGGTTCGGCTCGGCGGTGGCCGTGTAGCGGAAGGCGAAGGCGTGGCCGCTGGCGGGCTCGCCGAGGACGACGGGCCCGTGGTGGGTCACCGTCACCTCGATCTCGACCGGCGCGGCGCCCCGCACGCGGATGGTCTCGTGTAGAGGTCCTGGTAATCGGCGTGAGTGTGGGTGACGCACCAGGCGACGTGCCGGTTGTGGCCGAAGTGCGGGAAGCCGGGCACCCCGGGAAACGAGAGCCCGATGACGTCGAACTCGGGGCACGCCAGGTGATTCTGGTAGTACACGTTCGGCACGTCGAGCGCGCGGTGCGGATCGCCCGCCACCAGCGGCTTGCCCGAGGCCGTTCGACTGCCCGCCACCGCCCAGTTGTTGCTTCCCCCTTCCCAGTCGGCCACCTGCGCCAGCGCTGCCTCGGCGTCGGTCAGCTCCCGGAGCCCATCGACGGCGGGGCCGCGGTACTCGACGCCCGGCGGCACGATCAGCATCGGGTTCGGCGGCGTCCCCGGGCAGAGCTGGGCCGTGCGCGCGGCGCCGAGATGGCGCAGCAGCCGGGCGCGCCAGGCCTTCGTCTGCCAGACGCCCATGAGCACGTGGCGCACCTTGAACACCGCGGCGCTGTCCCAGGGCTGCCAGGCCTCGGGCGCGCCGCCGACCAGGCGGTACTCGATCGGCAGCGCCCTGGTCGTCTCGATGAACGCGTTCACGCCGGCGGCGTAGGCGTCGAGCATCGCCCGCGTCTCGGCGTTCAGGGCGACATAGTCGGCGCGGGCGGACTGCTGGAGGCAAAAGCGCCGCATCTGGAGATCCTGGGCGAGTGCCGGGGGCCCGGCATATTCCGCCCACCGGCCATAGGCGCGGCGCCGGTCGTAGTCCATTTGCCAGAGCCGATCCTGCGCGTGCACGAACCCCTGGGCCAGGAACGCGTCGGGCAGCGAGGCCGCGCGGACGTGGGGGATGCCCTGGGCGTCGCGCCAGACTTCAGCCCGGGCGCGCAGACCGGGAATGCGCACCGGCGTACGCACGTCGGGCAGCGCCGATTCCAGATCCTTGCGGGTGATGTCCTTGCGGATGACGGATGAAGGCATCGATGTGCTCCTTAGCTCACCAGCGAGTGCGCGCCGATCACCGGCGTACGCTGGGACCACCGGCGAGGGCCTCCTGCACGTCGCGCGGGCTGATCAGCGCGATGTCGCCCCAGATCGAGCACTTGAGGGCGGCGACGGTGCTGGCCGTGTCCACCGTCTCCTGAAGATCGCAGCCCCGCAGCGCCGCCCACAGGAAGCCCGCGACATACGCGTCGCCCGCTCCGATGGGGTCCACGACCTGCACGGGCGGCGTTCGGCCCGGCCGCGCCAGGCGCCCGCCGTCGAGCGTCAGCGAGCCCTCGTGGCCTTGCAGGAGGGTCACCGTCGCCTTCGGCGCCAGGCGGGCCAGCCCCTCGATCACCCGCACGGGCTCGCCCTCGAGCGCGAAGATGCTGCTCGCCTCCTCGCGGCCCACGAAAAAGAACCGGACCGTCGGGAGCACGGATTCCGCGAAGGCGCGGGCTTCCGCCGGGGTCCAGAGCGCGGCACGATAGTTGACGTCGAACGACACCGCCGCCGCCTCGCGGAACGCCCGCTCGCTCAGCGCCCGGGCGGCTGGGCCCAGGGCCGGCGTGATGCCGGTGAGGTGTACCACCCGCGCCTGCCGCATCGGCGCCCAGTCGACCTCGTCGGGGCCGAGCCGGGCGAAGGCGGAGTCCCGGCGGTCGTAGAGGACGTGGATAGGGCGAGGCGGCGCCCCGTACTCGAGGAAGTAGACCCCGAGGCGGGCGCCGTCGACCATCCGCACGTACGAGCAGTCCACGCCGTGCCCCGCCAGCTCGCGGCGGACCCGGTCGCCCCAGGGGTTGGCGGGCAGCGCCGAGATCCACGCCGCCTTCATGCCTAGCCGGGCGCAGGCGGCGGCGACGTTGGCCTCGGCGCCCCCGATCTGCACGTCGAGCGTGCGGGCGGTCTCGACGCGCCCCGGCGACGGGACCGAGAGGCGGAGCAGCACCTCGCCCAGCGTGACGAGGTCGTGCACTATCCCGGGGCCTTCATCCGGATGTTCACGGAGGTGCCCAGCATCAGCGAGGCCGTGATCAGCTCGGGACGCCGGTCGGGCCCGAAGATGACGCGCGCCGGCCGCGCCTCGCGGGCCCAAGACGAGAAGCGGGTCAGGTCGAAGAGGGCGCTCGGCTTGCCCGTCTCGGGGTCGGATGTCACCCGGAGGACGAAGGGCACCAGCTCGGCGCGATAGAACTTCTGCACGTCGTCGGGCCCCTCGTTTACGGGCCGGCGCCGGCGGACGACATGGGTGAGGAGGCTGCCGTCGCTCTGCTGAGGCCAGAGGCCATCGGCGTAGTTGAGCACGGCGCTGGCCGCGTCGTCCACGTGCTCCCCGTCCGGGATGGCCACCACGTCGTCCGCCACTCGCAGGCGCCGCAGGAAGAAGGTCTCGCCCCGGTAGTGATACTCGACGATCCCCCGGGCGTAGTCGTAGGTGTATTCGGAGCGCGCCTCGCGCCCCACCACCCGGAACCAGGAGACCGCCTGGAGCGGCGCCCAGCGCCCCTGGCGGCGAATCCCGCTCGACTCGATGCGGTTGCTGATCCGGGTCCCCTGCCCGACCGCCTTCATCTCGTAGCGCCCGCTCGCCCGGTCCACCGACTCGTCGAGCGTCCCGGTCAGCTCGAGGCTCAGGGTCTGGTACAGGAGCCCGACGTCCGCGTCATACGCCGCCTTGCGGAGCTGCGCCTCCGCCCCCCGCACCAGCGGCGCCAGCAGGAGGGCAAAGGGAAGTGTCAAGAACTGTCGACGGTTCATCGGTGCCTGGACATGGCTGACCGGCTCGCCTATTCTAACAATCACTGCGATTTTTGCAGCCGCTCCCGGAAGCGGCCGAGCGTCAGGACTTGGGCGGTCGGCAGTCGGCCTGCTAATTAGCGCTGACTTGAGGAGGCGCCCGTGGGTCGTCGTCGTGTCGTGATTACCGGACTCGGCGTCGTCGCCCCGAACGGCATCGGGAAGGACCTCTTCTGGAAGAACCTCGTCGCCGGGCAGTCCGCCGTCGACTACATCACCGCCTTCGATCCGTCGCCCTACCCCTGCAAGGTCGCCGCCGAGGTCAAGGACTTCCGGCCCGAGCAGTTCATGAACCCGCGGCGCGCCAAACACCGCGGGCGCTTCTCCCAGTTCGCCGTCGCTGCAGCAAAGCTTGCGGTAGGGGATTCGGGCTTGGTCCTCGAACAAGAACATCCTCGACGGGTGATGGTTTGCCTTGGGACTTCGGCGAACGGGGTCGGCGACATCTACGAGGCAGCCAGACTGGGCTTTCAGCGCTCAGGCGTTGAAGGTGTCCCCCAAACGACCGGTACCGAGTATCCAGCTCATGCTCCAGTGGCCCATATTTCGATGGAGCTCGGCATTAAGGGACAGGCGATGACGCTCGCTTCCGCATGCTTGACTGGACTGGACGCGGTCCAGTGGGGGTCCTCACAGATCGTCCAGGGACAGGCCGACATTATCATCGCAGGAAGCTCAGAAGCGCCTATCGCCCCGCTCTGCTTCGCTACCTTCTGTGCGTCCGGTGCCCTCTCAAAGTTTGATGATCCACCGACAAAGGCCTCACGACCTTACGACCTCTATCGCGATGGGTTGGTCATGGGTGAAGGCTCAGTCATCTACGTCGTCGAGGAAATGGAACACGCGCTGGCGAGAAACGCAGCGATTTATGCCGAGGTTTTCGGATTTGGGACCGGAAATGAAGGCGGATATGGGGCGCGGATTGATGCAGGCGAACTTGCGCTAATTGAAGCGATCGAAACTGCATTCTCCCGGGCTTTCATGAGTAAAACCGATGTCGACTACATAAACTCTCACGGCAACGCGTTGCCCGATTACGACGTCATCGAAACGCGTGCGTTCAAGCGCGCCTTCGGAGCCCTGGCCCACAACATTCCAATTAGCTCCATCAAATCGATGATCGGCCATGCCATGGGAGCAGGCTCGGCCTTCCAAGTGGCAGCGGCATGTCTAGCGTTGCAGCACTCGACAATTCCGCCCACGATCAATCTGGAGAACCCAGATCCCGACTGTGACCTGGACTACGTACCCAACCACGCCAGGTTCTCCCGCCTGAGAAACGTTCTGATTAACGCTCACGCGATGGGCGGCACCCACTCGGTTCTCATCTTGGGGCGTCCTAGGTAGCTGCTATGACGGAACGGCTGAGCATCCTCCTCTTAACCTCACTCATCAACCTCGCTCTCGGACTGGCAGTCTGGCTGAAAAACTCGTCGCAGCGTGTTAATCAATATTTCGCATTTTTCTCTCTCGCAGTCGCGACCTGGACATTTAGCAACGGCCTTGTCGACGCCTACGCCGCAACGCCTTTGGGCATCATCTGGGCCCGCACGGCTTTCGTAGCCGCATCCGCAATCCCTCTATCATTTCTCCTATTCGCGACCGTTTTCCCCGCACCTAAGCCGACTCCGTCCAACTCGTTGATGGTATTTTGGATCGGGGCCGGCGTCGCCGCAATACTCGCCTCATTCACTCCCCTGATAGCCCAGGGCACGACCTCAGTAAATGGTATCCTCCAGGTCGCATACGGGCCAATTCATCCATTCTTTGGTGCCTACTTCATTTCTTGCTTGGGCTACAGTCTTGTGTTGCTTTATCGAAAGCTTCACGTTCTGAAAGGCATTGAGAAGCTACAAGTCCGATATGTCTTTCTCGGCGTGTCCCTACCAATCCTCGGCGGCACCGTCACGAATCTCCTCGTCCCGTTGGCATTTCGCTCCTCTAAGCTGAGTCCGTATGGGCCGCTATTTAGCCTTCTCCTGGTCGCAGTTATCGCCCATGCCATCATCCGTTATCGCCTCATGAATATCCGGCTCGTCATCCGCCGTGGTGTCGCTTATCTCATCACCATCGTTACGGCGAGTGGCGTGTTCACTGTGATTCTTTGGATAACGTCGCGACTGCTGCTCTCTACACCCCACGAGTTGCCACTCTGGCTGGAACTCGCGACGGTCCTTCTAGTCGCCATCGCCTTTCAGCCCCTAAAACGCCACGTACAGGCTTTGGTGGATCGCTATTTCTTTCGTGAGCCGTACGACTATCAACGAACGGTCCGTGAGATTAGTCGAACAATGGCCGGAATCCTCGAGTTACAACCATTACTCAGCTATGCCTGTGCGGTCATCAACAGGACAGTCCAACCAGAATCTATCGCGGTGTATATACTGGACGTAGCACAGCCGACATTTAAGCGCCTGATCCTCCACAAGGGAATCGAAGTCACGAAACTTACTCAGCAAGAAACGATCGCCGTCTCTTCCCAGATAGCCGATTCCCTTGCGCGACGAAAGCGACTGCTCGTTGCAGACGAACTCGGAAGAGCGCACGAGCCCGGCCAATTAGCTGGACTACTCAAAGACCTGCGACAACTGAATGTAGAGGTTGCCCTTCCCATCCTTGAAGACGCCAAACTTGCAGGATTTTTCTTGATCGGTCCGAAGCTATCGGGTGATCCTTATTTTTCTGAGGATCTTGATCTTCTAACGACACTCCTCAGCCAAGCGACGATAGCGATTAAAAATGCCCAGCTCTACTCACAGGTAGTTTTGGTGAACGAATACGTTGAAAACATACTTACGACAATAGAAAGCTCGGTCATCGCAGTTTCCGCCGACGGAATGATCACCCTGTTCAATTCAGCAGCTGAGCGTCTCTTAGGCCTCGACGCAGGACAGCTCAAAGCCGCTTCCTTTCAAAACTTGCCTCGCCCCATAGCAACCCTGCTCGAGAGCACTTTGGAAGATCGTGAGCCGAGAACGCAGATCGAGACAACGATCTATAACAACTCAGGGCGTGCAACTCCAGTAATCTGTTCAACCTCTGCCCTCCGAGATCGTGCAGGATCGATGTTAGGGGCTGTTGCAGTCCTTAGCGACCTCACTCGCCTGAAGCAGCTCGAGGCAGAAAAGAGCCAAGCTGAGCGCCTAGCCTCTATCGGTGCCCTAGCCTCAGGAATCGCGCACGAGGTCAAGAACCCCCTCGTGGCAATTAAGACATTTGCTGAGCTATTACCAGAACGGTTCACGGAAGAGGACTTTCGTCACGACTTCGCGAAGGTAGTTATTCGCGAGATTGAGCGCATTGACGATCTAGTCGCTCGCCTCCGCGGCCTCGCAAGTGCTCCCATGCAGGCGCGAAGACCTCTTGACCTCAGAGCGCCCCTTGATGAAACCTTGGCACTCTTACGAGGCCAGCTGGAGCAAGGACAGATTGATGTCAAGACCGTCTACGATAACGATTTACCGCTGGTATCCGCTGATCCAGCCCAACTCAAGCAACTGTTCCTGAATCTCCTCGTAAACGCACTAGAGGCTATGGATCCCGGAGGCCACCTCTCGGTTCGAATTCTGAACTGGAAGGCATCTGGAAGTGAGACTATCCTCGTAGAGATTTGCGACACCGGTACGGGTATCCCAGACTCCCTACTCGGTAAGATTTTCGACCCATTTGTGACAACGAAGCAACGGGGGTCGGGTCTTGGACTCTCGATCTGTCGTGGAATTGCCGACGCTCACGGGGCAAGGATCCGTGCTCAAAACAATCCTAACGGTCGAGGCGCGACTATCACAATCGAATTCCCAGTTGCGAAGACGACGGCAGCATTAGAAACCGCGCTTAGGCCAGGTTAAGACCACACACCAAGCGCCACCGGTTAGTTGAACGGCCGTTCGCGAAGGACCGCTGAGAAGGATGGCTCAGTGACAATCACATGATTCAGGCCTTACTCTCTATCACTGCAGCCACGCTCGCCGCGCTCGGTCTATTTGTTTGGCGCGCCCGCCCTGCAAGTCCAATAAATCGATGGTTCGCCATCTATACCGCGGTCGTAACAGCGTGGACCATCTCAATCGTTGGTGTGCACACCGGTAGCCACGCTGATGCCTGGGGCAGGCTCGCATTCGCGACCGCGAGCTTCGTACCGGCCGTGTTTCTCGCGTTTAGTCGCTACTACCCAACAACTAGCCATTTTCCGTCGACTACGATACTGCGTCTGACATTCGCAATTGCGTTCACATTCGCGGCCCTCTCGGTGTCAACTGAGTTGGTCGCCTACAGCTTTTCCGGCAGTACTGGAGAGCTCACGAGAAAGACTGGCCCCCTGTATCCGCTATTTGCAGGCTACTTTCTCATATGCTGGACAGTTGCCGCGGCAGTCTTGATTTGCGAATGGCGTACAACGCGTGGGCTCGCTCGAGCTCAACTCCAATACCTCGGAGTCGCGATCATCGTTTGTGGGGCGCTGGCCATCACCACCAACCTTCTTCTACCGCTGCTAACGGGCCGATCAACCTACACGTGGCTTGGTCCCAACTTCGGCCTCGTATTCTTCTTCCTTGTTGCTCATGCCATCATCCGACACCGCTTGATGGATCTCCGCCTCGTCATCCATCGCGGGCTGACCATCACCATTGCAATGCTAATGTCGCTGGTGCCGATCCTGATTGTATTGGCGCTCTTCTGGCCGACTCTGTCCGATCGCTTCGCGCCAGATGAGCTGCTTATTCTCCTGTTGGCGATCGTCGGTCTGAGCCTTCTGGTCGCCCCCACCCGCGACATCGCAGGAAAGGTTCTCGACAAGTACGTCTACCGAACCCAGGCCAACTTCCGGCGGACGGTCCGAGTAGCCAGCCAGAAGCTGACGCGTGTTCTCGACCTCAAACTGGTCCTGGCCGTCGTGAGTGAGGCCGTTGTCGACTCGACGAAACCCGAGGGTGTCGCCATCTATCTGCGAATGGGTCCGCGCTTCTCGAAAGCGACCCCTGAAACGCGGCACCAGGGGGCAAACTTCGATGCTCCTCAGGCCGTGCCCGCGGTCGTCGTCGAAGCGCTGTCTCGGGGGCGAGACCTCCTTGTGACCGAGGAAATCGCGCGCGAGCGGACCGCGGAGAGCCAGTGCCTGCACAGCGAGTTGGCGCGCCTGAATTGGGCGCTCGTCCTGCCTCTTCGCTCCGAGGATACCGTCATTGGGCTTATCGCTCTGGGTCCGAAGTTGTCGTGGGACCCGTTCTACCCCCAGGACCTCGATCTCCTCATGACGCTGGCGAATCAAGCGGGGACCGCGATCAAGAACGCGCAGCTCTACACCCAGGTGGTCCTGGCAAACGAGTTCATCGAGAACGTCGTCGCTACCATCGAGAGCGGCGTCGTGGCGATCGACTCCGCGGGGCACGTCACGATGTTCAATCGCGCCGCCGCGCAGCTCACCGGGCTTGCCGCCGAACGGGTGCAGGATCAATCGGCCGACGTGCTGCCGGAGGATCTGGGAGCGCTGCTCAGGAGCACGGTCGCCGACGGCCTCGAGCGGACGCAGCCGGAAATCGCGCTCCCGGACGGCACGGTGACGCGCCCGGTCATATGCACGACGTCCCCGCTGCGCGATCCCGCGCGGGTCATTCTCGGCGCCGTCGCTGTGTTCAGTGACCTGACGCCGTTCAAGCAGCTCGAGAGCGAGCGGCAGCGCGCGGCGCGCCTGGCCTACTTCGAGGTCCTCGCCTCCAGCCTCGCCCACGAGATCAAGAACCCGCTGGTGGCCATCAAGACGTTCGCCCAGCTGATCCCCCGGCGCCAGAGCGATGCGCTCTTCGCCGACGAGTTCAGCCGGATCGTCACCCGCGAGATCGGCCGGATGGAACACCTGGTAGAGCAGCTGCGGACCCTCTCGCGCCCCAGCGACCGTCCCAGGCAGCGGCTCGACGTCCGGGAGCCGCTCGCCCAAGCGGTCGAGTCCCTGCGGCCGGCGTTCGACGAAAAACGGATGGTGATCGGCACCAGCCTGGGCGCCGAGCCACGCTTCGTGCTCGGCGACCACGGCGAGCTGGAGCAGCTCTTCATCAACCTGCTGATGAATGCCCTCGAGGCAACGCCTCCCGACGGCACCTTGTCCATCGAGCTCACTGCCACCGGCGACCACGTGACCGTGGCCGTCGCCGATTCCGGCCCCGGCATCCCGGCCGAGCTGCTCGAGCACGTCTTCGACCCGTTCATCACCACCAAGCAGCGCGGCTCCGGCCTCGGCTTGACAATTTGCGCAGGCATTGCTGCGGCCCACCGTGCTAAGCTCCGGGCGGCGAACCGTGCCGCGGGCGGTGCGTTGCTCACGGCGGAGTTCCCGCTTGCCGTAGCCGCGCAGGCGACGAGCGAGGTCAGAGACAGGGACGTGAACGCTCGCGCATGAAAACAGTCCTCGTCGTCACGCCCGACGACGCGCTTCGGACGCGCATACTCCGGGGGTTTGCGGAGGCCTCGGTCTTCCTGGCACAGGCTGATGCAGATGCACTAAAGACCCTCCGCCTGATCGACGTCGACGCCGTCATTCGCGACAGCCGCGGACCTGCCCGGAACCTGGGCACCTTCGTGTCCCAGGTCCGGGACATGACGCCGGGCATCCTGGTCGTCGCCATCGGACCCGGTGAGGAGGAGGGGGCGGCCGCCGACTTCAACCTCCCGGCCACCTTCACCCAGCGGGATCTCGAGGGCACCCTCCGTCAGGCGGTCGATCGGCAGCACCTGCTCCAGGAGGTCGCGACCCTCCGGGCCCAGGTCGCCCCGCGCGCCTCCGATCTGGCCACCACCGGGGAGGAGCCACCCCGGGAGACGGAGACGTTGACCAGGATCCTCAGGGAGTTCAGCCGGGTATTCGCGGCCGGCTTCGACCTGCCGCGGCTGCTCGACATGTTTCTGGACGCCATCGGGGAGTTGCTCCGGCCGACCCGGTCGGCGTTGCTCCTGCTGGACAACGGCGGCCAGACCTACCGCGTGCGCGCGCACCGGGGCCTGGCCCCCCAGGTCGTCGAGGCCGTGCGCGTGTCGGCCACCCACGGGCTCAGCCGCTGGCTGGCCACGCAGGGTCGTCCGGCCCGATTACAGGATTTGACAGATCCGGCGCTGATCGCGGAGCTCAGGCTGCTCGGGGGGGTGGTGGCCGTGCCCTTGCTGACCCAAGGGGAGCTGGTCGCCATGCTGGTCGTGGGTCAACCGGTGGTGGGCGGCACGTACGGTCGCCACCAGACTGAGATCCTCTTCGATCTCGCCACCCACCTGGCGACGGCGATCCGCGACATCACCCTCCATCACCAGCTCCAGCAGGAAAAGGAGTTCAGCGAGCGGATCCTCGCCCACATGTCCAGCGGCGTCATCACCATTGGCCGCGACGAGCGGGTGGGCACGATGAACCGGCGGGCCGAGGAGATCCTGGGCCTCAGCGCCGTCGACGTCATCCGCCAGGACCTGAGAGCCCTGCCCTCGCCGCTCGGCGACATGCTGTACGAGACGCTGGCCTACGGGCGCGCGTTGGCCAAGTCGGAGATCCAGCTGGCCCTCCGGGGGCTCTGGCTCGAGGTCTCGACCTACCCGATCCGCGGCGAAGGGCCGACCCCGCTGGGCGCCGTGCTCGTCTTCGAGGACCGGACCGCCCAGAAGGAGCTGGCCGCCCAGAAGCGGCAGACCCAGGAGTTCCAGCTCCTCGGCCGCGTGATCGCGCGCATCGCCGACGAGATCAAGAACCCGCTGGTGTCGATCAACACTTTCGTCGAGCTGATCGACGAGCGCTACGACGACCCCGACTTCCGAAAGCTCTTCTCGTCGGTGGTTCGCCGGGACGTGCGGCGCCTGGTGCAGGTTTTTGAAAAACTTTCAGCACTGGTCAGTGAAGGTGAGTTAAACTTTTTGACCGTGGACGTTCACGCCGTGGTCGAGGAGGTCGTGACCGCCATCGAGCTGGCCGACGAGGGGCTCAGCAAGCGACTCCAGCTCGACGTCCCCGGCGACCGCACGCCCCAGATGGTAAAGGTGGACCCCGTCCAGCTGCGAAAAGCCCTGTCCTACCTGGTCTGGTACCTCGCGCACGCCTCCTCCCCCGCCGAGGAGGCGAAGGTTTCGCTCTCGGTCGGACGGCACGCCGAGAAGGACGGCACCGAGGAGGTGCGCATCCTCATCAGCTCGCGGACGGCGGCGGTGCCGACGGATAGGCTGGACCGCATCTTCGACCCGGTGCAGATGGTGCAGGAGAGCCTGATCGACGTGGGGCCGGCCGTGAGCCAGCGGCTCATCGAGGCGCTGGGCGGCCAGCTGCGCTTCCGGCAGGGTCGGCACGAGTTGGCCTTCCACGTGACCCTGCCGCCCGCTGAGGCATGACGCTCGCCGCGCCGCCCGCCTCCCGCTCGCGCATCCTCGTCGTCGACGACGAGATCGGGCCCCGCGAATCCCTCCGCATGCTGCTCAAGCCAGCCCACGAGATCCGCACGGCGGAGAGCGCCCGCGCCGCCCTGCAGGAGCTGGAGCAGTTCCGCCCGGACCTCGTCATCCTCGATATCAAGATGCCGGAGGTCGACGGGCTCGAAGTGCTGCGGCGCATCAAACGGATCGACCCCGCGATCGAGGTGGTGATGATCACCGCCTACGCGTCGCTGGAGACGGTCAAGCTCGCGCTGAGCCACGGCGCGTTCGAGTACCTCATCAAGCCCTTCTCGCGCCAGGACCTCGAAGACATCGTGCGCCGCGCCCTGCTCCGCCGCCACACCGACCTCGGCGCGCGCGACCAGGTGGCGCGGCTCGTGGAGGAGATGCGGAGCCTCTCCAGCAAGACGCGCGAGCTGGAGGAGGCGGCCCGCCGCGAGGCGGCCGAGCAGTCCCTCCGCGTCACCCAGCTCTCGATCCTGCGCGAGATCGCGCGGACGATCGTCGGACAGCTCGAGCTCCAGCAGATGACCGCCGCCGTCACCGACCAGCTGCGCCGGGCGCTCGGGTACGATAGGGTGACGATCATCTCGGAGAACGAGCCGGCGCCCACCACCAACCACCCCGCCCTGGTGACCTGCGCCATCCGGGATGCCGAGGGCCTCCTCGGCCATCTCGTCGTCGACAACCGCCCCTCCGCTCGGGCCATCGACCCGCGGGAGCGGGAGCTGCTCGAGATGCTCTCGGAGTACCTGGCGATCGCCGTGCGGAATGCGCGCCTCTACACCGAGATCGCCAACACCAAGCGCTCGCTGGAGCAACTCATCGCCTCGGCGGGCGACGCCATCATCGCCGTCGACGAGCACGATCGGATCGAGGGCTGGAACCCCGCCTCCGAGCGCATCTTCGGCCTCCCCGCCGGGGAGGCGCTGGGCCGGCTCGTCACGGAGTTCGTGCCGGCCGCCGCCTACTCCGACGCCAAGCGGCGGCTCGGGCAGGGCAGCCCGCTGCACGCCTTCGAGGTCACGCTGGAGCGCAATCCGCGCCCGCTGGCCCTGGCGGTGACGCTGTCGGCCCTACGCGGCCGGCAGGGCGCCTTCGAGGGGCTGATCGCCATCGTCCACGACATCACGGTGCAGCGCGAGGTGGAGGGCCAGCTCCACCAGTCCGAGAAGCTCACGGCCCTGGGACAGCTCGCCGGCGGCATCGCGCACGACTTCAACAACCTCCTGCAGGCGATCCTCGGCTACGCCCAGCTCATGAAGCAGAACCTCACCGACGTCGAGCTGGTCAATCGCTCGCTCCGGGTGCTGGAGACGGCCGCCATCGACGGCTCCGAGACCGTGCGGCGCATCCAGCAGTTCGCCCGGCTGCGGCCGGACGAGCAGTTCGTGAGCGTGGACGTCAACCAGATCGTGCATGACGCGGTCGCCATCATCCGGCCGCGCTGGGAGGAAAAGACCGCCCGCGAAAACCGCCGGCTGGACCTGCGGCTCGACCTGCGGGCGGCGGCGCACGTCAGCGGCCGCCCCGCCGCGCTGACGGAGCTCATGACCAACCTCATCCTCAACGCGATCGACGCGATGCCGGAGGGCGGCACGCTCTCGATGGCCACGCGGGAGGGCGGGGACTCCACCGTGGTCATCACCGTCGCCGACACCGGCATCGGCATGCCCGAGGCAGTGCGCCGACGCATCTTCGAGCCCTTCTTCTCGACGAAAGGCGAGGGGGGCTCGGGGCTCGGCCTGGCCATGGCGTACTCGATCGTGAAGCGCCACGGCGGCGACATCCGCGTGGAGAGCGAACCCGGCCGGGGCACCACGTTCACCCTCACCTTCCCGACCGCGCGCGAGGCGGCGCCGCCGTCCGCGGCGTCGACCGAGACCCAGGCGCGACGCCAGGCGCGCGTGCTCGTCGTGGACGATGATCCTCAGGTGTTGGCGACGCTGGCGGAGTTGCTGCGGAGCCTCGGCCACACGGTCACCGCGGTCCAGAGCGGAGCCGCGGCCCTCAACGCCTACGCTACCGGCCGCTTCGACGCCGTCCTGACCAACGTGGGCATGGCCGGCATGAACGGTTGGGAGGTGGCCGAACGGCTGCGCGCGATCGACCGGTCCGTGCCGCTGCTCTTCATCACGGGCTGGGGCCTGCGCGAGGAGGACCAGGCGCGGCTGAACGCGCTCAAGATCCACCGGTGCCTGTTCAAGCCGGTTCGTCCCGCCGATCTGGACGCGGCGCTTCAGGCCGCGTTCCGCGCCGCCTGACCGACCCGCCCCCCAGGAGCGTCCCCATGACGATCATCGATGCGCAGATCCACGTCTGGAGCCCCGACGTCTCCACGCGGCCGTGGCCGCCGGGACGAACGCGGCACGCGCACGGGCCGGCGCTCGGCGCCGAGCAGGTGCTGCGCGTGATGGACGACGCGGGGGTCGCCCGCGCGGTGCTGGTGCCGCCCTCGTGGCCCGGCGACGACAACACCGACGCGCTGGCGGCGGCGCGCGCCTGGCCGGATCGCTTCGCCGTCATGGGGCGCTTCGACCCCAAGGCGCCGGGCGCCGAGGCGCAGCTCGCCAAGTGGCGGGATCAGCCGGGCATGCTGGGCGTCCGCCTCACGTTCCATCTGCCGCTCTGGGCGGCCTGGCTCACTGACGGCTCGCTCGACTGGTTCTGGGCGGCCGCCGAGCGCGCCAGCCTCCCGCTCATGATCTTCGTGCCGGGTCAGGCGTCGGCGGTCGGGCCGATCGCCGCCCGGCATCCGCGCCTCCGGCTGGTCCTCGATCACCTCGCGCGCCGGGGTGAGCTCAAAGACGACGAGGCCTTCGGGGATCTCGACGAGGTGCTGGCGCTGGCGCGCCATCCCAACGTGGCCATGAAGGTCTCGGCCCTGCCCTGCTATTCGAGCGAGCCCTATCCGTTCCCCAAGCTCACCAAGCACATCCGCCGCGTCTGGGAGGCCTTCGGCCCCCGGCGCATGCTGTGGGGCACGGACTACTCGCGGCTGCCGGTCCCCTACCGGGACGCCGTCCGACACGTCAGAGAAGGCCTCGACTTCCTCTCCAAGGACGACCGGGAGTGGATCATGGGGCGCGCCTGCGCCGAGTGGGTGGGCTGGCGCCTCCCCTGAGAGCCGACTGACCAATTCCTGTGCACTTTGCACAGGAATGGTGCAACCGCTCCCCGCCGGGTCCCGGCAACCCCGCGATTTGCTTCACCGGGGACGTGGTATCGCGCTTGCGTTCCGGTGCGGCCATGAAAGTTCGGCAGGCGATGATGGCCGACACCAAGTCGGTCGCTCCCGACACCAGCATCGCCGCCGCCCTCGCCCTCATGCGGCCTGGGGGCGTCCGACATCTCGCCGTGCTGGACGGAAGCGATTTCCGGGGCGTGGTCTCGAACGGCGATTATCGAAGGCTGTTGGAGCGCACGCCGCCGGACGAGAGGATGCCGAAGCTCGCCGAGATGACAGTCGCTCAGATCATGACGCCGCGCGAGTCCCTGGTGACGGCGCGCCCGAATATTTCGCTCGCGCTGGCCGCGCGGCTCATGATCGCCAAGAGGATCGCTTGCCTTCCGATCATGGACCGCTTCGGGCGTCTCGTCGGCCTTCTCGATCAGAAGGACGTGGTGGCGGCCCTGCTCGAGACCCTGGAGCGGAAGGCCCCACACCAGCACAACGGCAAGGGGATGCTGTCCAGGCGCTGAATCCTGCCCCACCTCCCCCACATCTCAAGGGCGGAGGCGAGAGTCATGCTCGAGACCGTCGTCGCAACCTCGTTCGTGGCCGCGCTCGTCGTGCTTCCCCTGGCCTGGCGCGTCTGGCGGGACCGGGCCGAGGAGCGCGCGCTGGCCCTGCAGGCGGATCTCCGCGCCGCCATCTTCCGCGCGCTGCACGGCGACTCGCTACTCGCGGTGCGTGTGCTCCCGCCCATGCCGTGGCGCACCGGCCGCGTGCTCCTGTCCGCTCCCGCCGGTTGGGAGTGGCTGGTGGAGGCTGTCTGGACCGAGCTCGTGGCCCATGTGCCCGACGGGTACGAGGTCGTCGTCACGCCCGCGCCGCGTGCGCTCCCGAGCCCGGCGCCGCCCGCATTCAGGCGCGCCGCCTGATGCTGCGCCTCGTCGAGCGCGAGGACGGCGCCCCGCCGATCGCCGCGGGAGGGCCCGAGCCCGGCGGTGATTCGCGATCCGACGCCGAGCTGCTCGATGCCTACTCGCGGGCGGTGGTCTCCGTCGTCGAGGAGGTTGGCCCGGCCGTCGTCAGCATCACCGTCGCCGGGCGAGCGCGCGGTCCGGAGCACATGGGCGCCGGCTCGGGCGTGATCATTGCCCCCGACGGCTACGTGCTGACGAACAGTCACGTCGTGCACGGAGCGCGGCGCCTGGAGGTGACGCTGACCGACGGGCGCCAGGTTGAGGCCACGCTGGTCGGCGACGATCCCGCGACCGACCTGGCCGTCATCCGCACGACGGGCGCGGGGCTGCCCCACGCGCGGCTCGGCGACTCGGCCGGCCTCCGGGTGGGCCAGCTCGTCATCGCGATCGGCAATCCCTTCGGGTTCCAGTCCACGGTCTCGGCCGGCGTCGTGAGCGCGCTGGGCCGCTCACTGCGCAGCATGACGGGGCGCCTGATCGAGAACGTCATCCAGACGGACGTTGCTCTCAATCCGGGCAACTCGGGCGGTCCGCTGGTGGACTCGCGGGGACGGGTCGTCGGCATCAACACCGCCATCATCGCGCTGGCGCAGGGCATCAGCTTCGCCATCCCTATCGCCACCGCGACCTGGGTCGTTCCTCAGCTGTTGACCCATGGGCGCGTCCGCCGCGCGTACCTGGGCCTTGTCGCTCAGTCGCGGGCGGTCGATCGGCGCGTGGCGCGGGGGCAAGAGCTCGCCAACGAGCACGGGCTGGAGGTCGTCTCGATCGAGTCGGGCGGACCGGCCGCGCGGGCGGGGCTTCGGGAAGGGGACGTGCTGGTCGCGGTTGACGACCGGGCGATCACGCGAGTCGACGACCTGCACCGTCTGCTTGCCGAATCGGCGATCGGCCGGACGCTCGGCGTGACGGTGCTCCGCGGCCTCGGGCGCTTGGACCTCGCCGTGATCCCTGCGGAGGCGCCCTGAAGCGCGGCTAGGCGCGCTTCATCGGGCGGCCGCAGCAGATCTTCTGCACCATTGCGACCTTCCCGCACTTCGCGCAGCGAAATCCGGCCATGGCTGACCTCTGCGGCGGCTAGCAGACTGTCGGAGAATGGTCCCCGCCGACTGCGACTGCTGCTCGCCCTTTCGAGCGCCGGCGGAGCCGGCGCAACCCCTTCCTGGGGGAGGTTTCGGAGGGGGCCGTAACGTCCGCCCCCTCCGATTGGGCTACAGTCGCTCGATGATCGTCGCGATTCCCTGCCCGAAGCCGATGCACATGGTCTGAAGCCCGTACCTCTGGCCCGTCCGCTCCAGCTCGTGCAGCAGGCTCGTCATCAGCTTGGCGCCCGAGCAGCCCAGCGGATGGCCGAGCGCGATCGCCCCGCCGTTGACGTTCACCAAGTTCATATTGGGGTGCAGCTCCCGCTCCCAAGCGAGGACGACCGATGCAAACGCTTCGTTTATTTCGAAGAGACCGATGTCGTCCAGCTTCAGGCCCGCCTTCCTCAGCACGCGCTGGGTAGCGGGGATGGGCCCCGTCAGCATGATGGTGGGATCGACGCCGGCCAGCGCCGTGGCGACCACGCGAGCCCGCGGCCGGACGCCCAGCGCCTTCGCCCTCTCCTCCGACATGAACATGAGCGCGGCGGCGCCGTCGGAGATCTGCGACGAATTGGCCGCGGTGACGACGCCCTCGGGCTTGAAGGACGGAGCCAGCGCGGCCATCTTCTCGCGGCTCACCGGCACCCGCACGCCCTCGTCGGTGTCGAAGATGGCGCCGTCCGGCAGCGTCACCGGCGCGATCTCGCGCTTGAAGCGGCCCCCGGCGGTGGCACGCCCGGCCTTCTCGTGGCTCTGGGCGGAGAATTCGTCCAGCTCCTCGCGTTTGAGGCCCCACTTCTCCGCGATCAGCTCGGCGGAGATGCCCTGGGGAACGATGTGGTAGCGCTCCTGCAGGGTCGGCGACAACGGCCCCTCGCCCGGGCCCATCGCATTCGAACCCATCGGCACCCGCGTCATGTGCTCCACACCACCGGCGATCGCGCACTCGTACTGGCCGGCCATGACGCCCATCGCCGCGAAGTTCGCGGCCTGCTGGCCGGAGCCGCACATGCGGTCGAGGGTGACGCCGCAGACGTCGAGCGGGAGTCCCGCGATGAGCGCCGCGTTGCGCGCGATGTTCATCCCCTGCTCGCCGAGCTGGTCCACGCAGCCCAGGATCACATCCTCGACCTCGGTGGGATCGAGGCCGACCCGACGCACCAGCTCGCCCAGGACCCCGGCGACGAGATCGTCGGGACGAACCGGCGACAGCTTGCCGTTCCTCTTCCCGACGGCGGTTCGCACGGCACCGACGATGACAGCGTCTCTCATGGAGCCTCCCGTCCAACTGAATGACGATTCATTCTATCACGCGGCGAAAACCTCGCCCAACGCGCGGCCCTCGGTGGCGCCGATTTTCAGGCCCAGCACGTGCGCGAGCGTCGGCGCCACATCGCGGCTCCTGATCTGGGCCAGTCGTTTGCCTCGCGCGATGCCCGGCCCGGCGGCCAGGAAGAAGGCGCCGTTGTCCGGATAGGTCGGCCGCTGGCCGTGGGTGCCGCGATAGCGCGGAGGGCCGACGATATCGTCGCCTCGGGCGTCGTCGACGAAGCAGTAGCCGGGCGCCGCCTCGACGAGCAGATCGCCGACGTGCGCGTTCTCGGACGGCGTCGGCAGCCCGAGCGCCGCATAGCCCGCCTCGGTCCAGACTCCCGCCACCCCTTCCAGCGCGGCCAGCTCGGCGGCGAGGTCGCGGAGCAGTCGCTCGTGGTTGCCGGCCCCGAGGGCATAGAGATAGCCGGCGCCGTGATTCATGACGAAGCGCGCCTCGCCGCCGCTCACGCGCCCCCCGGCGTCGACGCGGAGCGCGCCGAGCTGGCGGAGCCGGACGTTCATCCGGATCTCCCGCGCCACCGGCAAAAACCCGTGATCGGAGACGACGAACAGCACCGTGTGGTCCGTCAACTCGGCGGCGGGGAGCGTGGCGAGGAAGCGGCCGATGAGCCCATCGACGTAGGCGATCGCCCAGTAGGCCTCCGGCGACCGGGGCCCGTGGAGGTGCTGGAAGCTGTCCACGCAGAGGAAGTGCAGCAGCAGGAGATCGGGCGCGTGGCGACGGACGACGTGGGCCGCCAGGTCGGCGACCATCGCGTCCTTCAGGAACCGCTTGGGCAGCTGCGCCCACTCCCCCTGCCGATCGAGGGGATAGCCCAGCGACCCGAGCTCCGTCCACACGGCGCGGGGCGTCTGGGTCTCGAAGATCTTCTGGTCCTTGAAGAAGGGCAGGCAGAAATCGATCGAGGCGCAGTTGCGCGTCGCCGGCCAGTCGATGGCTGCCGTCCGCAGCCCCGCCGCCCGGGCGTGGTCGTACACGGTCGGCGCGCGCAGGAGGTCGGGGGCGTCGTAGACGGGATCGCCGGTGAGATCTTCGGGGCGGGCCGTCGCGCGATTGAGGATGCTGTTGCCCACCACGCCGTGGCGCGCCGGGCTCACGCCGGTCACCAGGCTGACGTGGGCGGGCCAGGTGGTGCTGGGGAACACGGTTTCCATCCGGCCGGCGACGATGCCGCGCTCGCCGAGCGCGCGAAGGGCGGGCAGGCTCGCCGCCGGATCGTCCCAGTAGAAGGCGGCCAGGCCGTCGATGCTGATGACGATCGCGCGCGTCACCGCGTCAGACCCGCCGGGCCACCAGGTCGATGGCCGCGATCACGCACGAGCCAGATGCGACCAGAGGAAGCGCTCGCCGAGGACGAGCTAGGAGAGCAGCACCGCGCTCACCGGCAGCGATGCCGTAAGAGCCGATGGCGATCCAGTCGCCGCCCTCCAGGCGCCGAAGATCGAAGCGCCGGGCCTCCCAGGGCAGGCACATGACCAGCCCCAGCGTGCTCATGCCCGTCGCCATGGCCAGCGGGCTGAGCCGGCGCGAGAGGATCTTGCCACAGACGACGTAGGCGGCCTCACCGACGACGGCGCCGAACACGAGCAGATTGCCCGCCGGCGGATCGGCGCCCCCCGTGGAGGCGCCGGCCCCCAATCCGTTGATCGCGACCAGGCGAGGACGGCGAGGCCGAGGGCTGCCGCCGCCGCACTGGTCAGGGTGAAGCCGTAGAGGAGCAGCGTGTTGAACGCGAAGATCCCGGTGAAGGCCTGGAGCGTCAACACGGCCGCGTCGCGCCGCTTCATGGCCGGCAGGCCGCGTTCCCGCAAAAGCAGGAGCGGGAGCAGGATCGGCGAGGCCAGCGCGAAGCGCAGGCCGGCGACGAGGAGCACGGGGAGCGTGGCCACGACCATCTTCCCCACGACGACCGAGCTGCCGACGATGGCCATGGCCGCGCTCAGCTCGAGGTACGCGCGCAACGCCGGGGCCGGAACGGATCGGCTCGGCGCTAGGTCGCGCGCTTGACCTGGTCGCTGAGCTTGCAGAACGCGCAGACCGTCCCCGTCGTCACCTGCCCGCAGCGCACGCACTCCTGCAGCGAGACCGCCTCGGCGCGCTCGAAGGCGGCCCGGGCCTTGTCGAGGAAGCCGAACAGGAAGTTGTGCTTGGCCCCGGGCGAGGCGTCCTCCATCCGGCTGAGGATCTCCTTGTACATGATCGAGGTGGCGCCCTTGGCGAACGGGCATTCCTCGACGATGTAGTCGATCCGTCTCAGGAAGGCGTAGGCGGCGGCCTCGCGCTCGGACAGGCGGTAGAGGGGCTTGACCCGCCGCACGAGCTTGGGATGCGTGGAGGCCAGCGCGGGCGATTGGCGCGGCAGCGCCTCCGTCTGCCAGTGCATGACCGAGCCGAAGAGCGTCGCCGCCTCGTCGTCGAGGTTGTGACCGGTGGCCACGACGGGGAACCCGTGCTCCAGCGCCACGCGGTTCATCAGGTAGCGCTTGCTGAGGCCGCAGCCCGAGCAGGGCGGGCGCCGCGTGACCTCCTTGATGACGGGCACCGGCGCCCCCACCTCGTCCGCCACGCCCGTCACGATGAGCGGCACCTCGCGGGCGGCGGCGAAGGCCTCGCACTTGGCCTTCGATTCCACCGAATAGTCGTAGATCCCCAGATCGAGGTAGAGGCCGCTCGTCTGGTAGCCCTCCTCGATCAGCACGTCCCAGAGCCCCAGCGAGTCCTTGCCGCCGGACACCGCCACCAGCACGCGCTCGTCGCGGGTGAACATCCGGTGCTTGCGGATCGCCTCCCGCACCTGATTACGGAAGAACTCGAGGAAGTCGGGCGCGCAGAAGGCGGCGTTGTGCCGCCGCAGCTCGATGACCGCGCCCGTCCCGCACTTCCGGCACTTCATGATGGGGCCTAGCCTCCCGACATCACCGGCCGCAGCTCGATCGTGTCCTCGTCGGCCACGACCTGGTCGGCGGTGATGAGCGTGTCGCCCCGGATCACCAGCACGGTCTCGGGAATGACGTCCAGCTCCTTCAACACGTCGCGCACGCGACGCCCGCCCGCCACCTCGACCTCGCGCCGTGGATTGCGCAGCACCACCCTCATGCTGGTGAGATCCCCCCGCGTTCCTCGTGAACGTGCTGAGTATACCGCGGGTTGGCGAGGCCGGCCGCGCGTGCTAGAGTCCCGCCACACCAGTCACGAGGAGGCGCCGATGGCCCTCATCGCACTGATCGGCCCTGCTCGGGGGTCACATCGAGGCAATCGTGGCGCAGCCAGGGGAGGTCCGACCGCTGGTCGAGGCAAAGAAGATGCGCGTCCTCCTCGTCTTTCAGAGCACGCGTAACCGCGTCTTCCCCGACGAGCCGACCGCGAAGGAGCTGGGCTGCTCCTCCTCTGCCTGGTCGGCGCCTACAGCTTGAGTAACAGCCTGCTCGACCTCTGGGCCCTCGTCGGCTCCGGCATCTTCGGCTACGGGCTGCGCAAGCTCGCCATCGATCCCTCGCCCCTGGTGGTGGCGCTCGTGCTCGGCCCGCTCATGGAGAAGACGCTACGCCAGTCGCTCTTCATGGCGCGTGGCGACTGGCTGGAGATCGTCGGGCGGCCGTTGACCGCGAGCCTCCTCGGCCTGGGAGCGCTGGCGCTGGTGGCGCCGCCCTTCGTGCGGCTCACCCGACGGCGGCGGGCGGCTGGCCCTCAGCTCTCGGGGGCGGCCGAATGAGCGCCGAGCGCCCCGCCCTCGCCCGCGCCCCCTGGAGCACGCTGTCCACCCGGCGCGTCTACGAGAACGCGTGGATCCGCGTGCGCGAGGACCTGGCCGAGCTGCCCGACGGGCGCACCACACCGTACGGCGTCGTCGAGTGCCGGCCGTGCGTCGGCATCCTGCCCTTCCTCGACGCCTCGACCGTCGTGCTCGTCGGCCAGTACCGCTACGTCGCCCGCGCCTTCCGCTGGGAGATGCCGACGGGCGCGATACATCCCGACGAGAGCGAGGAGGCGGCGGTGCAGCGCGAGCTACGGGAGGAAGCCGGCTACGAGGCCGAGCGGCTCGTCAAGCTCTGCACGTTCGATACCTCGAAGAGCGTCCTCGACGAGACCGCCCACCTCTACCTGGCCGAAGGGCTCCGGCCGGCGGACACCCAGCCCGACCCGACGGAGTTCATCGAGGTTCGACCGTTCCCCTTCGCCGAGGTGCTGAGAATGGTGGAGACCAGCGAGATCAAGGACGCGATGACCGTCATCGCCGTGGTGCAGGCCGCGCGGCGTCTGGGGCTCTGAGGCTGCGCCTCACTCCTTCGAGGAGGCGAGGACGATCGGGCCGGTCGGCGCGGGCACGCCGCCGGCGGGCTCCAGCGTGACGGCGAAGACGTCCACCCGCCCTCCGACGGGCGCGACCTTCTGGCTGGCCTGGCCGGAGCCGTCGACCTGAAAGACGCCGGCCGGGCTCGGCTTTCCACGCGTGATGGTCCACAGCTCGTATGTCTTGCCGGGGGACGCGGGCGGAAGCTTCGCCACGAACACGTGACCGCCGGCCGTCTCGTGCCAGATCACGCGGCCCCGCGCCTCGGGGCTGGGGCCGGCGCCGCGCAGCGCGATCACGCGTGTCACGGGATCGCGTAGCAGCTCGACGACCCCCTGATAGAGAGCCACGCGCTCGCGCAGCCCGGCTTCCTCGCCGCGGAGCGCGCTGGTCTCGCGCGCGAGCTTTCCCAGCCGCGCTTCGTAGCGGGCGGCGACGTACATCCCGGCGAGGAAGCCGCCGACGATCATCGCCGCCACCGTGGCGATCGTCCAGCGCAGCCAGGCGGCGCGGAGGTCGTCGCGCCTCCTCGGTGCGGGCCCGGTCGCCGCCATCCGACCCAGGAGCGCTTCCTTGACCTGTGGCGGCGGCGCGGCCGCGGGCGTCTCCCGCGCCAGCGCCGCCAGCGCCTGGCGGGAATCGCGCAGCGTCGCCTCGCAGCGGGCGCAGCTCTGCCCGAGGTGCGCCTCGAACTGCGCCAGCTCTTCGCCGTCGAGGGCGCCGAGCGCGTAGGCCGCCGCCTGCGTGTCGAACGGGTCGTGACTCATGTCGCCTGCTGCCTCGTGATCTCGCGGAGTCGCTCCAGCCCCGAGCGGATCCGCGTCTTCACCGTGCCGAGCGGCTGCTGAAGCCGCTCCGCGATCTCCGTCTGCGTGAGCCCGCCGTAGTACGCGAGCTCGATCACCTCCCGCTGGACGTCGGCCAGCCGGTCGAGCGCGCTCCTGATCACCGAGCGATCGGCCGCCCGTTGGGCCGCGTCACCGCCCATCCCCGGCGGCGCGGCGAGAGCCTCCTCCAGCGGCGCCCCGAACCTCTCATTTCTTCTACGGATGGACCGCACCCGGTCGATTGCTCGCGTCCGCGCGCGCGTGACGATCCAGGCCTCGGGAGTGCCGCGCCCGGGGTCGTAGGTCGACGCCGACTGCCAGGCCTCCCAGAAGACCTCTTGCAGGACGTCGGCCGCGTCCGCGCGCTCGCGCACGATGCGGAGGATCAGCGGATAGACCAGCGGGGCATAGCGATCGTAGAACGGACTGAACGCGTCGCGGTCGCCGGCGGCCATGTTGCGGATCAGGTCCGCCCCCGCGCTCGACATGACCCGCCACTCAGTATCAAAGCGCCCCGCGGTTGACAAGCGAGCCGGCCCCCTCAAAGCCTACGAGCGCCACCCGGGGACCGGATTTCGCCCGTGGGGACGCCCCCGGGTTTGCGCCCAAGCCGGTGGCCGGGTCGCAATTTCCCCTTACTTCCTGACGACGCGACGGGCCTTCAGCTCCTGGCGAGGCAGGGTGCGCGGCGGCACCGGACGGACCTCGAGGCGGATGCCGAGGTCGGCGCGTAACGCGTCCTGGACGGTGCGGCTCAGGCTCGGGTCCTCGGCCTCGATGACCACGCGCAGCTCGTCCAGCTCGCCCTGGCGGAACACCTCGATCTGGAACTCGTCGATGGCGGGGAACCGGCGCACGATCCCCTCGATGGCCGCAGGGAAGACGTTCACGCCGCGCACGATCAGCATGTCGTCCAGGCGGCCGAGGATGCCGCCTGGGAGGTGCCTGAACGTGCGCCCGCAGGCGCAGGGCCCGCCGGCCAGGCGCACGCGGTCGCCGGAGCGGTAGCGGATCGCCGGCGAGCCCGCGCGTCCGAGATTCGTCAGCACCAGCTCGCCTTCCCGCGCCGGGGCGCCCGTCGCCGGATCGATCACCTCGGCGATGAACTCCGCCTCGTTGACGTGGAGGCCGCACTGCTCGGCGCACTCGTAGCCGTAGGCCCCCATCTCCGTCATGCCGGCGTGATCGAACGCCCGCGCGCCCCAGCCCTCCTCGATCCGCGCGCGCACCGGCGGGATTCCTGCGCCCGGCTCTCCGGCGTGCACGGTCACCCGCACCGGGAGCTTGGGCAGATCGATTCCCCGCTCGCGGGCCACTTCCACGAGATGGAGCGCGTAGGAGGGCGTGCAGACGAGCGCCGTCGCCCCCAGCCTGTCCATCCACTGAAGGCGCGTCACGGAGTCCTGGCCACCGCCCGGGATCGCGAGCGCGCCCAGCGCACGGGCGCCCTCGAATCCCGCCCAGAAGCCGATGAAGAGCCCGAAAGAGAAGGGAAAGAAGACGCGGTCGGCGAGGGTGATGCCGGCGGCGTCGAGCACGAAGCCCCAGCACCGGATCCACCAATCCCAGGATTCCTGGGTGTCGAGCCACCGCAGGGGCTGGCCGCTGGTGCCCGACGTCTGGTGCACGCGAACGAAGCGCTCCAGGGGATAGGTCAGGTTGGTCCCGAAGGGCGGCCGCTCGGCCTGATCCTCGACGAACTCGCTCTTCTCCGTCAGCGGCAGACGCGTGAAGTCATCCCAGTCCTTGAGATCCTCGACCGAGCGGATCCCCGCCGACGCCCACGTGCGGCGGACGAAGGCGTTGCCCGCCCCGGGCGCCAGCAGCTCCCCGGCCAGCCGGCGGAATTTCTGCCACTGGAGCTCCCGGAGCCTCTCGGGCGGCAGCGTCTCCACCGCGCGATCGAACACCTCAGGTCCTCCCCGCCCGCTTCCCCGCGCTCAGTGGCGGAGCTTGAAGCGCTGGATCTTGCCGGTGGCCGTCTTGGGCAGTTCGCCCACGAACTCGATCCACCGGGGGTACTTGTACGGCGCGATCTTGTCCTTGACGAACGCCTTCAGCTCCTCGCCCAGCGCCGCGGAGGCGGCGGCGGCCTCCTTGAGGACCACGAACGCCTGGGGCTTGATGAGGCGGTCGCTGTCCTCCTTGCCGACGACGGCGGCTTCGAGCACCGCGGGATGCTTGATCAGGGTCGCCTCGACCTCCACCGGCGACACCCAGATGCCGCCGACCTTCAGCATGTCGTCGGCGCGCCCCGCGTACCAGAAGTATCCGCTCTCGTCCTGGTGGTACTTGTCGCCGGTCTGGATCCAGGCGCCGAAGAGCGTCTCCTTGGTCTTGTCGTGCTTGTTCCAGTAGTAGGCCATGGTGGAGTCGCCCCGGACTCTCAAATTCCCGATCTCCCCCGGTGGAACCGGGCGCCCCTCGTCGTCCACGATGACCGCCTCGTAGCCCGGCACCGGGAGCCCGGACGAGCCGGGGCGCACGGCTCCGGGGCGGTTGGACAGGAAGATGTGCAGGATCTCTGTCGTGCCGATCCCGTCGACGATCTCCACGCCGAAGCGCTCGCGCCAGCGCGTGTAGATCGCCTCGGGCAGCGCCTCCCCCGCCGAGACGCAGAGGCGGAGCGAGGAGAGGTCGAACCGCCTTTCGGCCTCCTTCACGGCCAGCATCGCCGCGTAGAGCGTGGGGATGCCGAAGAACAGGGTGGGGCGATGCCGGGCGAGAATCTCGAAGACCGCCTCCGGCGTCGGACGATGAGGATAGAGGATGCTCTGGGCGCCGACGCCCATGGGGAAGTAGCCGGTGTTGCCCAGACCGTAGGCGAAGAAGAGCTTCGCCGCCGAGAAGACCTTGTCGGTGGGCCGGATGCCCAGCACCTGCTTGGCGTAGGTCTCCGTGCAGACCCACATGTCGTGGTGAAGGTGCACGGCGCCCTTGGGAAAGCCCGTGGAGCCCGAGGAGTAGAGCCAGAACGCCGCGTCGTCCCGCCCGGTGGGCGCCGCCTCGAGTCGGCCCGTCGCCCTTCCGATCCGGTCCTCGTAGGACAGGTAGGGGCCGGGCTTGCCGCCGGCGATCAGCACGTGGCGGAGGTGGCGCGCCTGACCCAGCACGGGGCCCGCCTCGGCCAGAAGCGGCGCGGAGATGACGGCGACCTTCGCCCGACTGTCGTCGAGAAAGTAGAGGTAATCGGCGCCACGCATGAGGGTGTTCACGGGTATCGGGACCGCGCCGATCTTGATCGCCCCCCAGAAGGTGCCGATGAACTCGGGCGCGTCGAGGCACAGCATCAGGACGCGGTTGTCCATCTCCACGCCCAGCTCGAGCAGCGCGTGACCGGTGCGGTTGGCGAGGTCCTGGACGTCGGCGTACGTCAGCGCGCGATCCTCGTAGAAAAACGCCGGCGAGCTGCCGTGACCCTCGGCGATGTTGCGATCGACGAAGTGGGCGGCGACGTTGAACTGTGCGGGCAGGTGCTCCGACGCGTTCATCGCGGCTCCTTGTAAACGTTACCCGCGAACGTCCGTGGCATCGCCATTGCTCCCCACAACGCCGGGGAGGTACCTATGAAACCGCTTACGGCACTACTGCTCAGCGCCCTGCTGGTACTCGGCATCGTCGGCGCCGCCACGGCTCAGTCCGGCGGCGCGGCGCCTGGCAGCGGCACGTCCAACCCCGAGACCAAGGCCGACAATCCTGCCGACCGGGGGAACGACCCCGCGCCGCGTCCGGCGCCTCCGGAGAGAACCGGCGAGCCGCCGCCGGCGGTGGCCCCGGCGGAGCCGCGGCCCAACGTGAACGTCGACATCACGTCGGAGCGCGGGGACGAGGGCTCCGCCTCGCCGCGCACGTCCGGGCCGACCCGCATCCTGGGCCTCAGCCCGGTGGTCGTGATCCTGCTGGCCGCGGTGCTGTTCGTCGTCGTCATCCTCGCGCTGGTCTCCCTGACCCGCGGCACGGCCTCGCGCAACGACACGCACGTCGACCTCGACCGGAGACTCTGACCCTCAGCGGCGCGTGCGGCGCCGCTTTCCCGCCGTGGCCCGCCGGCCGGCGCCGGCCGGCCGGCGGCCGCCGCGCGCCGGCCGCGGGGGGCGCACCGCCATCGCTTCGATCTCGACCAGCAGCTCGGGGCGCACGAGCCGGCTGACAACCACCAGGGTGTTGGGCGGGAAGACCCCGTCCGGAAAATATCCGGGGAAGGCCTCCGAGCGGGCCTTCATGAAGCCGGGGATGTCGTCGGGCCGCGTCAGGAACGTCTGAAACCGCACGACGTCGCGCATCGTGCATCCGGCCGCCTCGACGACGGCGCGCACGTTGGCCAGCGCCTGTTTCGTCTGGGCGACGACGTCGCCCTGGAGGGCCTGACCGTTGGGCGCCATTCCTACCTGACCGGCGACCACGACGATTTCCCCACCCGGCGCCACCATGCCGTGGGAGTACATCCCCATGGGCGTCCCCAATGCCATCGGCGTGACCGCTCTGGGCATCGTTCCCTAACCTCCCGTTCAGTCGAGACGGACGTACTCGAAGTCGACGGGCTTGCCGTTGATCCCGCGGGCGGGCGCCGCGATCCAGTTGGCGAACCGGCCCAGCTTGCTGACCGGAAGCATCAGGCTCGTCAGGTAGGCGCGGTCCCTCTCGCCCGGCAGCCACTCCTCCCGGTTGGCGTTCCACTCCGCTTCGCCGATCACCCGGCCGTCGGGTGACACTCGGGCCTCGGCGAAGCTCCCGATGGCGCGATGGAAGCCGCGGTGCGGCAGCTTCAGCTCGAAGTCGATCCCCTGCTTCTTGATGATCTGGTTCCAGCGGTCCACCCCGCGCTGGCAGTCGGCGATGTAATCGTCGCGCAGCCGCTCGTTGAGCGCGTTCAATGCCGGCATCTCGCGGGTCACGATCCGGTCGCCTTCGAGCAGCGTGACCGGATAGGTGGCCTCCTTCAACCGGTGATCGTCGTCCTTCTTCGTCTCCTCGAAGCGGCCCTTCAACCCTGTGGTGTAGTAGTTGGCGGCGTTGGTCGAGATCTCCGAGCCGAACAGGTCGAGCGACACCGAGTAGTGGAGGTTGATGTGCCGCTGGATGGTGGGCAGGTCGATCCCGCCCTCCTTGCGCACCTCGTCGGTCTTCCCCTGGCGCATCAGCTCCGAGGTCCGCTGGACGATGCGCCCCACGCCGGTCTCGCCCACGAACATGTGGTGCGCCTCCTCGGTCAGCATGAACCGGCAGGTGCGCGCCAGTGGATCGAAGCCGCTCTCCTGGAGGCTCGCCAGCTGGTACTTGCCGTCGCGGTCCGTGAAGAAGCTGAACATGAAGAAGCTCAGCCAGTCGGGCGTCGGCTCGTTGAAGGCGCCCAGGATGCGCGGCTTGTCGGTATCGCCCGAGTGCCGCTGGAGCAGCGCCTCCGCCTCCTCGCGGCCGTCGCGCCCGAAGTAGGCGTGGAGGAGGTAGACCATGGCCCAGAGATGTCGGCCCTCTTCCACGTTGACCTGGAACAGGTTGCGCAGGTCGTAGACCGAGGGGCAGGTGCGCCCGAGGTGACGCTGCTGCTCGACCGAGGCCGGCTCGGTGTCGCCCTGGGTGACGATCAGCCGCCGCAGCACGCCGCGGTGCTCGCCGGGCACTTCGGGCCAGGCGGGCTGGCCCCGATGGTCGCCGAAGCCGATCAAGCGACGGTCCGGCTCCGGCTCGGCCAGGAAGATCCCCCAGCGATAGTCGGGCATCTTGACGTAGTCGAACTGAGCCCAGCCGTCCTTGTCCACGCTCACGGCGGTTCGGAGGTACGCCCGGGTCGCCTGAAAGCCCTCGGGGCCCAGGTCCAGCCACCACTGGAGGAACTTCGGCTGCCAGTCCTCCAGGGCCCGCAGCAGGCGGCGGTTGTCTCTCAAGTTGACGTTGTTCGGAATCCGCTCCAGGTAGTCGACGCCGGTCATCACACTCTCCTTCGGTCGAACTCGCTGCGCTGACCGGTGCCGTAAACGGAAAGTCCGCCCTTGGCGCCGACGGCGTTGGGGCGTTGGAAGATCCAGTTCTGCCACGCGGACAGGCGGCCGAAGATCTTGGTCTCGAGCGTTTCCGGCCCGGCGAATCGGAGCGACGCCTCCATGCCGGTGAGCGCGTCGGGCGAGAACGCCGCGCGCTCCTCCAGGGCCAGGCGGACCTCGTCGTCCCAGTCGATGTCATCGGGCGTCACGGTCACCAGGCCCGCCTCGGCGGCGGCGGCGGCGTCGAGGTCCTGGCCGATCCGGCCCTTCAAGTCGTCGACACGGCCGGGCTCGCCGAGGAAGCGGCTCGACAGGCGCGTCAGCCCGTTGGCCATGGGATAGGCGCCGAAGTTCATCTCGGTCAGGCGGAGCGTCGTGGGCGGCCGGCTGTCGCCCTCCCGGGCGCCGGCCAGCATGTAGGAGCGGTCGGCGGCCAGCGCCAGCTCGAGCAGCGTCCCGGCGAAGCAGGAGCCCGGCTCGATCAGCGCGAAGACCGAGCGCGCCGAGACGTCGATCCGCTTCAGCGTCCGCTTGAGAAAGAGACGGATCTCGCGCGCCAGCCAGTCGCCCTGCTGATCGGCCAGCAGGCGATCGTAGGCTTCGACCAGATCGGCGCTGCCGGCGGTCTTGAACACCCAGAGACCGATCTGCTCTTCGTTGGTCCTCAGATGGAGGATCAGATCGTCCAGCTGACGCGCCAGCGCCAGCGGCCAGAACGGGTCGCCCAGCCCGTGGATCCCCGCCGCATCGGCGGGCGGCGGGACGCTGGGGCCGCCGACGGTGATCTCGGCGACGCCGCGGGCGCGATCGATGGCGCAGGCGACGTGGGCGTAGGCGATCCGGTCGCCATCGATCGTGCGATCGAGCGGCCTGAGCGCGATCCCCCGCCCGGCAGCAGGCCGGTCGGTGCGGGCGGCGACCTCGGCGGCGCGCTGCCGAGCCGTCTCCTCGAGCCGTGAGCGCGGCACCAGCTCGTCCACCAGCCCCCAGTCGAGAGCCCGCTTGCCCTTGATGCCCTCCTCGAGCGTGCAGAAGACGTCGGCCCGGTCGCGGCGCACGTGGCGCTTGTCGACCAGGCGGGTCAGCCCGCCGGTCCCGGGCAGGACCGCCAGGAGGGGCGTCTCCGGCAGCGCCACCGAGGTGTTGCCGTCGTCGGCCATGATGATGCGCTCGCAGGCCAGCGCCAGCTCGTAGCCGCCGCCAGCGCAGGGGCCGTTGATCGCGCAGATCCAGACCTGCCGCGACTCCGCCGCCGCCTCCTCGATGGCGTTGCGCGTCTCGTTGGTGAACTTGCAGAAATTCACCTTGAAGCCGTGGGACGACTGGCCCAGCATCCGGATGTTGGCCCCCGCGCAGAAGATGCGCTCCTTGCCGGAGGTCAGGATGACCGCGCCCACCTCCGGATGCCCGAAGCGCAGGCGCTGGAGGGCGTCGTAGAGCTCGATGTCCACGCCGAGATCGTAGGAGTTGAGCTTCAGCTCGTAGCCGGGTCTGAGCCCGCCGTCCTCCTTCACGTCCATGGCCAGGATGGCGACGCGGCCGTCGATGCTCAGCTTCCAGTGCCGGTAGCGCGACGGCTCGATTCTGAAGTCGATGGGGGTGAGTGCGCGTCCGTCCGTCATATCCGCGTCCTATCCGAGGATGACCCAGAGGGCGCGGGCCTTGCGGCTCCCGAAATTTTCCCAGCCGTGCGGCAGCCCGCCGTCCAGCAGGGCGCTGTCGCCGGCCTCCAGCACGTGGCGCTCGCCGTTGTAGAGGAGCGCCGCCTTGCCCTCCAGCAGGTAGAAGAGCTTCATCTGGCCCGGCTTGATGATGACCTTGTCCGTGTCCACGCCCCGCGACTTCGCGGGAAGCTGGGACACCACGGCCCGGATCTTGCCCTGGAACAGACCGGCGCCCAGCACCGCCCACTGCTCGCTGGCGCCGTCGAAGGAGACCACCGGGTGGTCCCGCTTGCGAGAGACGACCAGGCTGCCCGTCGGCTGGCCGTCGAAAAGCGCCGCGATCGTCACGCCCAGCGCGTCGGCCAGTTTCCGGAGCGTGTTGAGCGAGGGCGTCAGCCGTCCCGACTCGATCTGGGACACCATGCTGGGCGTCAGTTCCGCCTTCTCGGCGAGCTGGCGCTGGGGCAATCCGCGCTCCCCCCGCAGCGCCCGGATCCGCTCTCCGAGGGCGGTCATGCGACCTCCTCCTCCGCACGTCCCTCGCCGTCGAGCCCGCCGAGCCGGCGCAGCGCTCGCGCGACGAAGACGCGGGTCATCTTCTTCCGGTAAAAGTGGGCGTAGTCGGTGTTGTCGAGGGGCTTGGCGGGGCCGGCGGCCAGGTCGGCTACGCGCGTGATCACCTCCGGCGTCAGGCGCTCGCCGACGAGCGCGGAGGCCGCCGCCGGCGCCGAGCGGGGCAGCGATGCCACCGCCCCCAGGACGATTTTCGCGTCGCGGACGACGGCGCCCTCTATCCTGAGCGCCACCGCCACGCCGAGCACCGGGAAGTCGAACGAGCCGCGCCGCCGGAGCTTGAGGTAGGCCGACGTCCAGCCGTCGGCGGGCGGCAGCAGGATGTCGGCCAGGACCTCGTCCGGCCGCTTGGCCAGGTACTCGATCCCGTCGTCTCGGTAGAGCGCCTCGACGGGCATGGTGCGCTCACCGGTAGCGCCCACCAGTCGCACCCGGGCGCCCAGACTCCAGAGCACCGGGGCGGTGTCCGACGACGACACCGCCCAGCAGCGCGAGCTGCTGGGCGCCACCAGACAGATGTCGCCGTCCTTCTTCATGCAGAATCCGATGGCCTTGCGCCACTCGTACGCCTGGTTGTAGTAGTTGCAGCGCGTGTCCACACACACGTTGCCGCCGATCGTGCCCATGTTGCGGAGCTGCGGCGAGGAGACCAGCCCGGCGGCGGTCGCCAGCGCCCCGTAATGACGCGCGATCTCCGGATGCCGCGCAACCGCGGTGAGCGTCGTCGTGGGGCCGATCCTCAGCCCTTCCCGCGCCCTGCCGCTCACGCCGCGGAGCTCACGGATTGCGCCCAACCCGATCAGGACCTTGGGCTCGAACTGCCGCCGCTTCATGTTCGGGTAGAGGTCGGTGCCGCCGGCCACCAGCATCGCCTCGCCGCCGTGCTCGACGACGGCGCGCGCCGCCTCGGCGACCGTGGGCGGCGCCAGGTACGTGAAGGCCGGCAGCCGCATCATCGCCGCTGACCCGTCGTCGATCCGCCGCGGACGTCCGAGGCTGGCCGCGTGCTTCGCGGCGCGCCAGCACCGGGAGAAATCGCGGTGGCGCTTCGGGGGCGGGGCTGGTGTCCGAGACCCGTATCTTCTGGGCGTGGTTGCACCACGGGCGCCCATCGTGGCCCGTCGACAGGCGCCACGCTCCGGCGGGTCGGCGTGGTCGAGGACATCAGCTCCGCCCCCGAAGCGTCACCGCGAATCTCCCGAGCTAGGAGCGTCGGCGAACGGTCGCGCGGCCATGGCCTCGGCCGGCTGGCCGAACGCCGACTCGACGACGATCGGCTCCTTGAACGTGAAGAGCGGGATCCGCTCGGGTCCCACGCGGGGCGGTTTGCCTTGCCGCCGGAGCTCGAGTCCTTTGAGGATCTTCTCCGGCACGATGGGAATCTCGTCGATCCGCACGCCGACGGCGTCGTAGACGGCGTTGGCGATCGCAGGGATCACGGGGAGCAGCGGCCCCTGGCCCGCCTCCTTGGCGCCGAACGGGCCCTCGGGGTCGTCGGTCTCCACCAGGATCGTATGGATCTCGGGCGTCTCCAGCGTGGTGGGGCTCTTGTACTCGAGCATCGAGGGGTTCTTGTGCAGGCCCTTGCGGAAGATCTGCGCCTCCATGAGCGCCTCGCCGATGCCCATGTAGACCGAGCCCTCGACCTGGCCTTCCACCAGCAGCGGGTTCAGCGCGCGTCCGATGTCGTGGGCGATCCATACGTCGTGGAGCTCGACCTCGCCCGACTCCTCGTCCACCGTGAGGTCGACGACGCACGCCGAGTAGGAGTAGCACGGCGAGGGCCCCACGCCGCCGCCCTTGTACTTGCCCGCGCGCTTGGGCGGCGCATACGAGCCGGCGAACGCCAGCACGCCGTGCATCGACTCGGCCAGCTCGACCGCCTGGGCGAACGGGATCGCCTTGTCCCAGTCGTCGGGCACGCCGACCTTGCGGTCGCGGAACGCGAGGCGCTGCGGCGCCACCCCGAGCTTCCGTCCTGTCGCCTCCGCGATCGCGCCCTTGAGCCGCTCGGCGGCCTGGATGGCCGCCGTGCCGCACATCAGCGTCACCCGTGAGGAGTAGGAGCCGAGATCGACGGGCGTGAGATCGGTGTCGGCGGCGTGCACGCGGATGTCTTTGGGATCGATGCCCAGGATTTCGGCGGGCAGGTAGGCGAGGATCGAGTCCGAGCCCTGGCCGATGTCGGTGGCCCCGCAGAGCACCGCGATGCCGCCGCCGCGGTCCGCCCGGAGGAGCACGCCAGAGTGGGGCATGCTGTTCCAGTAGATGGCCGTGCCCGCCCCCGTCAGATAGGCCGAGCAGGCGATGCCGATTCCCCGCTTTTTATCGGAGGGGGCGGACGTTACGGCCCCCTCCGAGGCCTCCCCCAGGACGGGTTGCGCCGGCAAAGCCGGCGGTCGACACCATCCCTTCCACTTCCGGCGCCAGCCCGAGGCCTCGACGACCTTGTCGATGCACTCGCCGAGCCCGATGGTCGTGACCGTGAGATGGTTGGCCGTCTTGGTGAAGGGCTCGTGCAGGATCCGCTTGCGCATCTCGGCGGGGTCGAGCCCGAGCTGCTCGGCGGCCTTATCGATCTGGCACTCCAGGGCGAAGCGCGGCTGGGGCGTGCCGTGGCCCCGCTTGGGGCCGCAGGGGGGCTTGTTGGTGAAGATGCGCGCGCCCTCGAACTTGTAGACGGGAATCTTGTACGTCACCGGATTGATGACGCCCGTGTAGAACACGGAGGCCACGCCGTAGGAGCCGTAGGCGCCGCCGTCGAGCCAGGTCTTCAGGTGGCAGCCGGTGATGCCGCCGTCCTGGGTAAAGCCGGTCTTGATCCACATCAGCACCGGGTGCCGGCCGCGGTGGATATAGAAGACCTCCTCGCGCGTGCAGGCGATCTTCACCGGGCGGCCGGTGAGCTGCGAGAGCTTGCACGCCGCGATCTCGTGGGCGAAGGGATCGAGCTTGCCCCCGAAGGCCCCGCCCACGGCGGTGGCGATCACGCGGATGTGGGCCGCCGGCACGTCGAGGATCTTGGCCAGCAGCCGGTGGACGTAGTGCGGGGTCTGCGTGGACGACCAGAGCGTCAGCTTACCGTCCGGGCCCCAGGCGGCGACCGCCGCGTGCTGCTCCATCGGCAGGTGCGTGTTGCCCTCGAAGAAGAAGACGTCCTCGCGCACCAGATCCGCCCGGGCGAAGGCGGCCTCGACGTCGCCGAACTGGAGGGACACGTTCTTGTGGACGTTGGGGCCGTCGCCGTACTCGTGGATGCGGACCTCGGGGTGCCCCAGCGACTCCTCGATGGACATGAGCGACGCGAGCGGCTCGTACTCCACGTCGATCAGCTCGCACGCGCGGGCCGCCGTCTCCTCGTCCGCCGCGGCCACCGCCGCCACGGCGTCGCCCACCATCCGGACCTTCTCCGTGCAGAGCGCCTCCTCGTCCTGGGAGACGGGCAGGATGCCGAACTTCACCCGGGGCAGGTCCCAGCCGGTGATGACCGCGTAGACGCCCGGCAGCGCCCGGGCGCGGGTGGTGTCGATGCGCCGGATCAGGGCGTGCGGGTGCGGGGATCTCAAGATTTTGCCGTAAGCCATGCGGGGCAGGAAGAGGTCGTCGGCGTACTTCGTCTCGCCGGTGACCTTCGCCCACGCGTCGATCTTGGGGAGCGGCCGGCCGATGACCGAGAACTCGTGCTTTTCCATCGAAGGGGGCTTCGCCCCCTCCGAGAGCATCGATCGCGACGGGTCCGGGGTCGTACCCATCGTTGTCCTCCTAGCGACCCGCGGCCGGCTGGCGGCCCATGCGAAGGGCGGCGAGCTCGACGGCATCGAGGATCTTGGTGTAACCGGTGCAGCGGCAGAGGTTGCCGGCCAGCGCCTCCTTGATCTCGGTGCGGGTCGGCACAGGGTTGTCCTCGAGGAGCCTCTGGGCCGTGAGGAGGATCCCCGGCGTGCAGTAGCCGCACTGGGCGGCGCCCAGCTCGGCGAAGGCCTGCTGGAGGGGATGGAGCGTGCTGCCCTCGGCCATGCCTTCTACCGTGGTGATCGCGCGCCCCTCCATCTCCACCGGCAGCGCCAGGCAGGAGAGCACCGGTTCTCCCTCCACCAGCACCGTGCAGGTGCCGCACTCGCCCAGCTCGCACCCGTGCTTGGTCCCTGTCAGGCCCAGGTCCTCCCGAAGGACCTCGAGGAGCGTCTTGTGGACCGGCACGAGCACTTCGTGGGTCTCACCGTTGACGGTCAGGCTCAGGCGCGTCTTCATAGGCTCCGCCGTGGAGTTTATCAGGGCTTAATATGACTTTAAAAATACTGAATCGGCGCCGGGCCGTCAAGGCATTAGGATAACGGCCCTGGGGGGTGGCCAATGCCCTACGCGCGGACCCAGGACGGGGTGCGGATCTATTACGAGCAGCACGGCCGCGGCACGCCGCTGGTGCTCGCTTACGGCATCGGCGGCAACGCCGACATGTGGGACGTCAACCGCGAGGCCCTGGCCGGGCACCACCGGCTCGTCCTCTGGGAGCCCCGGGGCCATGCGCGTTCGGACAGCCCCGAGGACCCCGCCAGGTACTCCTTCGCCCACTGGGTGCTCGATCTCAAGTCTCGAGCGGCGCGAAGTTCCGGGGCGGCCCCAGGCTCACCGCGTGTCGGCCCGCCTCCAGCTGGAGCACGACGTTGGTGCGGCCGTGGGGAGCGCCGTCGATGATCACCTCGCGCGACCCGGCGAAGCGGACGAGCACGTACTCCATCCCCAGACCTCCGACCCGCGGCCGAGGCGACTAGCCGGGCTTCTTCTTCGTCTTGGGGCGCCCGTGGCTCTGGAGCCCGCGCTCCCAGAGATACTCCTTCTCGCCCAGCTGCTTGCCGACCCAGCGGCCCAGCACGAAGAAGACGTCGCTGAGGCGGTTGACGTAGCGGAGCGGCCACTCGCCGATCGGCTCCGCCCGCGAGAGCTTCAGGATCTCGCGCTCGGCGCGGCGGCAGACGGTGCGCGCCTGGTGCAGAAAGGCGCCGATCCTTCCGCCTCCGGGCAGCGTGAACGATTTCAAGGGGAGGAGGTCCTTCTGGCAGTGGTCCATCAGGCGCTCGAGGGCCGTCACCTGCTCCTCGCCCACCTTGAACATGCCCTCGTAGGCGGCCTCGGGGGGCGTGGCCAGCTCGCTCCCGAGATCGAAGAGCTCGTTCTGGATCTTCCGCAAGACCTCGTCGAGCCAGCGGTGGTGCTCGCCCTCCGACAGGCGCTCCTCGTTGAAGGTGCGCACGATGCCGACGATGGCGTTGAGCTCGTCGATGGTGCCGTAGGCGATGATGCGGGGCGAATCCTTGGGCACGCGCCGGCCGCCGACCAGCGCCGTCTCGCCTCTGTCGCCGGTGCGGGTGTAGACGCGGGTGATGCTGATGGGCATGGTGGCCTCCGTGTGACCCGCTATTTTACTTGGAACGCCGTCGGGCCTCGAAATCGACGAGACGGCCGCCGCGGCCCCCATTCTGCTTGATCGGGAGGCGGGGCTCGGGGATCATCTCCGCGTGAGACATCGCGCCCGCGCCGTGCTGGGTACCGCCGCCGGCGCCCACTTCCTGCACGACGGCTTCTCCGACATTCTCTACGTCCTGCTTCCACTCTGGGCCGCGGAGTTCCGGCTGAGCTTCGCCCAGGTCGGGATGATCCGTACGGCGTACACGGGCGGCATGGCGCTCTTTCAGATTCCCGCCGGCTTCCTCGCCGAGCGGTGGGGGGAGCGCCGCCTGCTGGCCGCGGGCACCGCGGTCACGGCGCTGGGCTTCGTGGCGGCCGCCTGGGCCGGCGGCTTCGCGTCGCTGCTGGCGATTCTGCTGCTGGCCGGGCTGGGCTCGGGCGTCCAGCATCCGCTCTCCTCCTCGCTCGTGTCCAAGGCCTTCGAAACGGGTGGCCGGCGCGCCGCGCTGGGGACCTACAACGTCTCGGGGGACCTGGGGAAGGTCGCCGTCCCAGCCGCCGTCGGGTTGGCAGCGAGCCTCGTGGGCTGGCGCGCCGCCGGCGCCGCCTACGGCATCCTCGGTCTCATCGCGGCGCTGGCCCTCTTCGCCATCCTGGCCCGGCTCGCGGCGGGTGACGGCGAGCCGGCCACGCACCGCGACACCGCGCGTGAAAACGGCTGGGGGATCCGCGACCCGCGCGGCTTCGGTGCGCTGGCCGCGATCGGCATGATCGACACCGCCACCCGCACCGGGTTCCTCACCTTCCTGCCCTTCGTGCTGATCGCCAAGGGCCTCACCGTCGCCGGCGTCGGGGGCGCGTTCGCCCTGCTGTTCGCCGGCGGCGCCACGGGGAAGTTCGCCTGCGGCCTGCTGGCCGAGCGGCTGGGAGTGATCCGCACGGTGGTCCTCACAGAAGCCGCGACGGCGGCGGGCATCGTCACGGTGGTGGCGGGGACGCTACCCCTGGCCCTGGCGGTGCTCTTCCCGCTCGGAGTCGCGCTGAACGGCACCTCCTCGGTGCTCTACGGCACCGTGGCGGACCTCGTCATGCCCGAGCGCCGCTCGCGGGCGTACGGTCTCTACTACACGCTCAGCATCGGCTCCTCGTCGCTGGCGCCGGTCGTCTACGGCCTGGTGAGCGACGCGGCTGGGGTCAGCGCCACGCTCACGATCGTCGGCCTTCTGGTGCTGGTGACGATCCCGCTCTGCCTGCTGCTCCGGGCCGCCGTCACCGCCCCGGCCGGCGCCTGAGGCGCCACCCGGACGTGAGGCGGTCGGACGCTCGGCTTCACTCGTAGCGATCGCCCGGAGGCTCGGACGGCGGAGGCGACGAGTTCGCGCTGCGGAGCCGACTCCGCGCGCGCCAGAGCCGAAACCAGAGCGGGATGCCCACGATGATGACGCCAGCGCCCAACGACAGCAGCACCACCGCGGCCACCGGTACCTGCTCGACCTGCCAGGCCAGGAAGCGGACGGTCACCGCCGTCGTGTTCTGCATGGCGAAGATGGCGACAACGACCGCCACCAGCGCGACGAGCAGGTATCCCATGGGCGTGCCCCCCATCACGTCAGATAGAACGGTCGGGCCGTGGCGCGCTGGTACGGGTCGCGGGCCAGAACCTCGGGGTTGGGGTCGGCGCCCAGCCCCGGACGCTCGCCGACGGTGACGAAGCCATCACGGCAGCGGATTGGCTCGGCGAGGAGTGGCGCTTCCAGGTCCACCGGCGGAAACTCGATGTACGGCCACGGCGAAGGCGGCGTGGCCTCCCGCATCGGGATGGCCAGCGGCAGTGCGCGGACCTCGGTGATCTTCATCGCATCCCCCCCGCTCGCCCTACAAATCGCCCAGGCCGTACTCGGCCCAGCGCTCGCGCACGCGCGCCTCGTCCTCGGGCGCCGGCCGCACGGTCGGCGGGAAGCGCTCGTTGTCCCACTCGGGTCGCCGTGGGAACCTCCACGAGCGCGTGGCGTCGATGAGCATGCGGTTCCAGAGGCCGGTGCCGAGCTGGTGGACGTCGCGGTCCTCGAACGGCGTGCTGGGATCGATCGGCGAGCCGAAGATGCCGGGGAAGACGACGATGCCGTCCGTTCCCGCGTTCACCCGGTGGGCGAAGGCCCAGTCGATCTGCTCGTACGACGCGGGGTCGATGTCCTCTTCGACCACGATCACGTGCTTGTAGCGGAACTGGGCGGCGCTCGAGCCCCAGAGGGCGGCGGCGATCTGCTTGGGCTGGCCCTGATAGTGCTTGCAGATCTGCACGTGGATGTTCACGCCGTTGGTGATCGGGGGCACGTAGACGTCGCGGATGCCGGGGATGCCGGCGCCGCTGAGGATGTTCCAGGCGATCGCCGCCCGCTGGGTCGACGACATCACGCTGTTCTCGCTGTAGGAGCCCGGCAGGGTGCCCTCCAGGCAGCCGCGGAAGATCGGGTCGTTCCGGTGGGTGATGCAGGTGATCTGCATCGTCGGCCGGGGCGTCGGGAGGTCGGAGACGTAGCCCGTGAACTCCCCGAAAGGCCCCTCCAGCTCGTACGTCGCCGGATCGTCACTGACGAGCCCCTCGATGACGATCTCGGCCGTGGCCGGCACCTCGAGATCGACGGTCTCGCACCGCACCAGCTCCGCCGGCTCGCCGCGATAGGCCCCCATCACGTCCCACTCGCAGACGGCCGCCGGTAGCGGGGAGCCGGCCAGGAACGGCATGATCGGATCCCAGCCGATGACGCAGGCCACGGGCATGGGCTCGCCACGGGCGGAGTACTTGACGAAGTGCGCGCCCCAGTGCTGGCCACCCTTGATGAGCAGCATCGGCGTCGTGTTCTTCCGGCCGATCATCCCGCGGTAGAGGCCGACGTTCATGACGCGCGTGTCGGGATCGCGGGTGACGATCGCCGAGAAGGTGTGGATGTAGCGCCCGCCCTCGCGGTAGTGCCACCGGGGGACGGGGAACTCCGTCTGGTCGACGGCGTCGGCCCGGACGATGTTCTCCTTGACGGGCCCCGTGCGGACGATCACGGGGGGGACGGTCTCGCGGTTCTTCCTCATGACGTGCTGGACGAGATCGGGGTTCGGGGCATCTTTGGGAAAGCCGAGCGCGAGCGCCAGCCGGCGCCGGTCGCCCAGGCCGCCCGTGAGGAGCTTCGTGCAGCGGCCCCGCCGATACCCCTTGATGTTCTCGAAGAGCAGCGCCGGCCCCTTCTTCTCGAGCACGCGCCGGGCGATGGCGCCCATCTCCCGGTCCCAGTCGACCTCGGCCTTGATGCGCCGCAGCTCCCCGTCCTTGTCGAGGAGCGCGATCCACTGCCGGAGGTCCATGAAACCCATCAGCGCTAACTTCCCGTCATCCTCACGCCCGCCCGCGAGCCAGCCAGTGCTGAGCCACATCGCGCCCGGTCGCCCACCAGACGCGAGCGTGCTCCTTGATGAAGCGGATCAGCCGGCGGAGCATGAGGAGTCGCGAGGGATGGCCGATGACTTGCGGGTGACAGGTGAGGTTGAAGAGCCCACCCCACTCGTACATGCCGAGAAACTCGTCCCGCCAGATCCCGTAGACGATCTCGGGGCTGTTCATCGGCCGATTCAGCAAGGTCGGGTGGAACATGAAGAACGGCGCGTCGTCGAGGTCCCACTGCACGGGCAGCTCGACAATCGAGGTCCCCGGGTGGACGTATGGGAACACGTCGTCCATAAGGTTCGACGAGTAGAACATGCCGTGCTGCTTCACGAGGTCGAGCGTGATGGGCGTGAGGTCCCAGCCGGGCGACCGATACCCGGCCGGCCGCACGCCCAGCACCGACTCGAGGGCCTTCATCCCTAGCTCGAAGCCGCGCTTCTCGCCCTCCGGGTCCTCAGGCTTGGCCCGCTCGTGCAGATAGCCGTGGTGGCCGATCTCGTAGCCGGCGTCGCGGATCATCTTCGCCTTGTCCGGGTGGTGCTCGACGACCCAGCCGGGGATGAAGAAGGTGGCCGGGACGTTCTCGGCCTTGAGGAGATCGAGGATGCGCGGCACGCCGACCTTGGCGCCGTAGGTGCCCTGCGAAATGACCCCCGGCCGGTCCCTGGGCGAGGGATCGCGCGACAGCCATCCGCTCTCGGCGTCGAAGTCGAAAGTGAACATCACGGCCACGCGGGCATCGTTCGGCCAGGGAGCTACCATGGCGAGCCTCCTGTTCGGCGCATGGTACCCAAATCGTTTTCCCGTATCCAGCCCGATCTTTTCGGGACGCTGCCGGCCACGATGCGCCACCATCCGGCGATCGACGATGGCCCTAGACTTACGATTTCAAGATCGATATGATCCCGGTAGAACGATGGACACCGTGCGGCTTTCCAGCAAATTCCAGCTCGTTCTGCCCCGCCGCGCGCGCGAACGGCTCGCCCTCCGGGCCGGCATGAAGTTTACAGTGCTGGAAAAGGGCGGGATCATCTTTCTGGTTCCGGAGCGATCCATGCGGAACTACCGGGGGATCGCCCGAGGAGTCAAGCCCCGCCAGCTGCGCGAGAAGAAGGACCGCTTCTGATTCTCGTCGACTCCAGCGGGTGGATCGAGTATCTGGTCAACGGCCCCCACGCCCGCCGATTTGCGCGATACCTCGAGGGGCGGGAGCCGTTGCTCATCTCGGCCATCGAGGTCTACGAGGTCTACAAGGTCATCCGGCGCGACCTGTCGGAGGAACGCGCGGTCGAAGCCGTCTCGGCCCTCAGACGAGCCACGATTGCCCCGGTCGACGAGTCACTGGCGCTGGAGGCGGCCGACGTGTCCCTGGCGCACGGCCTCGCGATGGCCGACTCGCTCGTGTATGCGACGGCGCGGCAGCACCGGGCGAAGCTGGTCACGGCGGACGCTGATTTCGAAGGCCTGCCGGAAGCGATTGTGGTCCGCTGAAGCCCTACTCGATCACCTGATCCGCCCGGAGCAGCCGCGACGGCGGGATCGTCAGTCCGAGAGCTTTGGCGGTCTTGCGGTTGATGATTAACTCGAGCTTGGTTGTCTGCTCGATGGGAAGATCGCCCGGCTTAGGAGGATCAGACCCCGCGCACGAAATGGAGCAGATCTGGAGACTTCGAGCGCAACGAACGCCGCCAGATACGCGAGTGGATGGCGGAAGAGCACGGTCAGGAGCTCGCGAGCAGACCGATGGGTCTGAGCCGTCGTCTCACGATTCGCCGCACCGCAACGGCGCCGTCAGGCGCCGCTTCATCGCACGCTGGGAGACCAGCACCGCCGCGAAGCAGGCGGCGCCCAGCAGGTCGCTGACCGCTCCCGGGAAGATCAGGAGGAAGGCCCCGCCCAGCAGCGCCGCGCGCTCCCAGGAGCGCGTGGGCGCCAGGAGACATCCGATGAGGCCGGCGCCGAGCATGACGATGCCCAGCGTGGCAGCGAGGGTTCGCCAGACCACGTGGAGGACGGTGGCGTCGATCAGCAGCAGCGCAGGGTCGTAGGCGAAGCTGAACGGGATGATGAAGCCCGACAGGGCCAGCATCATCGCCTTCCACTGCGTCTGCCACACGTCCGCCCCCGCGATGGACGAGGTGGCGTAGGTCGAGATCGCCGTGGGCGGCGTGAGGTCGGCCAGGATCCCGAAGTAGAAGACGAACATGTGGGCGACGAGCTTGGGTACGCCGAGCTGGACCAGCGCCGGCGCGGCCATGATGGATGTAATGATGTAGGTGGCCGAGGTCGGCAGCCCGGTGCCGAGCACCAGCGCCGCGATCATCGTCAGCACCAGCGTCGCAAACAGGTTGCCCTGCGCCATCCCGACGATACCGCTGGCGAGCTTCAGTCCCAGACCCGTCAGGGAGACGACGCCTACCACGATGCCGACGGTGGCGCAGGCGAGCGCGACCGGCAGCGCGTTCTGGGCGCTGTCGACGAGGACGGCCAGCGCCCGCCGCGGGCCGATCCGTGTCTCGCGCCGGACCACGCTGGCCAGGAGCGCGACGACCAGCGCCCAGAAGCCGGCGAAGAGCGGCGAGCGCCCGTCGGCGATGAAGTAGACGAGCAGGGCCGGGCCGGCCATCAGGTGGGCGTCGCGCCTGAGCACGGCGCCCAGGCGCGGGAGCGCGGCGCGGGGCAGGACAGGGAGCCCCTGGCGGGCCGCCTCGAAGTGCACCATGACGCCCACCGCCACGAAGTAGAGCACGCCGGGAATGGCGGCGGAGAGCGCGATGGTGGCGTAGGGCACGCCGAGGGTCTCGGCCATGATGAAGGCCGCGGCGCCCATCACCGGCGGGATGAGCTGACCGCCCATCGATGCCGTCGCCTCCACGCCGGCCGCGAAGGCCGGGCGATAGCCCGCGCGCATCATGAGGGGGATCGTGAGGCTGCCCGTCGTCACGGCGTTGGCGATGGCGCTGCCGTTGACGGTGCCGAAGAGGCCGCTCGAGATCACGGCGACCTTCCCCGCCCCTCCCCGGGTGGAGCCGGCCACAGCCAGGCCGAGATCGGTGAAAAATCGGAGCAGGCCGCCG
>MNEF01000020.1:44815-77284 GCA_001917535.1 Candidatus Rokubacteria bacterium 13_1_40CM_69_27
CCCGATGTGCCGCCGCGAAGCCTCCAGCAGAAGCAACGCGAACAGCACGCCCACGACCACGTCGATCGTCCACGGATCGTCCACCAGCGCCATCCGACTGACCAGGCGCGCGTTGTGGGCGATGTAGTGCGCGCCGCAGGCCAGGGCCAGGAGCGCGCCGAGCGCGTCGAGACGGCGCCGCCACCGCCCCGGAGGCGCGTCGACGGGCGGGGTGAGAAAGCCCAGCGCGGTCGCGAACGCCACGTGGGCCGGGAGCTGAATGAGGAGGTCGAACATCCCCGCGTAGGCGGTGTAGAGCTGGAAGAGGGACCAGGCGACGGCGAGGCCGGAGCGCGCCCTAGACATCGCCGTGGACGACGCGCCCGCCGACCATCGTCAGCCGGCACGAGGGCGATGCCAGCTCCTCGAGCGGCAGCGCGAGCGGATCCCGATCGAGCACGGCCAGGTCGGCCATCCGGCCCGGCGCCAGGACGCCGCGCTCGCGCTCGGCGAACGTCACCCACGCTCCACCGACCGTCAGGGCATGGAGGGCCTGCATGCGCGTGAGCCGCTCGCCCTGGCCGAGCACCTCCCCCGACGTCATGTCGCGCCGGCTGACGACGGCCGCGAAGGCCAGCCAGGGATCGGCCGGCTTGTTGTCCGTGGCCAGCCCGAAGGCGATGCGGTGACGGAGCAGGCTGCGGTGCGGCAGCAGCGTCTCGGCGGCGCCACCCACCTTGCGCACCTCCTCGGCCGCCGAGCGCCAGAGGTAGCCCCGCACGTCGGCGCGCGCGCCCCAGCCGGTGACGCGCTCGCCGCCGACGGCGAGCGCCGAGACGGTCGGTCGCCGGCGATCGAGGGTGAGGATGCGGCCGTTGACGAAGATCCAGTCGGCCGCTATTTCATCCACCCCTTCTCGCGGTAAGCGCGCTGGGCGCCGGGATGCAGGGGAATGCCGACCTTCTCGGGCTGCCACGCCGTCGCCGGGTCGAAGGCGGTGAGTCCCGCGTGACCACGCACCAGCGCGTCCTTGTTCTCGATGATCGTCTTCGTCACTGCGTAGGCGACGGGCTCGGGCAGGTCCTTGTTGCTGATGACCACGGTGGGGAACCCGACGGTGCCGACGGGCTCGGGCTGGTTCTTGAACGTGTTGGCCGGCATCGTCGCCGGCGCGTAGCCGAGCGGGGCCAGGCTCTTGATGACGTCCGATTCGAGTCCGAGGAACTTCACGTCGGAGAACGTCGCGATCTCCGAGACCGAGGGGTGCTTCGGCGTCACCACCGCGAGCAGCAGGTCGGCCCGGCCGTCCTTGAACGCGTCCACGATGATGTTGTAGCCGACGTGGGTCGTCGACCCGCCCCAGCTCCGGATATCCACGTAGGAGATCCCGTAGGCGCGCAGGAGCTGGCGACCGCCGAACTCGCCCAGCGACCCCACCGGCTGGGTGAAGATCTTGACGGCCAGCTTCCGGTCCCTGATCTCCCGGACCGAATTGAGGTTGAGCCTCTTGGCCGCGACGGCCACCAGGTAGTAGGTGTCGAGCCCCCCGACGAGGGCCCGCAGGTTGTCGAGCTTCGCGTCGTACGCCTCCTTGCCCTCGAACGCCCAGCGGTTGGTGACGGTGAACGAGAGCCCGAGCGGCGTCTCGTTCTTGGCCACGAGCTTGGCGTTGCCCACGCCGCCAGCGAACGGCTTGACGTCGATGTTGGAGCCGGCCGGCAGTGTCCGGCGCAGGAGGTCCGCAATGGTCGCGCCGTAGACGTACCAGGCGCTGCCGGGATCCAGCGTGGCGAATGCGAGCGTGACGGGCTGCTGGGCCCAGACGGCGGTCACACCCACCACCAGGACCAGGCTCAGGGCCACCAGCGTCTTCATCGATGACTCTCCTCTCACACCAGCGACAGCCGGGCGCCCAGCGTCTGGCGCTCGTCGAGCAGAGCGCGCCCGGTCCGGGTCGCTCTGAGACTGGCGGCGTAGGGCGAGCTGCCGCGGGCGCCGAGCCAGGGACGGAGCGGGCTCGACGGGGCGTCGGGCCTCAGGACATCGAGCAGGTGGGGGCCGACGACGAAGCGCTCGCCGACGGCTTCCAGCTCCTCGCTGACGATCTTCCGTCCCTGCGCTCCCAGCACCTGGGCGTACCACTGTCCCACCCGGGCGACGTCGTCGACGGCCAGGGTCAGCGTCCCGATGCCCGTCACGCCGTTGGCGTGGTCGTGCTCGCGCGGAATGCGCTCCTCGCGCGGCGTCTGGTCCTGGATGAGGAAGGGCGCGACCCCGCGCTGGGGGCCGCGCGGGATCGATAGCACCCACTTGAGCTGATAGCCGTCCGGGCGCACGCGTGACAACGGCGACGGATCGTCGATCTCCACGCCCGCCTGCCGGAAGGCCGCGGTGTCGCCCAGCAGGTCGTCGGTCTGCATGCAGAAGTCGACCAGCCCGCCGCCGCGCTGGAGCGGCATCCACCACTTGTGCTCGGGATTCCGCTCGTAGAAGGCGATCAGCTCGATGTAGGCGCCGTCGCCGAAGGCGATGAGCGCGTTGTGGGTGCCCACCGGGTGGCGACCGCCGGGCACCACCGTGAAGCCCAGGGCTTGGTAGCTCTTGCTGGCGCTCGGCAGGTCGGGGACGACGATCACGAGGTGGTCGATGCCCTTGAGCATGTCGCGCTCTCCATCTTCGGCTCGCCTCGGACGCGGGGGCCCCCGCCCCCGGCCGTCCTGCGGCTCGCACGATTCGGTTCTTCGGCTCGCCTCGGACGCGGGGGCCCCCGCCCCCGGCCGTCCTGCGGCTCGCACTACCGTAACGCGGGTGCGACTTCGTTGAGGAACCGCTTGAGCTGACCCTGCTGGTCCCACGACGTGAGCCGCAGCGCGATGTGTCCGAGGCCCGCGTCGAGGTAGGCAGAAAGCGCGGCGATGCACTGCCGGGGAGGACCGGCCACCGTCCAGCCCTCGACGAAGGCGGCGCTGAAGTTCGAGGTGTAGTAGGTGTCGAGGAACTTCTTCGACTCCTCGAGCGCCGCCCGCCGGTCCTCGTTGATGTTGATGTTGTGGTAGAGCGCGCTGCCCAGCGTCGCCGGATCGCGCCCCTCCTGGCGGGCCAGCGCGGTAATCCGCGCCCACTGCCGGCGGAACTCGTCCGGGCTCAGCTTGTTGGTCATCCAGCCGTCGGCGTAGCGGGCGACGCGGCGGAAGCCCCGTTCGACGGCGGCGGCCGGAGCGCTGGCCCCGCCCTTCCAGGTGAGCCCCGTCGGGTTGCTGGCGATCCAGATCGGGCACGGGTTCTGGAGGGGCCGGGGCTGGAGCGTCACGCCCTCGAAGCGGTAGAAGCGGCCCTGGTGGGAGACGTTCTTTTCGTGGAAGAGCTTGCGGAGGATGACGATGCCCTCCTCGAGCCTGTCGACGCGCTCGCTGGACCCCACACCCATCACCGCGTGCTCGAGCGCCTGGGCGGCGCTCTGCTCGTCGGGGCCGCCCAGGCAGACGGCCAGCCAGGCCCTCCCGCCCGAGAGCACGTCGAGGCTCGCCCACTGGTGCGCGAACATCACCGGATGGCGGTGGACGAAGGTGGCCAGGCAGCCCACGCCGAGCCGGAGCTTCGTGGTCACCCCGGCCAGCGCGGAGAGGAGCGCGACGGACTCCAGGCGCGGCTTGGCCAGCAGGCTGTCGCCGACCCACACGGCGTCGAACGCCTCCGAGGCCTCGGCGGTCACGGTGAGATCGAGAAGGTCGCGCGCCTTGATGGTGCCGAGGACGACCGCGCGATTGGTGAGGGTCAGGCCGAACGGCGAGCGCGTCATGACGTCATCTCCCCGTGTACTTCGGCGGCCGCTTGTCCAGGAACGACTTCACCCCTTCCTCGTAGTCGTGGGTGGAGCGCAGCCACGCGTACGCCTTGCGCTCCAGCTCGAGCGCCGTGTCCAGCGGCGCCTCCGCGCCCCGGTTGAGCACCATCTTCAGCGTCCGCAGCGCCAGCGGCGCGCGCTCGGCCAGCTCCTGGGCGAGCGCCCCCACGGCCTCGTCGAGCCGATCGTCGGGCACCGCCTGGGTGATGAGCCCCCAGGCCTCCGCGCGGGCGGCGGGGATCCGCTGACCGGTCATCATGAAGAGCTTGGCGCGGGTCATACCGATCAGGCGCAGGGCCCGCTGGGTGCCGCCACTGCCCGGGATCATGCCGAGCCGCACTTCCGGAAACTGGAACTCCGAGCGCACCGTCGCCACGCGGAAGTCGCAGGCCAGCGCCAGCTCGAGGCCGGCCCCCATCGTATACCCGTCGATGGCGGCGATGACGGGCTTCCGGCAGCGCTCGGCGGAGGTGAGGGAGTCGCCCCACTGCTCGAGGTCCGCGGGGGCCAGCGTGAGGAACTCCGCCACGTCGCCGCCGGCGCTGAACGCCTTGCCGCCGGCGCCCCGCACCACGATGACCCGGATCGCGTCGCCGGCCTCCAGGTCCGCGAAGATGCCCGGGAACTCGTGGCGCATGGCGACGGTCATCGTGTTCATCTTGGCCTGGCGGTCGATCCAGACGGTGGCGACCGGCGGCTTCCGTTCGACTCTCAGGAACGCGCTCATCACCTCATCTCCATTCGCTCGATCGGCCGGGCGGAGTCGGGCACGCACTATTCACTCAGGCGCGCCTCGGGCGTGCGTCGCCTGCGGCTCCGCCGCCGCCCTGCGGCTGCGCGCTGCCATCCTCGCGCAGGAGCCGGCGCAGGATCTTGCCGGACGCCGTCTTGGGGATGTCCTCGACGAAGACGATGCGCCGCGGGCGCTTGAAGCTGGCGAGGTCGGGGCTCTCGCGGCAGTAGCCGTCGAGGGTCTCCGCGGTGAGGTCGCGGGCGGCGGGGACGACGAAGGCCACCACGCGCTCGCCCCAGCGCTCGTCGGGCTCGCCGACGACGGCGACGTCGCGGACGCCGGGATGGCGGGCCAGCACTTCCTCCACCTCGACAGGGTGGATGTTCTCGCCGCCGCTGATGATCATGTCGTCGACGCGGCCGGCGACGTACAGCTCGCCCTCGACGTCCACGTACCCCATGTCCCCGGTGAAGTACCAGCCGTCGCGCAGCGCCCGGGCGTCGGCGTCAGGCCGGTTCCAGTAGCCGGCGAAGGCCTCGTCGGAGTCGAGGCGGGCGATGATCTCGCCCTTCTGGCCGGGCGGGACGACCTCGTCGGGGCCGACGCGGCGCTCGGTGCTGGCCACCACCACCCGGAGGGTCGAGTGGATTCCCGGCCGCCCCGCGCAGCCGGGCTTGAGGTGCACGTCGGGCCGGACCGAGAAGGTGTAGATCTCCGTCGAGCCGTAGTGGTTGACGAAGACGCGGGGGCCGAAGGCCTTCAGGCAGGCCTCCGTGAGCGGGGCCAGCATCGGCGCCCCCGCATAGGCGAGCTTCTTCACGGACGAGACGTCGGTCGGCGCGAGCCCCGGCGCGTGGACGAGATCGTAGAAGAGCGTGGGGATCAGGTAGAGGGCGGTGAGCCGCTCGGCGGCGATCCGCCCGAGGGCGCCGGCGGCCGACCAGTCAGGCTGACAGACGAAGCACCCGTTGACCGCCACCATGCTGGTGAGGGAGTGGATGCCCATGGTGTGGTAGAGAGGCATGACGCCGAGCGTGCGCTCGCCCCACTCGTAGCCGCACTGGATGACGTGAGCCAGCGCGCCGGCATAGTGGTTCTGGTGGGTGCGGGGCACGCCCTTGGGCCGTCCGGTCGTTCCCGACGTGTAGAGGATGAGCGAGAGGTCCTCCTCCCCCGCCTCCCCGTCGGGCCCCGGGCCCTCGGCCAGCAGCGACTCGAAGGCGACCGCCTCCACGGGCGGGTCCGGGTCGGCGGATATCAGGATCAGGTCGCGCCCCCGCGCCGCCGGGAGCACGGCGGGCCCGGTCGCGCCCTCGAAGAGCACCACCCGCGCGCCGGAGTCGTCCAGGAGGTAGGCCATCTCGCCGGCGGCCAGCCGAAAGTTCACGGGCGTGGGCACGCCGCCGATCCGCTGGAGGGCCCAGTAGGCCAGCACGTGCTCGGCGCGGTTCCGGAGCGCGATGAGCACGCGGTCGCCCTTGTGCACCCCCAGTCGCGTGAACCCGCCCGCCAGCGATGCCGACAGCCGCTCCAGTTCCCCATAGGTCAGCCGCCGGGCGCCATCGACGACGGCGTCGGCGTCGGGGCGGCGGAGGGCGGCGCGCGCGAGCAGGCCGGCAAGCGTCACGGGAGCAGCAGCACCTTGCCCTTGTTCTTGCGGTCGAGGACGTACTGCACGGCCGCCCCTGTCTCCTTGAGCGGAAAGGCGCGGTCGATCACGGGCCGGAGACGGCCCTCGACCACATGGTCGAGGATCGTCCGGAGCTCCAGGATCGTTCCGAGGTTCGTCCCGATGATCCGGAGGTTCTTCGAATAGAGGTGCCGCAGGTCGACGCGTCCCCAGTGGGTGTCGTGGGAGCCGATGGTGAGGAGCTTGCCGAGCCGGGTCAGCGCAGAGACGGAGCGTTCGAAGGTGTCGCCGCCGATGTGCTCCACCACGACGTCCACACCGCGCTTGGCCGTCCACTTCTTGGCCTCGTCCACGAAGTCCTGCCGGCGGTAGTTCACGACGTGCTCGGCGCCCAGGGAGCGGGCGAACTCGATCTTATCGTCGCTCCCCACCGTCGTCATGACCCGGGCCCCGCACAGACGCGCGATCTGAATGGCGGCGCTGCCGACGCCGCTGCCCGCCGCCTGCACCAGGACCGTCTGGCCCGGCCGTACTTCCGCCTGAGCCACCAGCGCGTGCCACGACGTCAGCATCGCCAGTGGCAGCGCCGCGCCCGCCTCGAACGAGATCGCGTCGGGCAGCGGCAGGATGTTCGCCGCCGGCGCCTTGACCAGCTCGGCGTAGCCTCCGTCTTTGTGGGCGCCCAGGTAGCCGTAGCGCACGCACACCGTGCGCTCACCGCGCAGACAGTACTCGCAGTGGCCGCAGGCGAGGCCGGGGAAGATGATGACGCGCTGCCCCCGGCTGAGGCCGGTGGCGGCGGCGCCGGTCGCCTCCACCGTGCCTGTCACCTCGCAGCCGTTGACGTGGGGCAGGCCTTCGGGCGGCGGGAACCGTCCGTCGAGCAGCAGCATGTCCACGTGGTTGAGGGCGCAGGCCCGGACGCGCACCACGACCTCCGTCGCCTCCGGCACGGGATCGCGGTAGTCGTCGTAGAGGATCTTCTCGGCGCCGCCGTGCTCCTTGAAGAACGCTGCCTTCATGATCCGGCCTGCAGCAGCTCGCTCATGCGGTTGAAGAACTGGTCGGCCATCATTTTCGACACGCCCCCCAGCATCCGCTGGCCGACCCCGGCGATGAGACCGCCCACGTGGACGTCGGCGCTGTAGGCGACCCGGGTGCCGCCGTCGATGTCGCTGAGCGTGACCACCGTCTCGCCGCGTACGAAGCCGGGGCCACCGCTGCCCTCGACCGCCATTCGGTACGAGGTGGGCGCGTTCTTCTCGCTGAGCTTCACCTTGCCCTCGAACGTCCCCTTCACGGCCCCGACACCGACCTTCATAACCGCCCGGAATTCGTCGTTGCCGAGGGCCTCCAGCTTCTCGCAGCCCGGAATCGCCTGACGCAGCTGCTCGGGGTCGAGGAAGGCCTCCCAGACCTTCTGCCGGGGCACCGGGATGTCGTGCGCACCTTCGATTTTCATCCGCGACTCTCCTTGAACGTGTCAGCGTGGTGAGGGCGCTTTAGTGTTAGAGATGCCGTCCACCCTGTCAAGCCGGCGTCCCGTGGCATTCCCATTGCACGCAGTCGCCTGGGTCCATTCCACGTCTAACAACGAGGAGGAGCGCGATGAAAAGATTGCTCACCGGACTCTGCGTGCTCACCCTGGGAGCCACCCTCCTGGCGGGATGCACTGAATCGAAGAGTGATCGGGTGGGTGAACGGCCCGGCGAACGGACGCCCTCGGCGTCACCTCAAACGACGCCCCCGCCCACGCAGTCGCCGACCCCGAGCACGCCATCGAGCCCGCCGGCCCAGTCACCGAGCGGAGGGGGCACCAAGTAGTCATCCCGGCGGGCCGGCACCGAGCGTGCCGGCCCGCTCGCCTTTCACTCCGGGGACGTCTCCCGGCCGATCCTCACCACCGCGATCCGCTCCTCGGGCACCGGCGTGTCGACGTGTAGCGTGCCCTTCTCGGCGTCCATCCGGCGCACCACGGCCAGGCCGAGCGTATCACGCGCCCGATCCTCGAGCCCGACCAGGGCCGAGTCGAAGCCGCCGCCGGCGGCCTCCGCGCTCGCCACCTCCTCACCCGCGGGACCGCGGAGAACGATCCGCTCGAGGTCCAGCGCCACCGAACGCGCCGACGCGAAATACGCCTGGAGTCGTCCCTGCCGGTACCGGCGGCGCTCCTCCGGGCCGCGGCTGCGCGCCGCGCCCGGGATCGGGAGGCGGAGCACGACGGGACGCGCGAGCTGCCGGTACGGTCGCACGATGTGCTCGCACTCCCCCGCGCGCTCCAGACACACCACCAGATCGGGGTCGGCGAGCTCGATCTTGGCCTGCTTCAGGACACGGCCGAGCTCGCCGGCAATGAGCCCGGTCGTATCGATCAGCACGCGGTCCAGGCCGGCGTCGCGGGCGCGGTCGAGCATCTTCCGCATGCCCCCCAGTGTGGCCGGCAGATTTCCCGCCGGCGACGTGGCCCCCACGAAGTGTAAGGCCACGACCTCGGCGTCGGCGAGCCGCGCCAGCGGCCCCCTCACGCGTCCGAGCCCGATCGTGGTGGGCGGCCCGATCTCCGACTGTCCGAGGTCGGCGTCCACGACCCCCACCGCGAGCCCGCGGGTGGCGAGCGCCTCGGCCAGCGCGGTCACCAGCGTCGTCTTCCCTGCGTCGCTCTCGCCGATGACCATCGTGACGTTCGCGCGCCGGGCATGCTCGACCGCCGTCGCGATCTCGGGTGACGTCACCGGGGCGCGCCTCGAATGCGAGTCACTCCAGCTTGCTGAGGGCGTCGTGCATGCGCGCCAGGCCCTGACGGATCAGCTCGGCGCTCGTCGCGTAGGAGAGGCGGACGTGAGCGTCCGAGCCGAAATCCACGCCGGGGACGACGGCCACCTGGGCGTGCTCGAGGAGGAACTCCGTCACGTCCGCCGAGCCCGCCAGCGCCTGGCCGCTGCCGGGCAGGTGCCGGCCGAACAGTCCCGACACGTTGGCGAAGGCGTAGAACGCGCCCGTGGGCATGGCGCAGCGGACGCCCGGCAGGGCGCGGAGGCCCTCGACGATGATCCGCCGCCGGCGATCGAACTCCGCCGCCATCTTGGCGATCTCGTCCTGAGGTCCGGCCAGCGCCTCCACGGCCGCCCACTGGGCGACCGACGACGGGTTGGAGGTCACCTGGCTCTGGACGTCCGTCATCCCCCGGATCAGCTCCCGGGGTCCGGCCGCGTAGCCGATGCGCCAGCCGGTCATCGCGTAGGCCTTGGAGCACGTGTTGACCACCAGCGTCCGCGCCTTGATCTCGCGGTCGAGCTGGGCGATCGACATGTGGTGGCCCTCGAAGGTGAGCGCCTCGTAGCACTCGTCCGAGACCACCCAGAGCCTCCGCTCGAGGGCCAGCCGGGCGACGGCTTCCATCGCCCGCGCCGAGAAGACCGCGCCCGTCGGGTTGTTGGGGCTGTTCAGGATGACGACCTTGGTTCGCGGCGTCACCGCGGCTCCCAGCTGCTCGGGATCCAGATCGAAGCCCGTCCGCTCCTCCGTCGGCACCGCGATGGGCATGGCCCCGACGAGCCGCGCCTGCTCGGGATACGACACCCAGTACGGGCTCGGGATCAACACCTCGTCGCCCGGGTTCAGAAGGGCCACCACCATATTGAAGAGCGTGTGCTTGGCGCCGACGGAGACCAGGACATCGGCGGGCTCGTAGTCGAGGCCGTTGTCGCGCTTGAACTTGGTGCACACCGCCGCCTTCAGCTCGGGGATGCCGCCGACCTCCGTGTACTTGGTGTGGCCCCGCCGCAGCGCCTGAATCGCCGCCTGCTTGATGCGCTCCGGCGTGTCGAAGTCGGGCTCGCCGGCGCCGAAGGAGATCACGTTCACGCCGCGCGCCCGCAGCTCCTTGGCCTTGGCCTGCACGGCCAGGGTCGACGACGGGGCAAGGTTCTTCAGGCGGTCCGCGAGCACGGGTTCTAGCTCCTCCGCCGGCTCAGGCCGGCGATTTCGGCGGGAACTTCTCCGCCAGGCGCTTCTCCACGACCGGTGGGACCAGCCCGGCGACCGACGCGCCGTAGCCGGCGACCTCCTTGATAAGCCGCGAGGAGATGTAGGTGTACTTCTCGTGGGGCATGAGGAACACCGTCTCGACGGTGCTCGACAGCTTGCGGTTCATGAGGGCCATCTGGAATTCGTACTCGAAGTCCGAGACGGCGCGGATGCCGCGCACGATGCAGTCGGCGCGCTCGCGGGCCACGAGGTCGATGAGCAGGCCGTCGAACGCCACGATGCGGAAGTTGTTCTTCAGATCCGAGGTCGCCTCGTCGATCATCTCCAGCCGCTCCTGCACCGAGAAGAGAGGCTCCTTCGACGGGTTGGCGACCACGGCCACGATCAACTCGTCGAAGATGCGCAGGCTGCGCTGGATGACGTCGATGTGGCCGTTGTGCACCGGATCGAACGTGCCGGGATAGACCACGCGTTTGGCCACCTTCACCTCGCTCAATCAGGCTCGCCTGCGAAGATCTTAAAGCTACCCTCCGGCTCGAAAGAAAGTCAAGGTTGTCTCCCCGAATCGCCGCGTTCGATACGCGCGGAGGACGCCGATCTCCGGGGCCGGCGGCTGCTTGGTGCGATGCTGGGCCACGACGACGCCGGCCGGCCCCGTCACCGGGCCGGCGCCGAGCGCCACCAGCGTGGCCGCCGCCAGATCGGTCTCGTAGGGAGGGTCGAGGAAGGCGATCTCGAACCGCTCTCCCTCGCCGGCCAGCCGCTCGAGGGCGCGAAGGGCGTCCTCCCGGAGCACGCGCGCGCTGCCCTCGAGCGCGAGGGCCGCGATGTTCCGCCGGAGCGCCGCCACCGCCCGGGCATCGCGCTCCACGAAGGTGGCATGGGCGGCGCCCCGCGAGAGCGCCTCCAGGCCGACGCCGCCGGCTCCCGCGAAGAGATCGAGTACGCGGGCGCCCTCGAGCCAGGGAGCCAGCGCATCCAGGAGGGCGAGCCGGACCTGGTCGGTGGTCGGGCGCGTTGCCGGACCGCGCGGCGTGACGAGCCGCCGGCCCTTCAGCGCTCCCGCGAGGATCCTCATCGCGCCGGTGCCGGCCGCCCGCCCGTGACGCGATCAGGTGACGTGCGCGGCGGGTCGGGGCGCGACAGGGGGTGGCGGGTGAGCGCTTCCCATGCGTTCCGCGCGGTGGCACCTCGCGCCCGGGCGTAGATGACATCAAGCCGGACACAGCGGGTCGATTCGCCACGTGCGCAACGCCAGTCGCCGACCGCGCGGACGCATGGGAGGCGCGAACCCGACAGGACCCCCTGTCGCGCCCCGAGCCAGCCGCGCACGTCAGCCCACCGAGGCGAGGCCGAGCTTGCCGCGCCAGCGCGCCAGCAACCCCTCGCGCAACGCCCGGTGGGCCGGATCGCGCAGCTCGGAGTCGGCGGCGATGATGGTCTGGGCCTCGCTCCGCGCCTCTTCCAGGAGGGGTGCGTCGCGCAGCAGATCGGCGACGCGAAACGCCGGCAGTCCCGACTGTCGCGTGCCAAAGAATTCGCCGGGCCCGCGCAGCTCGAGGTCCACCTCGGCGATGCGGAAGCCGTCGTTCGTCTCCACCAGCGTCTCGATGCGCCGGTGCGCCTCCCCGCTGGGATTGGCGGCATGCAGGAGAATGCAGTACGACTTCCACGGCCCGCGGCCGACGCGCCCGCGCAACTGGTGGAGCTGGGAGAGGCCGAAGCGTTCGGCGTGCTCCACGAGCATCACGGAGGCGTTGGGCACGTCGATGCCCACCTCGATGACGGTGGTCGAGACCAGGATCTGGATCTCGCGGGCCTTGAAGCGCCGCATGATCGCGTCCTTCTCGTCGAACCCGAGCCGCCCGTGCAGGAGCCCCACCGTGAGATCGGGAAAGACGTCCCGGGCCAGGTGGCGGGCCATGTCGGTGGCGGCCTTGAGGTCGACGGCCTCCGACTCCTCGACGAGGGGATAAACCACGTAGACCTGTCGCCCCTCGCGCACCTGCTCCCGCAGGAACGCGTAGATCTCCGGGCGCTTGGTCTCGGTGCGAGCCACCGTCTTGACCGGACGCCGGCCCGGCGGCAGCTCGTCGAGCACGCTCACGTCCAAATCGCCGTAGAGGGTCAGGGCCAGGGTGCGGGGAATGGGCGTGGCCGTCATCACCAGCATGTCGGGGCGCTCGCCCTTGGCCTTGAGGCGCGCGCGCTGGGCCACCCCGAACCGGTGCTGCTCGTCCACGACCGCGAGGCCCAGCCGCCGGAACTCCACGCCCTCCTGCACGAGAGCGTGCGTGCCCACCACGCACGCGATCTCCCCGGCGGCCAGCGCCGTGCGGCGGCGCGCCCGCTCGCGGGACGGGAGCGCCGAGGTGAGCAGCGTCACCGAGACCGCGAGCGGCTCCAGGAGTTGCCGGAAGGTCATGAAGTGCTGCTCGGCCAAGATTTCCGTGGGCGCCATCACCGCCGCCTGGTAGCCCGCCTCCACGGCGGTGAGCACCGCGTGGGCGGCGACGATCGTCTTGCCGGAGCCGACGTCGCCCTGGAGCAGGCGGTGCATCGGGAAGGGCGCGGCCATGTCCTTCCGGATCTCTTCCCACACGCGCTCCTGGGCCCCCGTGAGGGCGTAGGGCAGCGCCGCCCGCAGGCCCGCCACCAGCTGGCCGCGGGGGTTCAGGGCGATGCCCTGGGCGCGCGTCGTCCGCGATCTGAGGACCGCCAGCCCGAGCTGGAGGAAGAGGAATTCGTCGAACGCCAGGCGGCGCCGGGCGACCGCCTGCGCCGCCTCCGTCTCCGGGAAGTGCGCGTCCCGGAGCGCGGTGGCGAGGGGGACGAGGCCGCGCCGCCGTCGTACCGCCTCGGGGAGGATCTCCGACACGTCCCCGGCGAAGCCCTCCACGATGTTCCACATCAGCCGGCGCAGCGGGCGCTGGGTGAGCCCCTCCGTCGTCGAGTAGACGGGGACGAGGCGGCCGGTGTGGAGCCGGTCGTCGCCGTCCGACTCCACGATCTCGAAGTCCGGGTGCTGCAGCACGATCGCTCCCTTGAAGCGCGCCACCTTGCCGTGGAGCACGAGGCGCTGGCCCCGCTTGACCACGCGCGAGAGGTAGCTGGCGCCGAACCAGCTCGCGGTGGCGTAGCCGCTCTCGTCGCGGAGCATCGCGGAGAATGGGACGCGCGAGCGCCCGGGCGGGGGCGGGCTCAGGCCGACGATGACGCCCGAGCAGGTATGCGTCTGGCCCGGCTGGAGCTTCTGGAAGGGCGTCAGCCGCGTCCGATCCTCGTGACGCAGGGGCACGAAGAAGAGCGCGTCCTCGATGGTGGTGAGCCCCTTCTTGGCGAGCAATGCGGCGCGCTGGGGCCCGACCCCCTTGAGGTACTGCAGCGACGTGGCGAGGCCCGAGGGGCCTCCTTTTTGCCTCATGCGCCCCGCTGTGCTATAAGGAGTCTCCGTCCCGGACGATCCCACCCAGACCCGAAGGAGCAGGCATGGCTCGGCGGTGCGACATCTGCGGGAAAGGGCCCGCGGTCGGTCACAAGATCAGTCACGCGCACAAGCTCACCAAGCGGCGCTGGCTGCCGAATCTCGTCGCGATGCGGGCCCTCGTCGCGGGCAGGGCGCAGCGCGTCCGGGTCTGCACCCGCTGCCTCAAGGCGGGCAAGGTCACGAAGGTCATTTAAGTACATGAGCACAACGGGAGGGGGCATAGCCCCCTCCCGGCTGGTTGCAAGGTGGGAGGCCGCCACCCCCCACCTGTGAAGCGGGTGCTACTTCTTCTTCTTGGCTGACTTCTTCTTCTTGGCCATCTACCGTCTCACCTCCTCCCTTGGGACGCGTCCACCGCTGGCACGGCGCTACTTCTTCTTTTTCTTCGTCGCCTTTTTCTTCATGGATGAGCTCACCTCCCTTCAGGGCTCCTCAGTAGCCCATCGCCTCGCGGCGTAGATGTTCGGCCTGCTCGGCGCCCTTGCGCTCGTAGCGCAGGAGATCGACGTAGAGCTGGGGGAGGCACACGACCTTCAAGCCCCCCTTTTCAAGCGCGCCGTAGAAGACGCCCGGATCGTAGGGCGCGAGGAGATGCAGCGTGGCCTCGGTCTCCGTCGTGGGCTGGAGCCCGAGCGCGGTGATGACCGGGGCCGGGTCGCCTTCGAGATAGCAGTGCACCGCCGGGATCCGCATGTGGGGCGCGACCAGCGAGAGACCGGCGTTCAGGGTGAAGGCGTAGCGCCGGCCCGCCGTTTCCGCCGCCCGGGCCAGGTCGCTCATGAACTTGCGCGTCACCCGCTCGGGGATGAGGTACGAGAGGATCTCGTTGTCGCGATAGGTGTAGGACTCGCCCCAGTTCTCCAGCAGGTCGGCGGGCTTGGTGAGTCGGATCCGCTGGCGGTCGTCGCGCTCCACCCACGCCAACTCCTCGAGTCGCTTCACGACGTTGTGCGCGTGGCCCAGGCTCACCTCGGCCGCGCGGGACAACTCCTCGAGCCGCCAGGCCCGCCCGGGCTCGGCGAGGAGCCCGCGCACCACGCGGGTCGCCCGCGGGGCGAAAAGTGAGCGCAGGGGACGCGTGGAGGGCCGCACGTTGCGCTTGCCCTCCTTCTCGACGAGGACGTTTTCGAGCGCGAGGTAGCAGTTGCCGGAAAGGTCCAGGTAGCCCAGGTTGTTGCTCTTGAGGATGCGGGCGCTCTGGGGACCGATGTAGACGGCCGTCGCCAGCGGGTAGGCCGTCGGCATCTCGCGCCGGACCTCGGTGAGCCGCGTCACGGCGGCCCGGATCTGCCGCGGCTGACCGAGGGAGCAGACCTCAAGCACGAGAACGCGCTCCTGCTCGCCCAAACGGAATTTGACCATCAAATCCGCGGTCTGGCCTCCGATCGGCACGTCGGCACTCTCCTCCCACCCCTTGGCCTGGGGGAACAGATCCCGCAGTCGCTGGCCCGCCTGCCGCCGGATCTCTGCGGATTTCAGCATCTTTCTCTTGCTCCATGCCTTTCAGCGCCTGCTGAAACCTTAAGAACTATTGAAACTCCCTGTCAAGAGAAAACTTACGGGCGGGAACTAGAACACTTCGGGGGAATGACCCGAGAGGGGGACGGAGACACGTCTCCCCTCGGCCCGCGCAGCGACGGGCGACCGATCTAGGCTACGTCTCTTCCATCAGGCTGACGAGCGCGCGGTGCATGTCGCGCGTCGACGGCGTGAGACGCTCTTCGGACTCGTGAAAGGTCGTTGAACCCTGCGGCTAGTCCTCGTCCTCCTCGATCCGGTGCATCGTCTCGTCGTCGAGGCCGAAGTAGTGGCCGATCTCGTGGATGACGGTTTCCCGGACCAGTTCGGTCATCTCCTCGGGGTCGGCGCAATCCTCCTCGATCGGCCCCTGGTAGATGGTGATGGTGTCGGGCAGGACGTTACCGTAGGCTGAGTCACGGCGCGTGAGTTCGACGCCGCGGTAGAGCCCGTACAGGGTGTCCGGCGGCTCGATGCCGACGTCGCGGAGGGTCTCATCGTCCGCCCAGTCCTCGACGACGACCGCGACGTTCGCCAGCTTGTCTTTGAACTTCTTGGGCAGGCGCCGCAGAGCCCGCTCTACCAGCGCCTCGAATTCCCGCCGCGTCATCTCATCGCCGCTTCGAGCGCCGGCTCCGCCGACGCCACCTCTGGGGTGGTTCGGAGGGGGCCGCGCGGCCCCCTCCGACTATGAATCCGGAGGGGGCCCGCGAGGCCCCTCCGACGCTAGAGCCCCCGCACCCGCTCGACGTTGACGACGTCGGGCACCTCGCGGATGGCCGCCATGATCCCCTGGAGCTGCTCAAGGTCGGCGACCTCGACCACGAAGTTGTTGATGCCGCGCCGATCGTCGGTGACCATCACCTCGGCCTTAGTGATGTTGCCGTTCTTCGACGAGATGGCGCCGGTGATCTCGGAGAGCAGCCCCGGGCGGTCCCGCCCGATGTAGACGGCGATGCGGACGGGCCGCTTGGCGGGCTCCTCGACGTCCCACTCGACGTTCACCAATCGCTCCCGGTCCAGGACGCTCTTGGCCACGGTGAGGCAGTCCCGTGTGTGAACGGTGAGGCCGCGGCCGCGGGTGATGAAGCCCACGATCTGGTCGCCCGGCAGCGGGTTGCAGCACTTCGCCCACCGTACGAGCAGGTCCTCCACGCCCCGGATGCGGACGCCCTGCTCCGCCTTGGGCCGGGTCGCCGCCGTCTTGGGCTTGTCGGGGGCCTCGAGCACCGCCGTGGGCGCGAGCTTGTTGAGGATCTGCTGGACCGAGGTCTTGCCGTAGCCGATGGAGGCCAGCATGTCGTCCACGCCGGGCAGGCCGAGATCGGCCGCGATCTTCTTGGCCTCGTCGCCACCGAGGAGCGTCGAGGGATTGAGCCGGTACTTCTTGGCCTCCCGCTCGAGCAGCTCCCGCCCCAGCTCGATCGACCGCGTCCGCTCCTCGGTCTTGAGCCACTGGTTGATCTTCGACCGGGCGCGGGTCGACCTCACGATCTGGAGCCAGTCGCGACTGGGATGCTGGTTCGGCGACGTGACGATTTCCACGATGTCGCCCTGCTTGAGGGTGGTGCGGAGCGGCACCAGCTTGCCGTTCACCTTGGCCCCCACGCAGTGCTCGCCGACCTTGGTGTGCACGGCGTAGGCGAAGTCGATGGGAGTCGAGTCCTCGGGCAGCGCCTTGACGTCGCCCTTGGGCGTGAAGACGTAGACCTCGTCGGGGAACAGATCGACCCGCACGGTGTCGAGGAACTCGCGGGGGTCCTTCATGTCCTGCTGGGTCTCCAGGAGCTGCCGCAGCCACAGCAGAGACTCGTCGAGCTTGTCCTTTCCGGCCTTCTTCTCCTTATAGAGCCAGTGGGCGGCGATGCCTTCCTCGGCGATCCGGTGCATGTCCCAGGTACGGATCTGGATCTCCACCGGATCGCCCTTAGGACCGATGACGGTCGTGTGGAGCGACTGGTACATGTTCACTTTGGGCATCGCGATGAAGTCCTTGAACCGGCCGGGCACGGGCTTCCAGAGGGAGTGGATGACGCCCAGCGCGCCGTAACAATCACGGACGGAGTTGGTGATCACCCGAACCGCCGTCAGATCGTAGATCTCGTCGAACTCGCGGCCTTGATCGTGCATCTTCTTCCAGATGGAGTAGAAGTGCTTCGGGCGGCCGCGGATCTGGGCCTCGATGCCCACCTCGGCCAGCTTCTTCTCGAGGATGGCGATGGCCTGGTTGATCTCCGCCTCGCGCTCCAGCCGGCGCTTGGCCACGCGCCGCTGGAGATCGACGTAGGCTTCGGCGTGGAGGGCGCGGAGCGCCAGGTCCTCCAGCTCGGCCTTCACCTTGGCCATGCCGAGCCGGTGGGCCAGCGGCGCGTAGATGTCCAGGGTCTCCTGGGCGACCTTCCGGGCCTTCTCCGACGGCAGATAGTCCAGCGTCCGCATGTTGTGCAGCCGGTCAGCCAGCTTGATCATCAGCACTCTGAGATCTCGGGCCATGGCCACCAGCATCTTGCGGAAGTTCTCGGCCTGACGCTCCTCGCGGGACGAGAAGGCGAGCTTGCTGAGCTTGGTCACCCCGTCCACCAGGTCGGCGATCTCCTTGCCGAACTCGCGCTCAAGATCGCCCTTGGTCGCCCGGGTGTCTTCGAGGACGTCGTGGAGCAGGCCGGCGGTGACCGTGGTGACGTCCATCTTGAAGGTGACGAGGAGGTTGGCCACCTCGAGAGGGTGCGACAGGTACGGCTCGCCCGAGGCGCGCTGCTGACCCTGATGGAAAGCCTCGGAAAAGTGGTAGGCGCGGTCCAGCACCTCCAGGTCCGCGCCTGGCTGGTACTTAGGAATCTCCTCCAGCAGGGTCTGCAGTTGAGTCACCGCGTAAACACCTCTGGTTAAACATACGATTTTACACGCTGCTCAGGCCTTGGCCACGGCTTTTTTGGCCCGCCGGAGCCTCCCTTCCACGTAGCTGGTCCAGTCCACTACGATGGCGGCCGCGATGTAGGTCGTCGAGTATGTCCCCGTGATGACCCCCACGAAGAGCACGAAGGCGAAGTCCTCCAGGGTCTTGCCCCCGAAGAAGAGGAGGACGGCGGCCGAGAAGAAGGTGGTGAGCGAGGTCAGCACCGTCCGCGAGAGCGTCTGGTTGACGGCGTTGTTCATCTGCTGGGCGAAGGAGAAGCCCTTCTGCTGGGCGAGCTTGCCCCGGTTCTCGCGCAGGCGGTCGTAAGCGACGATGGTGTCGTTCACCGAGTAGCCGATGATCGTGAGCAGAGCGGCCAGCACCGGCAGCGAGAACTCCCGGTTCGTCAGCGATATCGCGCCGAGGCAGACCAGCACGTCGTGGAAGACGGCGATCACCGCCGCCACGCCCCCCTTGAGGTCGAAGCGCACCGCGATGTACAGCAGGATGCCCACCAGTCCCGCCAGCACCGCGTAGATCGCCTGCAGCTGCAGATCGCGCCCCACCTGGGGCCCCACGAACTCCACCCGCCGGATGTCGAGCCGGCCGAGGGCGGGGTCGGCGCTCAGCGCGGCCTGCACCCGGCGCCCGATCTCCTCGGGGCTGGTGGCGGTGAGCGGCATGCGGAGGATGTACTCGCGGGGGTCTCCGAACTGCTGGATCACGCTCTCACCGAGCCCGATCTGGCCCAGGCTGGCCCGGATCTTGTCGATGGCCGGGGGCTCGTCGAACCGAACCTGGATCAGCGTCCCCCCGGTGAAGTCGATGTCGTAGCGGAGGCCGCCCTTGACGCCGATCGAGACCAACCCTAGCAGGGTGAAGACGATCGAGACGATATATGCCCACTTGCGCCTGCCGATGAAATCGTAGTTCGGGTTCCGGAAGATCTCGATCATATCTCGTCGGCGGGGGCCTCGATGGCCCCCTCCGAGATCCCTGGTCGGAGAAGGCCTCGCGGCCCCCTCCGAGATTCATAGTCGAAGGGAGGCCTCGCGGCCCCCCTCCGAGCCTCCCCCAATGGTTGCGTCGACAGAGCCGGCGCTCGAACCAGGTTCCGACCAACCCGCTCGATCATATCGAGATCACCTGCAGCTTCTGGCGACGCACGAAGATCAGATCGAACAGGAGCCGCGTGAAGAAGTAGGCGGTGAACAGGCTGGCGGCCAGGCCGACGAAGAGCGAGACGGCGAAGCCCTTCACCGCCCCCGTGCCGAAGTTGTAGAGGATCGCCGCCGTGACCATGACGGTCAGATGAGTGTCGATGATCGTCCGCAGCGCCCGGGTGAACCCCGCGTCGATGGCCGAGCGGGGCGTCTTCCCCACGCGCAGCTCCTCCCGGATCCGCTCGAAGATGAGGATATTGGTGTCCACGGCCATGCCGACGGTGAGGGCGATGCCGGCCAGGCCGGGCAGCGTGAGCGTGGCCCCGAAGGCCGCCATGCAGGCGAACAGGATGAGGAGGTTCAGGCCGAGGGCGACGTCGGCGATCAGCCCCGACAGACGGTAGTAGAAGAGCATGAAGACGAAGACGACAGCCGCCGAGGTCGTGATCGCGATGAGCCCCTGGCGGATCGAGTCGGCGCCGAGCGAGGGCCCCACCGTCCGCTCCTCGAGGATCTTCACCGGCGCCGGCAGCGCGCCCGCCCGGAGCACGATGGCGAGGTCACGCGCCTCGTCGACGGTGAACTGGCCCGTGATGACCGCCCGCCCGCCGGGGATGCGCTCGTTGATCCGCGGGGCCGAGTACACGTTGCCGTCGAGAATGATGGCCAGATGCTTGCCCACGTTCTGCTCGGTCACCTCGCCGAAGATCTTGGTGCCGGTGGCGTTGAACTCGATCGCCACCTGCCAGTTGCCGGGCGAGTTCGGGTCCGCCTGCACCTCGGCGCGGTTGAGCTCGGCGCCGGTGAGCAGCGTGCGCTTCTGGACGACGAAGGGGACCTTGTGCTCGGCCTTCGTCTGCTTGTCGACCCGCCGCTGGTAGAGGATCTCGGACGTCGCGGGCAGCCGCCCGGCCAGCGCGTCCTCCACCGACGTCCGCTCGTCCAGCAGCTTGAACTCCAGCAGCGCGGTCTTGCCGATGAGCGCCTTGGCGCGCTCGGGGTCCTGCACGCCCGGCAGCTGGATGAGGATGCGGTCCTCACCCTGACGCGTGATGGTAGGCTCGGCGACCCCGAACTGGTCCACGCGGTTGCGGATCGTCTCGACGGCCTGCCGCACGGCCAGGTCGTGGAGACGGCTGACCTCGCGGATACTCAGCACCAGCCGGAAGCGGCCGTTGGCCTGGTCCTCGTCCCGCCGCTCGTAGGTGCCGAACTCGTTGGCCACCGTGAGTGCGTCGTTCCAGGTCTGGGGCGCGGCCAGCTGGACCTCGATCGCCGCGTTGCCCGCCCGGGCGACGTGGGTCACGCCGATGCCCTTCTGCTCCAGCGCGGCCTTGAAGGTCTCGGCGACCCGCTCGGTCTGGTTCGCGATCGCCGTGGCCGCCTCCACGCCCAGGACCAGGTGGATCCCGCCCTGGAGATCGAGGCCGAGGTTGATCGTCTTCTTCGGCGGGTAGAGGTACCAGATCGAGCCCGCGGCGACGACGGCGACGAAGGCGATGCGGAACCACAGGCGCCTAGGCATCGCGGTCGGCCTGACCCTCGACGATCCGCGCGACGGCGCTCCGATCGAACTCCAGCTTCACCTGGTCGGCGACGCGCAACGTCACCGTCTGCTCGGTGAGCCCCGTGACGGTCCCGTGCAGCCCGCTGGACGTCACCACGCGGTCGCCCTTCTTGAGCGCGGCCAGCAGCTGCTCACGCTCGCGGCGCTGCCGCTGCTGAGGCCGAATGAGCAGGAAGTAGAAGATGGCGAAGATGGCGGCGAAGAAGACGATCTGCGTGAGAAAGGCGCCGCTCCCGGCTCCGCCTCCGCCGCCCGGCGGGAAGGACGAGGCGAACGCAAGCTCGGCGGCATGGGCGACGTTCATGAAGGGTCGGGCCTCCGTTCAGCGTCGAGCGAGACGTCGGGGAATGATACAGGATCGCGCTCGAAAAACCGAGCCTTGAATCGGGCGAAGGCGCCCGTTTCCAGCGCCGTCCGCATCGCGGCCACGAGACCCAGGAAGAAGTGCAGGTTGTGGAGCGTCAGCAGCCGGTAGGCGAGGAGCTCGTCGGAGACGAAGAGGTGACGGAGATAGGCCCGCGAGAAGCGGCGGCAGGCGTAACACCGACACGCCTCGTCGAGCGGACGCGGATCGCGCGTGTACTGCGCCTGCTTGATGGTGAGCGGGCCCGCCCCGGTGAAGGCCTGGCCGTTGCGCGCATTGCGGGTGGGCAGGACGCAGTCGAACAGGTCCACGCCGCGCGCCACCGCCTCGACGAGATCCTCCGGTTTGCCGACGCCCATGAGGTAGCGCGGCTGGCGCGCCGGCAGGAGGCCGGCGACGAGCTCGGTGAGGTCATACATCGCCCCTTTCGGCTCGCCCACCGCCATGCCGCCGATCGCGTAGCCGTCGAAGCCGAGCGCCACTGTCTCCTCGACGGCGCGACGGCGCAGGTCCTGCCAGGTGCCGCCCTGCACGATGCCGAAGAGGGCCTGGGCTCCCCCAGCGCGGGCCGCCTGGGAGCGGCGCGCCCATCCGAGCGTGAGTGCCAGCGAGCGCTCGGTTTCCTGGCGGCTGGCCGGGTAAGCCAGGCACTCGTCCAGCGGATGGATGATGTCGGCGCCCAGCGCCTGCTGCACCTCGATGCTCAGCTCGGGTGAGAGGAAGTGGGTGGAGCCGTCCACGTCGGACCGGAACTCCACGCCGGCCTCGGTGATCTTCCGCAGCTTGGCGAGGCTGAAGACCTGAAAGCCGCCGGAGTCCGTCAGGATCGGACCGTCCCAGGCCATGAAGCGATGCAGTCCCCCGAGCTCCCGGACGATCTGGTGGCCCGGGCGGAGGAGCAGGTGGTAGGTGTTGGCGAGGACGATCTGGGCGCCGGCCTCCCGCAGGTCGTCGGGGGTGAGACTCTTCACGGTGCCGCGCGTGCCCACGGGCATGAAGGCGGGCGTGTCCACGGCGCCGTGCGGCGTGGTGAGCCGGCCGCGGCGGGCGGCGCCCTCGGTGGCGAGGAGCTCGAACGTCACGGCCCTGGGCGTCTCGTCGGAGTCGTGGTGGGTCTCTCGACCACGCGCTCGGGGGCCAAGTCCGGCGCCGCAGTGATCCATACACCACGAGCCGCTCCGTAAGAGTCGGAGCGAACGGGTCTCGAGACCCTCCACGACCCCGACGGACTCCCACGCCGCATGACCCCGTCCCGCATCGACGGGCGCCCGGGCCGGGCCGGCGCTCGGTTCATACGATCAGCGTGGCGTCGCCCGGTCGGCGGGGGCCTCGACGGCCCCCTCCGAGGCCTCCCCCAGAACCGTGTGCGCCGGCGGAGCCGGCGCTCGACGCTGCGCCCGGCGTCATACGATCAGCGTGGCGTCGCCGTAGGAGTAGAAGCGATAGCCGGCGGCGATCGCATGCCGGTAGGCGTCCATGATCAGCTCCGGTTCCGCGAAGGCGGCGACCAGGACCAGCAGCGACGAGCGCGGCAGGTGGAAGTTCGTCAGCAGGGCGTCGATCGCCTGGAAACGGTGGCCCGGGGTGATGTAGAGATCGACCGCGCCCTCGCGCGGCCGCACCCGGCCGTCGGCCTGAGTGGCGCCTTCGAGCGCGCGGGTCGTCGTGGTGCCCACCGCCACGACCCGCCGGCCCTCGGCCTTGGCCGCATTGACAGCCGCGGCGACGCGAGCCCCGATCGCCACGCGCTCGGGCGGCAGGACGTGGTCCTCCACGCGCCGCGTCTTGACGGGGCGGAACGTCGCGGGGCCCACGTGGAGGGTGAGCTCGTGGATCTCGATCCGGCGCTGCCGCAGGCGATCGAGGACGGCCGCGGTGAAGTGGAGCCCCGCCGTCGGCGCGGCGATCGACCCCGGCGGCCGCGCGTACACCGTTTGGTAGCGCTCTCGATCCTCGGCGTCCGGCTTGGCGTGGCGGACGATATAGGTCGGCAACGGCGGCAGCCCGCAGGCATCGAGCAGCTCGTCGATCGAGCCGTCGGCGCGCTCCACGATCCGCAGCCCGTCGTCGGCGATGCCGACGACGCGCAGGCGACAGCCCGGCTCGTCGCCGGCGACCAGCTCGGCGCCGACGCGGCAGCGCCGGCCCGGGCGGACGAGCGCGCGCCAGCGCCGCGCGCTCTCGGGCTCGGCGAAGAGCAGCTCGACCGGGCGGCCGGCCGCGTCCCGGGCCAGGACGCGCGCCGGGATCACCCGGGAGTTGTTCACGACCAGGCAGTCGCCCGGCCGCAGGAGATCCGGCAGGTCCGCGAACACGTAGTCGGTGAACCGCCGCCGCGCGCGGTCGATCAGGAGCAGGCGCGCGGCGTCGCGCGACTCCGCCGGCGTCTGCGCGATCGCCCACGGTGGAAGGTCGTAGTCGAATTCCTCCAGCTCCACCGCCTGCCAGTGTACATGGCCGCGGGCGGCCGGGCGGCGTCCAGGAGCGTGTCGGGGTAACCACCGTTCGAGCGCGGGCTTCGCCCGCGCAATCCTTCCTGGGGGAGGCCTCGGAGGGGGCCGTCGAGGCCCCCTCCGACCAAGCTAACCGGTGAAGAGTCCTCCGTTGGGCGAGAGCCACTGGCCCGTGAAAAACGAGCTGTCGTCGGAGGCGAGGAAGAGCGCGGTGGTCGCCACCTCACCCGGCTCTCCCCAGCGGCCGAGCGGCGTGCGGCCGAGGACGGCCGTCCGCAGGAGGGGCGAGATCGGCGCCGTCATGGGCGTGTCGATGAAGCCCGGGCAGATGGCGTTCACGCGGATGCCCTGCGAGCCGACCTCGCGGGCGACGGCGCGCGTGAACGCCAGGATGCCGCCCTTGGCGGCGCTGTAGTGCGGTGCGTTCTCCAGACCCATCAGAGCGGCGACGCTGGACATGTTGATGATCACGCCGCGGTTGCGCCGACTCATGAACCGGAGCGCCTCCCGGGTGCAGAAGAAGGTGCCATCGAGGTGGACCGCGATCATGCGGCGCCAGGCCTCGTCGGTCATCGCCTGCGTGATGTCCCAGTGGGTCTGGACCCCCTGCCCGCTCAGGAGCTCGGCCAGCCGGGCCTCCGCCTTGCCGCCGATGGCCTCCCGCTCGGTACCGGCGGGGGCGATGCCGGCGTTGTTGACCAGGATGTCGAGAGCGCCGAACTCGCGCTCGATCTCGGCGAACAGGGCCCGCACCTGCGCGCTGTCGGCGACGTCGGCGCGGACGGCGCGGCCCCGCGCCGCTCCCATCGCCGCCACCGTCTGCTCGGCGGCGGGGAGGTTCAGGTCGTTGACGACGACGCGCGCGCCCTCCTCGGCGAAGAGCCGGGCGATGGCGCGACCGATGCCCGACCCGCCGCCGGTGACGAGCGCGATCCGATCCTTGAGCTTCATGACCGCGGACTCTACCCGATCCGGGCGCCCGGGGCGACGGGCGCGTCGGGATGGAGCAGGATCACCTCGCCGACCTCGTCATAGGCCCCCAGCACCAGCACCTCCGACACGAACGGGCCGATCGGCTTCGGCGGGAAGTTCACGACGGCGACGACGCGCCGGCCGATGAGGTCCTCCGGGCGGTAGTGGCGCGTGATCTGCGCGCTGGAGCGCTTGACGCCCAGGGAGCCGAAGTCGATCCAGAGCCGGTAGGCGGGACGGCGCGCCTCGGGAAACTCCCGGACGTCGGTCACGACGCCCACGCGCATGTCCACCTTCTCGAAGTCCGCCCAGCTGATCGTGATGGCGTCAGCGCCTGTCGAGGAAGCCGAGCATCGTGCCCGGATAGTAGAACTCGAGGATCTTGCGGGCCGCGTAGCCCTGCTCGGCCATGCCCTTGGCGCCCCACTGGCAGAGACCCACGCCGTGGCCGTAGCCCCGGCCGGCAAAGCGCGCCACCTCGCGGTCCACGGCGACCGCGAAGAGCGTGCTCTTGAGCGTGTCGTAGCCGACGATGCGGCGGAAGTCGTTGCCCCGCAGCCGGACCACGCCGTGCGTGCCCCGCACGCTGACGAGGGTCGCCCGCAGCGACGGCGTCCGCTCCGTCACCTCGATGGCCCGCACGGTCCCCACGTCCGTCCCGTTGCGACGCAGCAGCTCGCTGAGCTGGGCCAGGCGGAGGTCGAGGGTCCAGTAGAAATGCGGCGAGCCCGCCGAGAACTGGCAGACCACCGGCTTGAGGGCCGGCATGTTGGGCGCCGCGAACACGGTGCGCGGGTCCTCCGTGTAGCCGCCGCTCTCGGTGTGATAGAAGGCCGGGAACAGCTCACCCTCCCAGCGCAGCACCTGTCCAGCGGTCTCCCGCACCGCGCCCCAGATCGGAGACGAGGGCGGCACGCGCCCGGCGTACTGCTGGTGCGCGGTGGACGCGGTGATGTGGTAGGGCTTGCCCGCGCCGATGATGCGGCGGTAGGCGGCGTAGGTGCGGGCGACGATCGCCTGGGCCCGGAGCGCCTCCCGGGGCCAGGCCTCGCCGGCCTCGGCGCGCACCACGCCCACGAGGTATTCCTCGAGCGGCAGCTCGTTGACGATCGCGAAGCCCTCACCGTTCAGCAGCAGGTCCACCGCCGGGCCATATTCCCGCCCGCCCAGGCGCATGGGCTGCTCGCTGCGCAGCCGGAACGCGGGGGCCCGGTAACCGGCGATCTCGATGGCCGGGCCCGCCCACACCGCGCGCACGATATCCGCGCGCCAGCGGGGGCAGCCGTCGCAGCGGCCGGGCTCGCCCGGCCCGCCGGCGGGCAGCGCCGAGATCTCGATATCGGTGCCGCGCAACTCGGTCAGGCGGACGGACTCCTGGAGGGCCACGCGGATGGCGTCCGACGCCGAGGCGGGGACCGTGAGGACCGCCAGGAGCGCCAGCACTCCGACGAGGATCCTCACCGGCGGCCGATCAACCAGAACAGGAGCGTCAGGACGACGCTCAGCAGGAGGGAGGTCGCCAGCGGGAAGTAGAAGGTCCAGTTGCCGCGCTGAATATAGATGTCGCCCGGCAGCCGCCCGACCCAGGGGATCCGCCCCGCCAGCGCCAGGGCCGCCCCGGCGGCGGCGATCAGGAGCCCGAAGACGATCAGGAGCTTGCCGACATCGCTCATTCGAACAACCCGCCTTGGCCCGTGGCCGAGGCCCCCGCCGGAGGCTGCTTGCCCAGGTGCGCGTAGGTCTCGCGGGTCACGCGCCGTCCCCCGGGGGTGCGGACAAGGAGCCCGATCTTCAGGAGGTACGGCTCCACCAGCTCAGTGAGCGACTCTGCCTCATCATTGATGGTCGCCGCCACCGCCTCGATCCCGACCGGGCCGCCTCCGTAGTGCTCGATGATCGCGGCCAGGAAGCGGCGATCGAGGCGGTCGAGCCCGCGGGCGTCCACTCCCTCGCGATCGAGGGCGTCGTGGGCGATCCCGGAGGTGATCGCGCCGTCGCCGGTCACCTGGGCGTAGTCGCGAACGCGCCGGAGCAGCCGGTTGACGATCCGCGGCGTGCCGCGCGCGCGGCGGGCGATCTCGGCGGCGCCGGCGGCATCGATGGCGGCGCCGAGGATCGAGGCCGAGCGCGTCACGATGCGCTCCAGCTCCGGCTCCGAGTAGAAGTCGAGGTGATGGAAGATCCCGAAGCGCTCGCGGAGGGGCGCCGAAAGCATGCCGGGCCGCGTGGTGGCGGCGACCAGCGTGAACGGGTGCAGCGCGTACTTCAGCGTGCGCGCGTGCATGCCCCGGTCGATGACGAAGTTGACGGCGAAGTCTTCCATCGCCGGATAGAGCAGCTCCTCCACGGCCCGAGGCAGCCGGTGCACCTCATCGATGAACAGCACGTCGTTCTCGTTGAGGTTGGTGAGGATGCCCATCAGATCGGCGCCGCGCTCGATGGCCGGTCCCGACGTCGTCACCAGATTGGTGGTCATCTCGTTGGCGATGACGCCCGCCAGCGTCGTCTTGCCGAGGCCGGGCGGACCGTAGAGGAGCACATGGTCCACGCACTCGCCACGCCGCCGGGCTGCCTCGACCGACACGCGGAGGCTGGCCACCGCCTGCTCCTGTCCCACGTACTCGTCGAAGGAACGCGGGCGGAGCTGGCGCTCGAACTGCGCCTCCTCCGGCGCCGCCACCCGGCTGAGGATCTTCGCGTCGTCGGGCGCCGCGGCCGCGCTCACGAGGTCTTGGCCCCCCGGTAGATCTCGTCGAACAGCTCTTCGGCGCTCCCGATGGCCGGCCGGCGCCGGAAGGCGTCCTCGATGAGCTGCGAGGCCTCGCTCGGACGGTGGCCCAGCTGCTTGACGAGGACCTCCCAGACGAGCTCCCGGAGCCCGTCGCCCTCCGGGGGCGGGCCGATCGTCACCGGCGCCGGCTCACCCCCGGCGGCCGGGCCCGCCACCAGCGCGAACTTCGCCACCTTGCCGTGGAGCTGGGCCACGATGTTCTTGGCCTTCTGGGGGCCGATCCCGGGCAGCGAGCGCAGATACTTCTCGTCCTGGCGGGCGATCGCCGCCGCCACCTCCGCCACCGGCACGGCCAGCGCCCGGGCGGCCACCATCGGTCCCATGTCCTTCACGGTGATGAGTTTCTCGAAGAACTCCTTGTCGAGCTCGGCCGTGAAGCCGATGAGCACTGGGCGCGGCTGATCGCGGGTGGCATGGTAATGGGTGACGAGGCTCAGCTCGCTCGCCTTGTCGCCGTCGTCCGCCGTGAGGTGGTCGAGCTCGCGCAGCACGATGGGCGGCAGGAAGACCTCGTAGCCGATGCCCCCCGTCTCCAGCACGATCCGGTCCTCGAGGCGGCGGCGAAGCCGACCCGTGAGCGACGCGATCACCGGAGGTGCCCGAGGCGGGACAGACCCGTGAGCGCCAGCGCCAGCGCGTCGGCCACGTGGGAGGAGCGGGGCGGCTCGGCTAGGCCCAGCAACCGCTGCACGCCGCGCTGGATCTGCTCCTTGGCGGCGGCGCCGTTGCCGGTGACGGTGCGTTTGACCTCGGCGGGCGCCAGCGGCAGCACCGCGATGTCCCGCTGGCCAGCAGCCAGACAGACCACGCCGCGCGCGTGGGCCATGAGGAGCGCCGTGCGGGGGAAGCGGTACTCCGAGTAGAGGTCCTCGAGAACGAGCGCGGTCGGCGCATGCTTGTCGAGCAGGCGCCACACGCCGTCGTAGATGGCCCGGACGCGCTCCTCGAGCGCCAGGTCGGCCCGCGTCTCGATGACGCCGGAGTCCAGCACGGTGACGCCGGCGGGGGCCGACTCGATCACGCCGTAACCGGTGCCGACGAGGCCCGGGTCGATGCCGAGCACGCGAGCGCCGCCGGGGCCGCCTGCCGGCCGCTCAGGCGGCCGAAATGGCCTCGATGACCTCGTCCGGAATGTCGTAGTTCGCGTAAACCGCTTGGACGTCGTCCAGCTCCTCAAGCGCCTCGACGAGGCGCAGGACCGCGGGTGCGTCCTTGCCCTCGACCCGGACGGTCGACTGCGGGACGAACATCACCTCTGCCTGGAGCACCGGTACGCGGTTCTTCTCGAGCCCGGCGCGTACCGCGTCCATTTCACCAGGAGCGGTGGTGATCTCGAAAACTTTTTCCACGCGCTTCATGTCGGTGGCGCCGGCGTCCAGCGCCTGGGCCAGGAGGTCGTCCTCGCCGATCTTCTCGGCGTCGACCTGGATCACCCCCTTGCGGTCGAACATCCAGGCCACGGCGCCCGAGGAGCCCATGTGGCCGCCGAACTTCTCGAAGGTGTGCCGGAGCTCGGGCGCCGTGCGGTTGCGGTTGTCGGTGAGGACCCGGATCATCAGGGCCACGCCGCCGGCGCCGTACCCCTCGTACGTGATCTCCTCGTACGCCTCGCCCGGCAGTTCCCCCGTGCCCTTCTGGATGGCCCGTTTGATGTTCTCCTGCGGCATGTTGGCTTCTTTGGCGGCCTCGATGGCCGCCTTCAGGCGCATGTTGGCCTTGGGGTCGCCGCCGCCGCTGCGAGCGGCCACCGTGATCTCGCGCAGGATCTTGGAGAACAGCTTGCCGCGCTGGACGTCGGTCTTGGCCTTCTTCCGCTTGATCTGGGCCCAGCGAGAGTGTCCTGACATCGCCCTAACCTCCAATGGCGGCCTGGAGCCGCTTCACCCGCTCCAGGCGCAGCTCGCGTCGCGCCAGGGCCGCGTCCCAACGCCGCCGCTCGGCCGGGGTCTCCGGCGTGAACGGCGGGCATGGGCGCGGCCGCCGATCGGGCCCGAGGTGCACGAAGGTCAGAAAGGCCGTGCACGCGTGGCGTATCTCGCCGGTCCAGGGCTTTTCCGCCAGGACCTTGACGCCGATCTCGAGCGAGGAGGTCCCGACGTGATTCAACCCGGCTTTGAACGTGACCACCTCGCGCGTGAAGATCGGCGAGTAGAAGTCCATGGCGTCCAGGCACGCGGTCATCACCAGACCCCGGCAGTAGCGCATCGACAGGATCCCGCCCGCCTCGTCGAGCGCCCGCAGCATCTTGCCGGGGAACAGCATGTTGCCGAACAGGGCATCTTCGGGGAGCACGGGCCGCACCGACTCGAACCGCCACCGGATGTCGTCGTCACTCCCGGTGTCGCTGACGCGCGCCGCCTTCTGGGCGAAGCGGACCAGACGCTGCTCGCGCCGCCGGCGGGCGGCCTCGACGAGCGCCTCCTCGGCCGCGTCGGCCGGCGCGATCTTGTCGTGGACGGATCGCGGACGGGCGTCCTCGTCCACACTGACGAAGACCAGATGGGAGTTCAGGGTGACGCTGCGCTCAGCCGTGGCGACGTTCTCCGCCCACACCCGCACCCCCACCTCGAGCGAGGTGCGCCCCACGTATTCCACCTGGGCGCGCAGGATAGCGATCTCACCCACCTTGACCGGATGGAGGAAGTCGATGTCGTCCATCGCCCCCAGCACGACGTTGCCGTGGGCCAGGCGGGCCGCCGTCAGCGTGCCGGCCTCGGTGATCCACTCCATCATCCGGCCGCCGTGGATCTGCCCGGGCGCCCCCGCGTGTTCGGGGAACACCCAGTGGATCTTCTCGACGGTGGTCTCCGCGATCGTCGGCATACGGTTCCTGAAAGACAGGAGCCCCCAGACGGGACGGGGGCACGGCCCTTTGTAACACGGGCACGCGCGCCCACGCAATCGCGGGCGGGCCGTGTGGTCGCCTGGCTGGAGAGATAGCCGCCGCCCGGCGCGGCGGGCGCTCAGGGGCGCGGGGTCGGTGCTTCGAGCCACACCGTCGAGAGGCGGTGGAAGCCTGAGGGGTGCAGGCGAAGGCCCCGAACGTCGGGCCGCGCCACGGCCCAGAGTAGGTGCACGTACAGCGGAATCCAGGGCAACTCATCGGACAGCATCGCCTGCGCACGCTGGTAGAGCCGCTGACGCTCCGGCCGGAAAGACAGTTGGCTGGCGCGGATCAGGGCGTCGTCGAGCCGCGGGTTCCGATAAAACGAGAAGTTGAGCGCCTGCCGTCCCCGGCTCGCCCCCTCGCTCGTCGACAGCGGGTAGAGGAGGAGGTGTGGATCGCCGGCGGCGACGCTCGCTTCGGCGAGCACCAGGTCGTGCTCGCCGGCGGCGCGGGCGGCCGCGGTGACCTGTTCGGATTCCACGCGGAGTTTCACGGGGATGTCGGCCCCCTGCAGGCTGACCTGCAGCGCCTCGGCAACCGCGCGCATGTGCACGGGCCCGCCTTCACTCGACGCCAGCAGGGTCGGGGTGAACCCCTGCGGCCAGCTCCCCTCCTTCAGGAGGGTGGCCACCGTCCTGCGGGTGCCGCCCAGGAGCGGCCACCCCTCGCGCCGCGCCCACACGCCCGGGGGGAGGAACGACTGCAGCGGGACGGCCGCGCGGTCGAGCGCGATCCCGAGGACTGCCGGGTCGATCGCGGCTGCGACCGCCTGGCGGATCTTCTTGCGGGAGAACGGCTCCTTCTCGGTCTGGAACGCCAGGTAGCCGACGCGCGGACCCGGAATCGAGAGCGTCCACTGCGCGCGGCGAGGCGGCTCCGCCGGGAACCACACGTCGAGCGCCCCCGCGTCGAACTCCGCCTCGGCGTGGTCATCGGTGGCCACGTCGAGGAAGACGAGGCGGTCGGCCCGGGGCGGCCCCGCCCAGTGGCCGGGGACGGCCTCCAGGGTGAGCCGTCCGCTGGACGCGTCGACGATGCGGTAGGGCCCAGTACCGACGAGGCGGTCGCCGCCCTCGGGCGCCGTCGTCTGTCGCGCCACCCCGAACCCCGGATGGGCAAGCACCGTCAACAGCGGTGCGTACGGCTGGACGAGGGTGAACTGCACCGTGCGGGCGTCGACCGCGCGCACCTCCTTCACGACGCCCGGCGCGCCGCGGAGCAGCGCCGCCCATACGGCGGCGGCGGGCTGAGTGCCCACGCGGAGGTGCCGGTCGAAGCTCGCCGCCACCGCTGTGGCGGTGAGTGCCGTTCCGTCATGAAAGCGCACATTGTCACGCAGGGTGAAACTCCAGACCAGGCCGTCGCGTGACGCGCTCCAGCGCGTGGCGAGGGCCGGCTCGATATCGGTCGTGCCTTCGCGATATGTCACGAGTGTGTCGAAAATCTGCCGCGCGATCAGCGGGACGGCGCCCTCGAGCGTGGTGCCGAGATCGATCGCCGTGGAAAGCCCCGGGACACCGATGCGGACTTCACGCCGTGGCGCCGTCGTCCCAGGTTGGGCGGAAAGAGCGGGCGGCAATACGAAAAACGCGGCGACCGCGATCCAGAGCACGCCGACCGTGCGGGGCCCGAGCATGATTTTCTTATACGTGGAACCCGAGCGATGCGCTACCCGTTTCGAAGGCAGACGTGATGGGTGGCATCCGGTACGGAATTTGCTCTCTCCGAGGGCAAGGAGATTCGACGTGATGGGTCACACGAGCGGTAAACGCCCCTGAACCTTGACTTTCTTTTTTCCAGCCGCCATACTCAATTCACGAGCTGGATGATCGTGCGCATGCCGTTCACCTGGCGCCGGGACAGAAGGGATGGGCTATGAAGGAGTTCGAGAAAAAGAGTAGCCCGAGTCGCGAAGGTTTTTCGAAGTTCCTCCCCGCGTCGATGTCGGATGCTGGCACGCGCCGTCGGCTCACGGAGTACGAGATCCAGGTTCAAGACCTCCAGGCCTATGTCCGCTCCCTCGAGGCCGAGACCGCCCATCTGCGCAAGAAGCTTGAGGACATGCCGAAGGAGTTCATGGTCCTCGAGAACAAGCTCCGCGAGGCCAACCGCCAGCTCGTGCAGGCCTTCAACCAGAACGAGAAGCTCGTGAATGCGCTCTACGAAGCGCGCGAGCAGATCACCGCGCTGAAGGAAGA
>MNEF01000050.1 GCA_001917535.1 Candidatus Rokubacteria bacterium 13_1_40CM_69_27
CCGGACGACCGTTATCTCTACGTCTCCTGCTTCATGAAGAGCGAGATCCAGGCCTGGGACGTCTCGATTCCCGACAAGCCGCGCCTGCACGACACCGCGGTGCCGGGCGTGTCGCCGAACATGATGCACGTGACGTTGGACGGCAAGCGGATGTACGTCACGAACTCCCTGCTGTCCACCATGGACTACTCGGGGAACTTCTGGATCAGGCTCGCCCACATCGGGCCGGACGGCCGGCTCAAGATGGACCCGTTCTTCGACGTCGACTTCACGAAGTTCCCGACGGGGCCGGCCCGCGCTCACGACATGCTGCTCAACTGAGCGATGGGCGGTGAGCGCCGGCTCACCGCCGGCCTCCTGGCCGGGGCGCTGCTCCTGGCGCCCCTGTCCGCCCGTCCCCACGAGCCTGAGGCGGGGAGCCGACCGGCCGCGCCGACGCCGTCGCTGTCGGCCAATCCCAGCCTGGCGGTCATCCGGCCCGCGCCGGACTTCACGCTGCTGGACCCCCAGGGCCGGCCGGTGCGCCTGTCGGAGTTGCGGGGGCGCGTCGTTCTGCTCGCCTTCGTCTACACCTCCTGTCCCTCCGCCTGCCCGCTGATCACACAGCGGATGGCGGTGCTCCAGCGGCGGCTGGCCGCGGCGCGCCTTCTTCCCGCTCGCGTGAGCCTCGTGTCGGTCACGGTCGATCCCGAGCGCGACGGCCCGGCGGCGCTCGCGCGCTACGCCAAGGCCTTCGGCGCCCACCCGGAGGGCTGGCGATTCCTGCGCGAGAGCGCGGAGCATCTGCGCCCGGTCCTGGCCTCCTACGACGAGTGGACGAGACGGCTGCCGAGCGGCGAGATCGACCACCCGGCGCGCCTCCACCTCATCGATCGCGCCGGGCGGATCCGCGAGATCTACAGCCTCGCGCTCTTCGACGAGGGCCAGGCGTTCCGGGACATCCAGGCGCTGCTGCGGGAGTCCCGCTAGTAGACTCGGAGGGGGGCGTCACCCCCCTTCCGAAACCTCCCCCCAGGAATAGGTTGCGCCGGCAAAGCCGGCGCTCGAACCGTAGCAGGTTCGGTGAGTGCGTCGGCGAGTCTGGCCATTCGCCGACAGGCACCTAGCTGAGTCGGAGGATGTGCGCTGCGGCCACTGCTCGCCGTTTCGCGCGCCGGCTCCGCCGGCGCAATGTCCACTGGGGAGGTTTGGAGGGGGCCGTAACGTCCGCCCCCTCCGACTGAGCTCAGAGCCCGTGCCGCGGGAAGATCAGCCGCTGGATCGCGTCCACCTGACGGTCGGCGTACTCCTGGACGAGCCGACGGCGCGGCTCCTCGAGGACAGCGGGCGGATCCCAGAGAGAGGCGGCCTTCACGCGGAACCATCGCGCGTGCTCGAGGTACGCGGCAGGCAGCTCGGGCGGCAGCTCCACCTCGTTCATGGCCGCCCAGGCCGCGGTCCACGCGCGGGCCACATTGCCGATGTCGTAGCCGCCGCCCCCCAACGCCACCAGCCGCGGCGCCAGCCCGACGATGCGCTCGACCGCGCGCGCAAAGCCCTGCACGTCGAGGGCCAGGTGCGTCAGCGGGTCGGTGCGGTGCGAATCGATCCCGAGCTGGGCCACGATCACGTCGGGGTGGAACACCTTGATCAGCGGCGGCACCACGGCCTCGAACGCGGGCAGATAGATGCTCGAATCCGTCAGCATGTCGAGCGGCAGGTTCACGGAGTAGCCCCGGCCGTCGCCCTCGCCCATCTCTTCGACGAAGCCCGTGCCGGGAAAGAGCCGGTCCCCCCGCTCGTGCGTGGAGATGGTCAGCACATGGGGATCGCGGTAGAAGGCCCCCTGTACGCCGTCGCCGTGGTGGGCGTCGATGTCGACATAGGCCACGCGCAGCCCCTGCGCGCGCAGGTGCAGGATCGCCAGCACGGCGTCGTTGACGTAGCAGAAGCCCGAGGCGCGATCCGGCATCGCGTGGTGGAGCCCGCCGGCGAAGTGGAAAGCGCGGCCCACCTCGCCGCTGGCGACCAGGCGGGCGGCCAGCAGCGAGCCGCCGGCGGCCAGCCGGGCCACGTCCCAGAGGCCGGGGAAGACGGGGTTGTCGCCGGGGCCGAGCCCGTAACGACAGATCACCGCCGCGGAGGCCTGGCCCGTGTTGGCCGCCTTGAGGACGCTCAGGTACTCCTCGGTGTGAAACGCCAGCAGCGCCGCCTCCTCCGCCGGCGCCGGCGCCTTGACGAGGCTGCCGGGCAGCGTGGTGAGGCCGTAGGCCTCCAGGAGCCGCCAGGTGAGCCCCAGGCGCTCCATGCGGAGCGGATGCTCGGGACCGTAATCGAACCGCGTGTACTCGTCGGAGTGGATCAGCGCCGTTTTCATTCGCCCGTCGCTCGGCTGGCGCCGCGGCCCCGCTTCCAGCGGCCGGACTTGCCGCCGGACTTCTCCAGGAGCTGCACGCGGGCGATCGTCACGCCTCGTTCCACGGCCTTCACCATGTCGTACACCGCGAGGGCGGCCACGCTGGCAGCGGTCAGCGCTTCCATCTCCACACCGGTCTTGTCGACCGTCTTCACCCGCGCCTCGACGGTGAGCTGACCGCGGCGCACGTCGCCGCGGAAGCCGATGTCGATGCCGGTGATGCGCAGTGGATGGCAGAGGGGGATCAGCTCGTGCGTACGCTTGGCCGCCAGGATGCCCGCCGTGCGCGCGACCCCGAGCACGTCGCCTTTGGGCGCGTTGCCCGCCCGGACGAGGCGCAGCGTCTTGGGCGTCATCTTCACGACGGCCCGGGCCACCGCCTCCCGCGCCGTCTCCGGCTTGACGGACACGTCCACCATGCGGGCGTCGCCCCGGGAGGACAGGTGAGTGAGACCGCGGACCGCCTTCGACGCGCTCCGCGGCATGGGATACGACCGGCGCGGCTCGCCGTCAGGCCGTGACGCGAGCGTGCCGGATGATGGCCTCCATGCGGTCCTTGGCCATCAGCTTCAGCTTCTTCAGCTCCGTAATCCGCCATTGCTGCTCGGCCGAGAGCGGGGACGATCCTTTCAGCGCCTCGAGCTCGCAGTCGTGGCTCTGGTGCTCGGCGCGGAGGCGGCGGAACTCCTCGTTCTCGGCCATCAGTCGTTCGATGAGGCTCTCCTGAGTCATGCGTAGCCTCCTTGAGGTCGGCGGAGCGGGTGGAAAACAAACGCAGCCAGCGTCCTCGCGGTCGCTGGCTGGGCGAAAGCGTCCGTCAATCCCTACCCCCGGTCCCGTACTCCTGGTTGCGGGTGATTGACATATAGCCCCGGACCCGCCGCCAAGTCAAGAACTCCCGCCGCGGATCAGATGGGGCGCGCTGGCCTTGAAGACGGCGGTGATCGGCACCCCCTCGGCGAGCCCCAGCTCCTCGACCGAGCGCGGCGTCACCGCGGCGACCAGCGGGAATCCCACGTCGACGAGCACGCGCGCCGGGCTGCCCGGCGTGACGCGCACCACCACGCCGGTGAGGTGGTTGCGCGCGCTGGAGAGCGCGGCGCTCTCTGACCGCTGGGCGAGGGTGACGTCCTCGGGGCGAATGGCCAGACGCACGCGCTCGCCGGGACGCGCAGCCGCCCCGATCTCGAGCTTGCGCCCGGCCACGTCCACCAGGCTCACGCCGCCGTCCGCCGCGATCACCTCCCCGGTGACGATCGTCTCGACGCCGACGAAGCGCGCGACCTCCTCGGACGCCGGCGCCCGGAAGAGGCGCGCGGTCTCGTCCACCTGGTGCAGGCGCCCGTCGATCAGCACCGCCACCCGGTCGGCCAGCGCCTGGGCCTCGGCGCGGTCGTGGGTGACGAGGATCGTGGTCACCCCCTCCGCCCGGACGATCCCGCCCAGCTCGGGGATGAGCGCCGCGCGCGAGGGCTGATCGAGCCCCGCGAAGGGCTCGTCGAGCAGCAGGAGGTCGGGCTCGAGCACGAGCGCTCGCGCCAGCGCCACCCGCTGCGCCTCGCCTCCGGACAGCGTGCGGGCCTGGCGATGGGCCAGCGCCCCGACGCCCAGGCGGGCGAGCCAGCGCGCCCCCCGCCCGGCGCGTTCGGCCGCCGGCACGCCGCGGAAGGCGAGCCCCAGCGCCACGTTGTCGGCGACGGTGGCGTCGGCCAGCAGCGGCTGCTGGAAGACCATCGCCATGCGGCGGCGCGCGGCCAACCCGGCGGCCACCGTCACCGCCTCATCGCGGAAGCGCACCTCGCCCCGATCCGGGGCCTGCAGGAGGCCGAGGATCCGGAGCAGCGTGGACTTCCCGCCGCCGTTCGGGCCGATGATCGCTATCACCTCGCCCGGATAGACGTCCAGGGCGGGGATGGCGAGCGCGAAGGCCGGCGAGTAGCGGACGCCGATGTCCCGGAGCGCGAGGATCGTCGACGGACCGATCACGCCGGCAGGACCTGGATCGAGCCGCGGTGGACCGAGAGCTGCCAGTGACGATCGCGATCGATCTCGAGGATCTCGTAGACGAGCTTCGGCACCTCGATCTCGAGATCGTAGGTCCCCTGGCTCGGCGGGCCCGGCGCGCTCAGCCGGAAGAAGAGCAGCCACGTCGTGCCCTGATCCAGCTCGCTCACGATCTCGCCCTCCATCATGTTCATGTGGCGGCCGGGATCGGGGCCGGAGCGGTCCTTGCGGATGAGCCGCGCGTACTCCGGGCGCACGAAGAAGGTGAGCCCGGTGCCCGGGCGGGGCAGGAAGGAGCGCGACGGCGAGTTCACCGCCTCCAGCGTCTGCCCGCGCCACTCGAGCTGCACGATCTCGGGCGTCGCCTTGACGACGGTCCCGTGGAGCAGGTTACGGATGCCGATCAGCCGCGCGACCTCGGCGGAGGTCGGCTGCCAGAGCAGCTCCGACTTCGGCGCCGCCTGGAGCACGCGGCCGCTCTCGTACACGACGATCCGGTCGGCGAGCTGATACGCCTCCTCGAGGTCGTGCGTGACCAGAACCGCCGCCTTGCCCCACTCGCGGAGCGTGTGCCCCAGTTCTTCGCGGAGCTGGCGGCGCAGCGGCGCGTCCAGCGCCGACAGCGGCTCGTCGAGGAGCAGGAGGTCCGGATCGACGGCCAGGGCGCGGCCCAGGGCGACGCGTTGTTGCTGGCCGCCCGACAGCTCGCGCGGGTAGCGCCGCTCGAGGCCGCCCAGACCGAGACGATCGATGACGGCGGCCGTCCGCTCCAGGCGGCGCCCCCGGGGCAGACCCTTGAGGCCGAAGGCGATGTTCTCGGCCACCGTGAGGTGGGGAAAGAGGGCGTAGCCCTGGAAGACGTAGCCGAGGCGCCGCGCCGGGGGCGGCAGGTTCACGCCGGCCGCCCCGTCGAAGAAGACACGCTCGTTCAGCACGATCCGCCCGCTGTCGGGCCGCAGCAGGCCCGACAGGCACTGGAGCGTCAGCGTTTTGCCGGCCCCCGAGGGACCGAAGAGCGCGACGACGGGCTCGGCGGCCCGCCACTCGACGGCGAGGGTGAAGCCGGGCAGGCGCTTGGTGACCGCCAGCGCGAGCATCCGCTCAGAACCTCAGCCGGGCCAGCCGGCTCACGCCGAAGACGAGCAGCGCCACCAGGGCGATGGCGATGAGGGCGAGCGCGTTGGCTTCGCCCATCTGGTTCGCCTGGACGCGGTCGTAAATCGCCAGCGGCAGCGTCTGGGTGCGTCCGGGGATGGAGCCGGCGACCATCAGCGTGATGCCGAACTCGCCGAGCGCGCGACAGAACGCGAGCACGGTGCCCGCCAGCACCGCCCGCCACGCCAGCGGGAGCGTCACACTCCAGAAGACGCTCCACTCGGACCGCCCCAGCGTCCGGGCGGCCTGCTCGAGCCGCTGATCCACCGTCTCGAACCCGGCCTGGGCGGCCTTGATGAGCAGCGCGATGGACCCCACGCAGGCCGCGACGACCGCCGCCCGCCACGTAAAGGCCAGCTCCACCCCGACGGCGGCCAGCGCCCGCCCCACCGGCCCCCGAGCGCCGATGATCAGGAGCAGGTAGTAGCCCAGCACCGTCGGGGGAAGGATCAGCGGCAGCACCACCACCGCTTCGAGCAGATCGCGGCCGGGGAAGCGCCGGCGCGCCAGGAGCCACGCCAGCGGGATTCCCAAGAGCAGCGTGAACGCCGTGGCCGTCAGCGCCACCTGCAGCGAGAGCGCCAGCGGGAACAGATCCACGCTCAGAACTCTCCTGGCAGCCGGAAGCCGTAGCGCTTCATGATGGCGCGCCCCTCAGGGCCGTTCACGAACTGAATGAAGGAGACGCCGAGCTCGGGTCGCGGGCTCCGGCGGACCACGGCCACGGTCTGGTTCAGTGGCCGGTGGAGCGTCGGATCGATGGGTACCCATTCGATCTCGGGGACATCGGCGATGGAGAGCGCGACGATCCCCGCCTCCACCGCCCCGGTCTGGACGTACTGCAGTGTCTGCCTGATATTCTCGCCGTAGACGAGCTTCGGGTGCACTGCGTCCCAGAGGCCGTTCGTGATCAGCGCCTCCCGGGCCGCCCGGCCGTAGGGTGCGTGGACCGGGTTGGCGATCGCCACGCGGCGGATGCGGGCGTCGAGCAGCTGGCGGAGGTCGGTGAGCTTCTGGCCCGCGGTCCGGGCCGTCGCCAGGACCAGCCGTCCCTGCGCGTAGAGCGATCGGGTTTCGCCGATCAGGATCCCGCCGGCGACGAGGTGATCGACGAAGCTCTCATCCGCGGCGAAGAAGACGTCAGCCGGTGCGCCTTGCTCGATCTGCCGGGCAAAATTGCCGGTCGACCCCAGCACCAGCGTGACCTTGACGCCGAACGTCCGTTCGAAGCGCGGGACGATCTCGTTGAACGCGAATGCCAGATCGCTGGCGGCGAACACGGTGAGGACGGGCAGCGGTTGAGCCGCGGCCGCTGCTCCCGCCCCGATCAAGCAGGCGACCAAGACCACGAGTCGGCGCACTACGACGCCCGCCGCTGCTGGACCCAGGTGAGGGCCCAGTTGACGAGGAAGACGAGCACGAGCAGGAGGATCGAGAGCGCGATGGCGACGTCGAAGTTGCCCTTGTTGGTCTCCAGGACCATCGCCGTCGTCAGCGTGCGCGTCTGGCCCTTGATGTTGCCGCCCACCATCAGCGAGGCGCCGATCTCGGAGATGACGCCGCCGAAGCCGGCCATGACCGCCGCCAGCATCGGCAGCCGCGCCTCCCGCAGCACCACCCACACCATCTGCGTGCGGGAGGCGCCCAGCGCCAGGAGCTGGAGCCGGAACATCTCGGGCACGTTCTGCACGGCAGCCAGGGTGATGCCGGTGACGATCGGGGCGGCGATCATCGCCTGGGCCACGACGATCGCCGCGGGGGTGTAGAGCAGCTCCAGCTCGCCGAGCGGCCCGCTGCGCCAGAGGAGGATCGAGACGAAGAGGCCGACGACGACCGGCGGCACGCCCATGCCGGTGTTGACCAGGCTCACGGCCAGGCCGCGACCGGCGAAGCGCGCCAGCGCGAGGGTGGCGCCGAGGGGCACGCCGATCAGGAGCGCGACGAGCGTCGCCGTCCCCGAGACCTGCAGCGAGAGCCACAGGATCGCCCACACCTCGGGATCCCGGGACAGGAGCAGCGCCGCCGCCTGGCGCAGGCCGTCGAGGATCGGGCTCATCGCGCGAGGTCCTCGTCGGTCTTCCCGGCGATGGGCACGAACAGGGGCCGGCCGAACTTGGCGACGCCGTAGCTGCCGATCACCCGCTGGGTCTCCGTCGCCACCAGGAAATCGGCGAAGGCCTTGCCGCCCGCGGCATTGACGCGGGGCCCGTTCTTGGGGTTGACCTCCAGCACCGAGTAGACGTTCAGCAGCGGCCGGTCGCCCTCGACCATGAATCCGAGCGGCAGCCGCGTGCCGTAGGCCAGATAGGTCGCGCGGTCCGTGAGCGTATAGGCGCGGCGATCGGCGGCCAGTCCGAGCGTCGCCCCCATGCCCTGCCCCGATTCGATGTACCAGGCGCCGTCCGGCGCCAGCCCCGCGGCCTTCCACAACCGTAGCTCCAGGAGGTGCGTGCCGGAGTTGTCGCCCCGCGAGACGAAGCGCGCGCCGGCGGCGGCGATCCGCCGGAGCGCCTCGACCGCGCTCCGCTCGCCGGCGATCTTCGCCGGATCGGTGGGCGGGCCGACGATGACGAAGTCGTTGTCCATGACGAGCCGACGGTTGAAGAGCTTCCCCTCGGCCACGTGCTTCTTCTCGAGCTCCGGCGCGTGGGCCAGCGTCACGTCGGCCTCGCCGCGCGCGGCCAGGGCCAGCGCCTGCCCGGTGCCCACGGCGACCGTCTTCACGGTGTACCCCGTCTGGCGCTCGAACATCGGCACCAGCACGTCCAGGAGGCCGGAGTCCTGCGTGCTGGTGGTCGTCGACAGGATGACGACCTTCGGCGCGGCATCGGCCGGCCGCCCCGCCGCCAGCAGCGCCAGGGCCGCCAGAAGGACGAGAAGGGCACCCATCCTGCTGGAAGTCTAGCGTATCGGGAGCTAGCGGGGCGCGTCGAGGAAGAGCTGCACCTCCTGGAAGAGTTGTATCCGGTTACATGTAGAAGGGCGTGTCGGCGTCCCACTCGGCCAGGATCAGGAGGGTCGGCACCTTGATGTTCGACGGGTCGTAGTAGGGCTTACCGGCGGACCAGTACTTTCGGCCGTCGTCAACCACGCCGTTCGGAGCCCGGACGACGGGCGGGTGCTTGGCCGCCCCGACCGGATCACTCGACATGTTGGCAGCCCACCACATCTCGAACCACGGTCATGGCCATCTTCTCCTGTTTCGCATGCGCTCAGGACAGGTCGACCCACACGCTCTTGACCTCGGTGTAGTGCTCGAGCCCGGCCGAGCCCATCTCGCGCCCGAAGCCGGATTCCTTGAAGCCGCCGAAGGGCAGCGCGGCGTCGTAGAGGTTATAGGCGTTGACCCACACCGTGCCGGCGCGGATGGCCCGGGCGGCCTTGAGCGCCTTGGCGACATCGCGCGTCCACACCGCCGCCGCCAGGCCGTAGGTGGTCGCATTGCCCTGGGCGATTCCGTCCTCCACCGATTTGAACGGGATGACCGCCAGCACCGGACCGAAGATCTCCTCACGGGCGATCGTCATGTGGTTGCCGACGCCGTCGAAGATCGTCGGCTCCACGAAGTAACCCTTGCCGGTGCCCACGTTGGCGCGACCGCCGCCCGTCACCAGACGCGCGCCTTCCTTCTTGCCGGCCTCGATGTAGCCGAGCACCGTTTCCATCTGCTGCCGGGAGACCACCGGGCCCATGCGCGTGGACTTGTCCAGGGGATCGCCGACCTTGAGCCCCTTCACCCGCTCCGCGAGTTTGGCCACGAACTCGCCGTGGATCTTCTCCTCGAGGAACAGGCGGGAGCCGGCGGCGCAGACCTCGCCCTTGTTGTAGAAGATCCCCGTCATCGCCCCGCGGATCGCGGCCTCCATGTCGGCGTCGGCGAAGACGATATTGGGCGACTTGCCTCCCAATTCGAGCGACAGTCGTTTCAGGGTCCCCGCCGCCTCCCGCATGATCTGCTTGCCCACCTCCGTCGAGCCCGTGAAGGCGATCTTGTCCACGCGCGCGTCGCGCACCAGCGCCATCCCCGCCTGGCCGCCGGGACCGGTGACCACGTTGAAGACGCCCTCGGGCAGCCCCGCCTCCTGGCCGAGCTCGGCGAACTTGAGCGCCGTGAGCGGCGTCTGCGAGGCCGGCTTCAGCACCACCGTGTTGCCGGCGGCGAGCGCCGGCGCGATCTTCCACGACGAGAGCAGGAACGGGAAGTTCCAGGGGACGATCGCGCCCACCACGCCCACCGGATGCCGGAGCGTGAAGGTGAAGGCGTTGTCCCGGAGCTGGAGCGTCTCGCCGTGGATCTTGGTGGCCCAACCGGCGTAATAGCGGAAGACGTCGGCGGCGAACGGGATCTCGACCTTCCCCGAATCGAAGAGCGTCTTGCCCGTGCAGAGGCTCTCCAGGCGCGCCATCTCATCGAGGTTCTGCGTGATCAGCTCGCCGAGCTTCCAGACGATCCGGCCCCGGTCGTGAGGGCTCATCTTGGGCCAGGGGCCGGAGTCGAAGGCCTTGCGAGCGGCGGCCACGGCCAGATCGATGTCGCGCTCGTCGCCCTTACCGACCTGGGTGACCGGCTCCTCTGTCGCTGGATTGATGGGTGAGTACGTCTCGCCGGAGAGCGGCGGACGCCAGGTGCCGTTGATGAAGAGCTGCCCCGCTGGCATGATGCCTCCTTCGCCGCCCGGTGGCGGCGTCACATCCGTCGGCTGACGATCGAAATGTCCCGGCCGGCAAACCGCTCGCGTCTCAGGACGATCAACCCTTCCCGCTCGCGCATCTTCGCCAGGGTCGCGTCGCGCACGATGACGACGCCGTGGGGCGGTGCGGCGGCGGCCCGCTGCAGGTCGGCCTCGTCCCCGATGGGCCTGACCGGCCGGCCGAGATAGAAGGCCAGGGGCAGGTGGTGGATCTCCCACGTCGCCACCGGCTCCGGATCGCCCAGCGCCTCCTGGAGCGTCGCGCTCAGGCGCGGGTAGTCGTAGTCGGCATTCTGCTGGCGCATCTCGACGTGGTAGGCGGTCAGCAGCGCCAGCGCGCTCAAGGCCCAGCCCACCCCGAACACGCGACCGGCGGAGCGGCGCGCCGCGATGGCGCGGGCCAGCCACCATCCGAGCAGGAGCGCCACCGGCGGCACCAGCGGCAGGTAGTACCGGAAGCGCTGCTCGTGCGAGATCGCGACGAGGGCGAGCGTCAGTCCCGCCCACACGAGGGCGAAGGTCACGCCTTCCCGCGCCGGATCGCTCGAGCGGGCGGCCCGGACGGCCCCCACCAGCGCCGCCGGGCCGATCACGGTCCAGGGCAGCACGATGCCGAGCGCGTGGGCCACGGGCAGCGCGAGCGCGGACGGCGTCGGCATGCGCGGAAGGTACCAGAACAGCTGGTCGCTCACAACGACACCGCGCATCGCCGGCGCATCGACGAGGAGGCCTCCGATCCACCAGGGCGCCACGATCGCGGCCAGCACGAGCGCGCCGCGCGGCAGCCGCAACGCGCGCCACTTGTCCGGGCGTGCGCTCACCAGCGTCCAGGCCAGCGCGATCACGAGAGGCATGAGCCCGGCGGTGCCTTTCGTCCAGAACGCGAGGCCGGCCAGGCCGTAAAAGCCGATCCACGCCCGAGGGGCGCCGCGAGTCATGCGGACCAGCATCCACAGGCTGCCGGAGATGCAGGCCCCCATGACCATGTCCGGCACCGGGGTCCGCGAGAAGGTGACGAACCCCTGGGTGGTGAGCGCGACCAGCCCCGCCAGCAGGCCCGCGGAGCCGCCGAAGAGCTCGCGGCCGAGCGCGTGAATGACGAACGCGGTGACCAGCGCGGCCAGGGCCAGCGGCAGCGCCGCCGTGAACTGGGTCACGTGACCGGCGGGAAGGGAGACGAGCGCGATCAGCCAGGCGACCAGCACGGGCTTGTGCAGGTACGGCGCGCCGTTGAGCTGGGGAAACAGCCAGGCGCCCCGCGTGAGAATGTCCTGCGCCAGGAGCGGGAAGCGGGCCTCGTCGTTGCTGGCCAGCACCCGGTTCCCGAGATCGACGCCGATCAGCATGACCGCCGCGGCTCCCAGCCAGAGACGCTCGCGCGACACCGGCACGCTTAGGGCGTGAGCACCCGCCCGGTGCCGGCGGCGTGGAACCGGCCGCCGTCCACGACGACCGCGCCGTTGACGACGACGTACGGGACGCCCGTCGGGTACCGGTGGGGGTCGGCGAAGGTCGCCTCGTCCTTGACGGTGTTCGGATCGAAGAGGGCGAGGTCCGCCGCGTAGCCGGGGCGCAGGAGGCCGCGGTCCTGGAGGCCGAGGCGGGCCGCGCACAGGCCCGTCATCTTCTGGACCGCCGTCTCCAGGGAGAAGAGCTTCTTCTCCCGTGCGTATACGCCCAGCACGCGGGGAAACGTGCCGTACATGCGCGGATGCGGCTTGCCGGGGTGCGGCCCGGGCCCGGTGGCCAGGCCGAGCGAGTCGGAGCCGATCATGATCGCCGGATGCGCCAGCACCTTGGTGACGTTGTCCGGGCTCTGGGAGAAGGCGACCATCGAGACGGTCGCCCGCTCCTCGAGCAGGAGGTGCAGCATGGCCTCGGCGGGCGGCATCCCTCTCTTCTTGGCCAGCGCGGCCAGGGTCATCCCCTCCAGATCACGCTGGGCGCACGTCGCAATCTGGATCTCGTCGAATCCGACGGCGCCCATGGAGACCGTCCGCCACCGCTCGCCGGCCACGAGACATGCTTCGACGATCCGCCGCCGGACCGCGGGGTCGGCGATCCGCTCCAGCAGCCTGGCGGTCCCGCCGTCGTGGACCCAGGCCGGGAGCAGGTTGTCCATCTTGGTGGAGCCCGCGTGGTACGGATAGACGTCGCCGCTCACGTCCACGCCACGCGCCCGCGCGTCGTCGATCAGCTTGAGCACGCGGTCCATCTTCGGCCAGTTCTCGCGTCCAGCCACCTTCACGTGTGCGATCTGCACGCCGACCCCGCCGTCCTCACCGATGCGGATCGCCTCGCCGATGGAGTCCTCTACCATCGAGGACTCGCCGCGCACGTGGGAGAAGTAGAGCCCGCCCCGCGACGCCATCGAGCGCGCCAGCGCGATCAGCTCACCCGTCGTGCCGTACGCGCTGGGAGGGTAGACGAGCCCCGTCGAGAAGCCGAAGGCCCCGGCATCGAGCGCCTCCTGGAGCAGCCGCTCCATCGTCCGGAGGTCGTCGGGGCCGGCCGGGCGATCATGGGGGCCAAGGGAGGCCAGCCGCAGCGCGCCGTGGCCCACGAAGTGCGCGATGTTGATGCAGGGTCGGGCCGCGCGCAGGACGTCGAGGTACTGGCCGAAGGTCTCCCAGCGGATGTCCAGGCGCGCGCCGATCCCGCCCGCCCACGTCCGGACCAGCTCGTGCCGCTCGGGATGCACCGGCGCCGGCGAGAAGGAGCACATGCCCACCACCTCGGTCGTGCAGCCCTGCCGGATCTTCGACTCCGCCGCCGGGCAACCGAGGTAGAAGAGATCGGAGTGGGAGTGGGCGTCGATGAACCCGGGGGCGACGACGTGGCCGGTGGCGTCGATCACCCGGGCCGCCTCCCCCCCGAGCCCGGGGCCGACCACCGCGATGCGGTCGCCTTCGATCGCCACGTCGGCGCGCTGCCCCGGCGCACCGGTGCCGTCGATGACGGTGCCACCGCGGATCAGCAGGGACCAGGCCACCGGGCTACTCCTCGACGATCGCCACCGACTTCATCCGATCGCCCGGCTTGATGCGATCGACGTGATCCATGCCGGCGACCACCTGACCGAAGACCGTGTAGTGGCCGTCGAGGTGGGGCTGCGGCCCATAGGTGATGTAGAACTGGCTGCCGGCGGAGTCGGGGTGCTGGCTACGCGCCATGGCCACGGTGCCCCGCGCGTGCTGGCGCGGGTTGAACTCGGCCTTGATCGTGTGCCCGGGGCCGCCGGTGCCGTTGCCCTTGGGGTCGCCGCCCTGCACGACGAAGTCGGGCACCACCCGGTGGAAGGTGAGACCGTCGTAGAAGCCCTTCTTGGCCAGCGTCACGAAATTCTCAACGGTGCGGGGGGCGTCTTCGGGAAAGAACTCGATCCGGATCTGGCCCCCGTTCTCGAGCATGATGACGGCCATCTGCTTCACGGGACTCTCCTCTAGGGGGTGACGATCGCGATCGTTTTGATGCGGTCGCCGACCTTGAGGCGATCGACGACGTCCATGCCCCTGGTGACGCGCCCGAAGACCGTGTACTGGCCATCGAGACCGCGTGCCGGCCGTCGCGTGATGTAGAACTGGCTGCCGGCCGAATCCGGGTCATCGCCGCGGGCCATCCCCACGGCGCCGCGCTCGTGGGGGCGCTGGTTGAACTCGGACGTGATGGTGTACCCGGGACCGCCGGTGCCCATGCGCTCGTGGTCCATCGGTAGCGTCCTGGACTGCGGATCCCCGGCCTGAACGACCCAGTCCTCCACCCGATGGAAGCGCTGGCCGTCGTAGAAAGCCTGGCGCGCCAACCTCACGAAGTTCTCCACCGTCTTCGGCGCGTCGGCCGGAAAGAGCTCGATGACGATCACGCCGCTCCGGTCGAGCGCGATCACCGCGGTCATGGCCGCGCGCCGAGCCGGCTGGGCGGCGGCGGGGACGACGAGCGCCGCGACGACGAGGAAGGGCAGCAGGCGA
>MNEF01000051.1 GCA_001917535.1 Candidatus Rokubacteria bacterium 13_1_40CM_69_27
AGTACGAGAGGACCGGGGTGGACGGACCTCTAGTGTGCGAGCTGTGCCGCCAGGCGCATCGCTCGGTAGCTATGTCCGGCAGGGATAAGCGCTGAAGGCATCTAAGCGCGAAACCCGCCTGAAGATGAGACCTCCCGGGGCGCAAGCCCCCTGAAGGCCCCTCGTAGATTACGAGGTTGATAGGCCGGAGGTGGAAGCGCGGCAACGCGTTAAGCTGACCGGTACTAATCGGCCGTGCGGCTTGACCACATTGCACTCATACGATCATCAGGAGAAGATGCAGCGTCTGGCTGCACTCGAGAATCTCCGTATTCGGCACAGCATCACGATTCCCGGTGGCATTGCCGGAGGGGCCACACCCGTTCCCATCCCGAACACGGAAGTTAAGCCCTCCAGGGCCGATGGTACTACGCTGGTAACGGCGCGGGAGAGTAGGTCGCTGCCGGGGTAAATCAGAAACGCCCGGGTCACCCGACCCGGGCGTTTTTGTTCGCTCGACCCGCGGCCGGGAAGCGCCAGCCCCCTCGCTGATCAGGCGAACGCGGTCCAGAGCGACAGCGCGAAGGCCAGGACCGTGAGGCAGATCAAGGCGCCCGCAAGCAGGTGATCGAGGGTCGTCTCCGCCCGGCGCTCGGCCAGCGAGAGGACGTAGCCGGCTGCCAGGCCCCCGACGAAGCCGCCCGCGTGCGCGGCATTGTCGACACCCGGGATCACAAAGCTCATCATGAACAGGACCAAGGCGAACAGGCCGTACTCCCGCCACATCATTCCGCCGAAGATGCCGCCTCTACGCTGCCCGAAGGCGACGATGGCTCCGAACAGTCCGAAGATCGATCCCGAAGCGCCGAGCGTGAGCGCGTGGCCAAGCAGACTGGACAAGATGAATCCGACGACGCCTGCGACCGTGAAGATCACGAAGAAACGGGCGGAACCGTAGAGCTCCTCGACGGCGGGTCCGAGCTGGCGGATCCAGAGCACGTTGAAAAGAATGTGGAGTACGCCCCCGTGGAGATAGATCGCGGTCAGAAAGGTCCACCAGCGGCCGAGCCGCCAGGCGAGGGAGCCCGTCGCTCCCAGGGCCCACAAGACCTCGCTGCTGGGAGCGAAAATGTTGAACCCCCCCCGAGGTCGGAACGCCGCCACCGGGTCGAAGACGAGACTGGCCACGTAGAGCGCGACGCAGACGACCGTGATGACCTGGGTGACGCTCCCCGATCGGAACACGCGGTGGAGTAGCGTGGTGAGTCCCCACATTCCCGGCCGGCGGCGTCCGCAGATGAGACACTCCGCGGCGTCCGCGCGCGTGAGACGCCCGCAGGAGGGGCAGAGAATCGTGCGCACCTCTCTACGGAACATCGGGAGGGTTCTCGGCGGGGCGTTGCTCCGACTCGATCCGGGAGCCTTCGTCGAGCCACACGCCCAGGTCGATCAGGCGGCAGCGGAGGGAGCAGAAGGGGCGATGGGGATTACCGTGCCAGGGGATTTCCCGCCGGCACGTCGGGCATCGCGCGCCGCGCACGCGGGGCGACGGATCAGCTTCACCCGCATTCGACGTTCCGGAATCGCCGCCCATAGCTCCACGAAAACGCGTCGTCTCAGTCCTGCGAACGCTCGCGGGGAACGTCGACGACCTCCGCTCCGTCCGCGCTCGCGGGCCGCGGTGCGTTCGGCCGGTCGTGTCCCGGGTGCATGACGGGGGCATCCTACTCACCCTCGACAAAGCGTGTCAACTCGCGTACTTTGTGGCCACTTGGGAAACTTTTCCCATTGACACCCCTCCCGGGCGTCGCATAGAGTGGCCGTGGTCCGTTGCCTCCGACACACCCGACGCTCGCAGGAGATCCAGGAGAATGAACCGGATGCGTTTCCCGCTCCGCCCCGCTGTGCGCGGTCTCATGCCGGCGCTGCTCATTCTGGTCGTCCTGTTCCTGGTCGCCACGCCGGCCGCGCTGGCGCAGGCGCCACGCGCTGCCGCCGGCGCCCAGGCTCACCAGGGCGGAGGTGAAGCCAGCCTCAAGATCCCCGACCTCGGGCAGGTGCAGTTCGGACCCATCGGCGGGCGGCCGCTCCTGATGACGGGTCTCGTCGTATGCGTCCTCGGGCTCGTGTTCGGGCTGGTGATCTTCGGCCAGCTCAAGGGCCTGGCCGTGCACGCGGCGATGCGGGAGATCTCCGAGCTGATCTACGAGACGTGCAAGACCTACCTGATCACGCAGGGGAAGTTCCTCCTGATCCTCGAGGCCTTCATCGCCGTCATCATCGTCCTCTACTTCGGCGTCCTCCTTCGCTTCGAGGCGGTGAAGGTCGTCATCATCCTGCTCTTCAGCCTCATCGGCATCGGCGGCAGCTACGGCGTCGCCTGGTTCGGGATGCGCATCAACACCTTCGCGAACTCGCGCACGGCCTTCGCGAGCCTCAAGGGCGAGCCGCTCCCCGTCTACACGATCCCCCTCAAGGCCGGCATGAGCGTCGGGATGCTGCTCATCAGCGTGGAGCTGTTCCTGATGCTCTGCATCCTCCTCTTCATCTCCGGGGACTACGCCGGCCCGTGCTTCATCGGCTTCGCCATCGGCGAGTCGCTCGGCGCCGCTGCCCTCCGCATCGCCGGCGGCATCTTCACCAAGATCGCCGACATCGGCTCCGATCTCATGAAGATCGTCTTCAACATCAAGGAGGACGACGCCCGCAACCCGGGCGTCATCGCCGACTGCGCCGGCGACAACGCCGGCGACTCGGTGGGCCCGACCGCCGACGGCTTCGAGACCTACGGCGTGACCGGGGTGGCCCTCATCTCGTTCATCCTGCTCGCGGTCAAAGAGCCGGCCGTCCAGGTCCAGCTGCTGGTCTGGATCTTCATGATGCGCGTGCTGATGATCGTGGCCAGCGGCGTCTCCTACCTGATCAACGAGGCCATCACCCGGCGCCGGTACGCCGGAGCCAGCCGGATGAACTTCGAGGCCCCCCTGACCTCGCTCGTGTGGCTGACCTCCGCGGTATCGGTCGTGCTCACCTATCTCGCCTCGTACGTGATGGTCCGAGACCTGGGCGACGGCACGCTCTGGTGGAAGCTGTCGACCGTCATCACCTGCGGCACCCTGGCCGGCGCCATCATCCCCGAGCTGGTCAAGATCTTCACCTCGACCGAGTCGGCGCACGTCCGCGAGATTGTGACCTCGGCGCGGGAGGGCGGCGCGTCGCTCGACATCCTCTCGGGGTTGGTGGCGGGGAACTTCGGCGCCTACTGGCTCGGCATCGTCGTCATGCTCCTGATGGGCATTGCCTACTCGGTCAGCACCCTGGGCCTCGGCGCCCTCATGGTCGCCCCGGCCGTGTTCGCCTTCGGGCTGGTGGCCTTCGGCTTCCTGGGCATGGGGCCGGTGACGATCGCGGTGGACTCCTACGGTCCCGTGACCGACAACGCCCAGTCGATCTTCGAGCTGTCGCTCATCGAGCAGATCCCCAACGTGAAGGACCAGATCCGGCGGGAGCACGGCTTCGAGGTGAACTTCGAGCGGGCCAAGCACATGCTCGAGGAGAACGACGGCGCCGGCAACACCTTCAAGGCCACCGCCAAGCCCGTCCTCATCGGCACTGCGGTCGTCGGCGCCACCACGATGATCTTCTCCATCGTCGTGCTGCTGACCCACGGTCTCACCCAGAATCTGGACAAGCTCTCGCTGCTCCACCCGCCCTTCCTGTTGGGCCTCATCACCGGCGGCGCGGTCATCTACTGGTTCACGGGTGCCTCCATGCAGGCCGTCACCACGGGCGCCTACCGGGCCGTGGAGTTCATCAAGGCCAACATCCGCCTGGAGGGCGCGACCAAGGCCTCGGTGACCGACAGCAAGAAGGTCGTGGCGATCTGCACCCAGTACGCCCAGAAGGGCATGTTCAACATTTTCCTGACCGTGTTCTTCTCCACGCTGGCCTTCGCTTTCTTGGAGCCGTACTTCTTCATCGGGTACCTGATCTCGATCGCGCTCTTCGGCCTCTTCCAGGCCGTCTTCATGGCCAACGCCGGCGGGGCCTGGGACAACGCCAAAAAGATCGTCGAGGTCGAGCTGAAGGAGAAGGGCACCGCGCTGCACGCGGCCACCGTCGTGGGCGACACGGTCGGCGACCCCTTCAAGGACACCTCCTCGGTCGCGATGAACCCGATCATCAAGTTCACGACCCTCTTCGGCCTCCTGGCGGTGGAGCTGGCGGTCACGCTGACCGCGGAGCGAGGGGCCGCGCTCAGCCATCTGCTGGCGCTGGCGTTCTTCGGGCTGTCGCTGATCTTCGTGTGGCGGTCTTTCTACGGCATGCGCATCCGGGGCGGGGCGCCGGCGGCGGTGACGACGGGCCCCGGCCGCCGTGTAAGCGAGGTGGCGCGGGGAAAGTAGGCGCCGGGTGGAGTTCCTCTTCGACCTGGCCAGCGGCCGCTATGCGCTCGATGACCTGATCCGCGGGGGCGGATACATCGTCCTCGTCGCCATCGTCTTCACAGAGACCGGGCTCCTGGTCGGCTTCTTCCTTCCCGGCGACTCGCTGCTCATCACGGCGGGGCTCGTGGCCGCCGCCGGCGGGCTGAACATCTGGTGGCTGAACGCGCTGCTGGCGGCGGCGGCCATCGTCGGCGACAGCGTGGGCTATGCCATCGGCGCGCGCATCGGGCCCCGGCTCTTCACGCGCGAGAAGTCCCGGCTCTTCAATCCCCGCCACGTCGAGCGCACGCGCCAGTTCTACGCCCGCCACGGCGCCAAGACGATCGTTATCGCGCGCTTCGTCCCCATCATCCGGACATTCGCGCCGGTAGTGGCCGGCGTGGGGCAGATGCGGTATCGGCGGTTCCTCTTTTACAATGTCGTCGGCGGCGTGGGATGGGTGGTCAGTATGACGGGGGCCGGCTACCTGCTGGGCCAGACGATCCCGAACATCGGCCGTCACATCCATGTGGTGGTGGCGGTGGTCGTCGGGCTCTCGGTGATCCCCATCGTTGTCGAGGTCGTGCGCGAGCGGAGAAAGCGGTCGGCGGCCTCCTGACCCTCCTGGCCGCGATCCTGGGGCGTCTACCGATCTCCGTGACCGCCTGGCTCGGTCGGCGGATCGGCGACATCGGCTACCTCATGCTCCGTCGGCGGCGCCACGTCGCGCTCGAGAATCTGCGCCACGCCTTTCCCGAGCTATCGGCCGCCGCGCGGCGTCGCCTCTGTCGACGCTCTTACTGGCACCTCGGGCTGCTCTTCGTGGAGCTGTGCGCGCTGCTCACGCGCCCCGTCGACCGGTTCCTCGAGCGCGTCACCGTCGAGGGGCGTGAGCACCTCGACAGGGTCATGGCCCGGCACGGGCGCGCGCTGGTCCTCACGGCGCACCTCGGGAATTGGGAGGTGCTCACCGCGGCCCATCTCCTCACGGCCTATCGGCTCGCGGTGGTGGTCCGGCCACTGGATTCGTCGTGGCTCAACCGTCTGGCCGAGCGCCTTCGACGGAGGGCGGGGGTGGAACTGATCGACAAGCGTCGCGCGCTCCGGCCGGTGCTGGGCGCGCTGGCCCAGGGCCGGCTCGTCGGCATCCTGCTCGACCAGAACGCCTCGCGGCGCGAGGGCGTCTTCGTTCCCTTCTTCGGCCGGCCGGCCAGCACCTCGCGCTCGATCGCCGTGCTGGCGCTGCGGACGGGGGCCCCGGTGATCCCGATCTTCGCCCGGCGCGAGACCGGCGGCCGGCATCGAGTGATCATCCATTCCCCGCTCGAGCCGGCCACGACGAATGAGATGGAGGAGGCGATCGTCGAACTGACGGCGCGCTGCACGGTGGTGATCGAGGCGGCGATCCGCGAGGCGCCGGAGCAGTGGCTCTGGATGCACAGCCGCTGGCGGACGCGCCCGGAGGAGGTCTCCTGATGGCGCGCGCGCTCCTGCTCGCTTTGTTCGTGGCGGCGACCGCGTTCGCCGCGGCGCTCGACATCCGGACCGAGGACTATCGTGATAACGCCACCCAGGGCGCGGTCGGCGCAGTGACCGGCCGGGCCCTGGCAGAGGGCCTCCGGCCCACGGCCCCTGAACAGCCGGTGACGGACGTCGGGATCACGCTCGTGCCACGCTCGGAAGCCTTCCTGACCAGGCTCGGAGAGATCCGCAAGCGCGCCCGGGGCGACCTGCACGCCTTCCGCACCTCGGCGGGGGCCATCGTGGAGGCCCGGCGCGCATATGAGCGGGCCCTCTCGGGGGCGGGCGCGGCCGACCTGGTGCGCTTCACCGTGGTCGATCCCGAGGGGCGGTTCGACGTGCAGGCAGTTCCGGCCGGAGCCTGGCTCCTGCTCGCCCAGCGGGCGGTCTACACGCGAAAGGATTCGTCCCAGCTCTCGAAGCGCCAGCGCCAGCTTTTCGAGCGCCAGCCCAGGCTGACCGGCTATTACGCGGTCACCATCTGGCTGCAAGAGCTCACGGTCTCTCCGGGAAGCCTGGAGGTGGTAGAACTGACCGATCGGAATGCCTGGATGACGGCCATCCAGGAGGAGAGAGTGCTGGACGCCAGCCCGTGAGCCGGCGTCCAGCGCAGAAACGCTCTACTTCTTGGCCGTCCCCCCGGCCTTCACGGTGATGACCTGCGCGACGGTCTTGCCCTCGTGCTCCAGGTAACGGACGTGCACGGGGTCACCGGCCTTCAGATCGGCCGCGGTGACGTCTTTGCCGGCCTTCTTGACCTTGGTCTTCGCGTCGACCGCGAACGTCCACTCGGCGTCCTTGCCCTTCTCCTTGCCCGCCACGACGACACTGTCGACGGACGCCGACTTCACGGTGCCGTTGGCGTTCCTCGCGGCCATCTTCTTGTCGCTGGCCTTTTTTTCGCCGGCCTTGTCCATCTTCTTTTCTTCGGGTTTCGGCAGGGTCTGGGTCTGCGCCGAAGCCAAGCCGGCAACGCCGGCCATGAACGTGACAACCACGAGCAGGGTGATCAGTTTCTTCACGGGTATTAATCCTCCACTACGTCGTTGGTTAGGTCGGACATTCCTCGCCCGGACAGCTTGGTTGGCCCGCTGACCTCCTTCCTAAGTGGCTGGAAATTAGGATAATTATTTTTCACTCTAGTGAGGCGGCTTTGGCCTGTCAAGGCCCGTTGACCCCCCGGCTTGGGCATGGTACAAAATTAGCAAGCTTGCCTCGCCTATGACGACCCAGGCCTGTTTGCGCAGGGCAGCAGGCAGTCTCCTCCTGATCATGGCGTCGGGCGCTTTCACGCTCAGCGCCGCTGACCCGTATTCTCTGCCGGCTCCCGCTCTTGAGCAGGCCGTACCCCCCTCACGCGACGATCTCGAGCGACTCGATCCCACCCTCGACCTAACCGTGGAACCCTCGGCCGACGATCGGAGTTCCGGGGATCCCGGCCTCGAGGTCGAAAGGGATCCGTGGGCGGAGGCGTTCGGCGAAGCGGCCGTCTCCTCTGCGGCCGTGAACGCACAGGTCCCGGACGGGTCGGCGTATCCTGTCGTCGTCAACGATCAGGTCCAGTATTTCATCGACCGCTACACCGGGAACCACCGTGAAGTGGTCGGGCTCTGGCTGAACCGGTCGGGCCGCTACCTCGGGATGATTCGCGATGTGTTCCGCGCTCACGGCCTTCCGGAAGACCTCGCGTTCGTGGCGATGATCGAGAGCGGGTTCAATCCACGCGCCGTGTCCCGCGCGGGCGCCAAGGGGCTCTGGCAATTCATGGCGGGGACCGCTCGCCGTTACGGGCTCAGGGTCGATCAATGGGTCGACGAGCGCCTCGACCCCGAGAAGTCGACGACGGCGGCCGCCGCCTACCTGCGCGACCTCTATCATCAGTTCGGCTCCTGGGCCCTGGCCAAGGCGGCCTATAACGCCGGCGAGGTCAAGGTCACGCGCGCGATCCGGGCGGTCGGCACCAACGATTTCTGGACGCTGGCGCGTAGTCGGTTTCTGCGCCGGGAAACCAAGGATTTCGTCCCGGCCATCCACGCGGCGACCCTCATCGGCCGCGACCCGGCCCGGTATGGTTTCGATCTCAACGAGCCCGAGCAAGCGGAGATCGAGATGATCGCGGTGCCGCCGGGGACCAATCTCAGGGTCCTGTCCGCCGCCGCGGGGATGCCGTTCGAGACCCTGCGGGCGTTCAATCCGGTGCTCATCAAGGGCATCACGCCTCCCGGCCGACCCTACGAGCTGAAGATCCCGGCTGATTCCAGCGAGCGCATTCAGGCAGCGCTGGCGGCCAGGAAGCGCGCGGTCGCCCGCGCCAAAGGCCCCGGCGAGACGCACGTGGTGCAGCCGGGCGAGACGGTCGCCACCATCGCCCAGCAGCACGGCGTGACGGTCGCCGATGTGGTGCGCTGGAATAACCTTGAGAGCCCGGATCGAATCCACCCCGGCGACCGACTGCGCATCGCTCCGGTCCGCCTGCTCGCCGAGCCCGCCGGATCGTCCGGCCGCCGGTGAAGATCGAAGTCCGGCTCTTCGCCACCCTCGCCGAGTTCCTCCCCCCCGACGGCAGGGCCACCGGCAACGCCGTTCTCGAGGTCCCGGACGGCAGCACCGTGGCCGACGTCGTCTCCAGGCTCGGCATTCCCCCGGCGCTGTCGCGCATCGCGCTCGTGAACGGCGAGGATGCCAGCCCCGAGCGTCGCCTGGCCGCGCGCGACGTCGTCACGCTCTTTCCGCCTCTCGCCGGTGGTCGCTAACCCCGGGGTGCGGCGCCCGCGCGTTCGACCGCGGAATCGATCTCGGCGCCGACGAGCAGGGCGACACCACTGAGGTAGAGCCAGAGCATGAGGAGGATCACCCCGCCGATCGAGCCGTAGGTGGCGTTGTAGTCGCCGAAGTAGCGCACGTAGAGGCGCAAGCCGACGCACATGGTCAGCCAGGCGACCAGCGCGAAGACGGAGCCCGGCGTGACCCAGCGCCAGCGGTGGCGCGCCGTCGGCGCCAGGTAGTAGACGAGGGTGATGCCGGTGAGCGCGAAGACAATGGCGGCCGGCCAGCGCAGCACATTCCACACGAGGGTGAAGAGCGGGCCGAGGCCCACCCAGCCGGCCACCGCTTCGCCAATGCGCTCGCCGAAAACGAGGAGCAGGAGGGCCGTGAGCGTCAGCGCGGAGAGGGCCACCGTCAGCGCCACGGCGACCAGGCGCTGCCGCCACCACGGCCGCTGGTGGGTGATCCCATAGGCCACGTTCAGCGCGATGATGATCGACGCCGTGCCGTTCGACGCCGCCCACAGCGCAGCGAGGACGCCGAGAGAGAGCAGGCCCCCGCTGGCTCCGCGCACGACCTCGTCGAGCGTCCGGTGCACGAGCGAGGCGGCGTCGCCCGGGAGCACACCCGCCACATAGTCCATCAGCGTCTTCATCAAGTCCGGGCCGGGCAGGAGGCCGAGCAGCGTGGCGAGGAACAGCAGGGTCGGGAAGAGCGCGAAGAGGAAGTAGTAGGAGAGGCTGGCCGCGCGATCCAGGATCTCGTCCTCCTGAATCTCCTGCCAGACGCGCCGGCTCAGCTCCCAGACGGTGAGGCCGCCGAGCACGTGCATGCGCTCATCCTAGCCCGGGTCTGCCATCCGCGTCCGATCCACCTTGACGCCGCCCCCGGATCGGACATAGGGTTTCTATGTGACTCGCGTGCTCTTCATCGTGTCCAGGGCAGAATCCAGGCTCCACCGGTACGTCACCTCCGCCTTTACCGGCGTGCGCGAAGTGGAGATCGTTCTTGATCGGCGCCAGGGTGAGCGTCGCCAACGCAAGGACCCTTCCCTGGCGGACCGGCGGCGCAGTGACCGGCGCCTGAATGACGTCACCCGCAGCCTGCAACAGCTCGGCTGGGCGGTCGTCAAGTCCGAGTCGCTCCGCGCACGAGACACGGTCCGAGCTTCGTAGATCCGCGAGGTGCATCGCGCCCAGGGGCCGGATCGTCAGAGCTCTGCGTCGAAAAGGGTGAGGAGGAGGCGCAGATGAAGCCGGTCGCGGCGGTCGTGCTGGGGTTGGTGCTCTTCGCGCAAAGCTCGAGAGTCTGGGCCAAGTCCGGCGCCGAAGAAAGCACGCTCGAGCAGATGGGCTATGGCACCGGCAGCGTCGTGGGGTCCGCGGTGTATTTCCCGTTCTAGGCGGCCTTCTGCATCCTGGGCGGGATCGGCAGCGGGTTCGCCTACGTCTTTGCCGGGCCCCAGACGACCGACCGGATGGCCGACGCCGGCTGCCGAGGGACGTGGGTCATCACCCCGGACGTCGTGAAAGGGAGGGAGCAGGTGAAGTTCGTGGGCGATGCTCCCGCCTCCGCGGCTCCGGCTGGACGATAGCCGCCTGGCCCCGACCCACCGGGAGCCCGGCGTCACACTCGCGCGCCATCCCCTGACCGCCGTGGGTCACCCCCATCGCCGACCTTTCATGGCTGTACGGCGACAGGAGCCGAAACGGCCGGCGGGATGGTACACTCAGAACGCTTTTCCCGGGCATAGTTACATGTTCGGAAGCGTCTAGGAACCCGGTGGGCCTCCCGGACTTCAAATCCGGTGTCCGGCTCTAGACAAGCTGGAGGTGGGTTCGACTCCCACACGCTTCCGCCATCGAGGAGCCCATGGCGACGTGGCACGAAGGGCGGCGCATGAATCGGAAGATGCGGCGGCGGTGGCGAGCCATCGGGCTCGTGGTCGTTGTGCTGGTGGCGGGTGTCGTCGGTTACTTCGCGTATCGCGCGGCCGCCAACCTTCCCGGGAGCGCCATGCCGGACCAGGGAAACCGGCACATCCAGAGCGCCGGCGATCCTCACGAGCCCTACAACACCGACCCGCCGACGTCGGGGCCGCACCTGCCCTACATCGCGCCCTGGGGCATCCACACGCGCCCCATTGTGCCTGAGCTCCAGGTGCACAACCTCGAAGACGGCGGCGTGCTCGTTCAGTACAACTGCGAGTGCCCCGACCTGGTCGAGAAGCTGAAGCAGATCGTCCAGAAGTATGACAAGCAGGTCATCCTGGCGCCGTACCCGACCATGAAGCACCGGATCGCGCTCACGGCCTGGACCCGAATCGACACGCTGGATGCGGTCGACGAGGCGCGCCTCCGGCGCTTCATCGAGGCGTACCGTGGCATCGACCATCACAAGTAGGACGCTGCTGAGCGCGGCCGCGCTGCTGGCCCTGGCCGCCTGCGCGCGGGTCCACATCTCCCCGCTGTCCCCGCCGCCCTTCCGGACGGAGGTCGCGGCCGGATACGACGTCACCTGGACCGCGATCATCCGGGCCCTCGCCCAGCAGAACGTGCCACTGCGGGCGGTCGCGCGCGATTCGGGAGTGGTGGCGTCGGACGAGTTCGTGTCGCCCATCAACCTCTATGCGGACTGCGGACAGCTGGGCGGTGACCAGCTGGAAGGGGAGGCCGTCGTCTCGTTCACGGTCTTCGCGGAGTCGAACGGCAGGGCGACGCGGATCCAGGTGAACTCGAAGATGCGCACGCAGGCGCACCGGCGTGGCAACTCCGGCAAGCTGCGCCCGGTGCCCGTGTTCCAGTGCGCGTCCACCGGGCGGTTCGAGGCCAACCTGCTGGACGCCGTCCGCGAGTTCGTGAAGGAATAGCGCCATGCCGCCGCGGCTCGCCGACCTCGTCCGAAAGGCGCGACGCCTCGCCGCGGAGCGCGACCGCCTCATCGAGAGCCTCGCCGCCGAGTGGACGCGTGCCCTCCGGGGCCAGAACCTCTCGGAATCCGACCTCGAGGAGCTCTGGGCCGGCCTGACGGAGGAAGCGGTGCGGCGCGCCTGCCGGGCGGCCGACAACCCCTGGACGCCCCAGGCGTGGCGCCGCGAGGCCCAGGAAGTGATCGCGCGGGTCCGGGAGCGCGTGGAGGCGGGGCTCGGTGAGCGCTGACCGGAGCGCGGCGCTCCGCGGGCTGCCCTCTGTGGACCAGCTCGTCCGCCGGCTCAGGCCGGAGGCGCCCGACGTGCCCCGCCCGCGACTGACCGCCATCGTCCGCGAGGTGCTGGAGGCCGAGCGGCGCCGAGTGCGGGTGGGTCCGGCGGTGTCCGCCGATGCCGACGCGCTGGCGGCGCGCGTCGTCGAGATCCTCACGCGCACCGGCCCCTTTTCGCTGCGCGCCGTGGTGAACGCCACCGGGGTGGTACTCCACACCAATCTTGGCCGCGCCTTGCTGAGCCCGCTCGCGCTCGAGCGGCTGACCCGCGTCGGAGGGGCCTACTCCAATCTCGAGCTGGACATCGCCACCAAGGAGCGCGGCTCGCGGTACTCCCACGTCGAAGGGCTGCTGCAGCGTCTGACCGGCGCCGAGGGCGCGCTCGTCGTCAACAACAATGCCGCCGCCGTGCTGCTGGCCCTGGAGACGCTGGCCCATGGCCGGGAAGTGATCGTCTCCCGGGGGGAGCTGATCGAGATCGGCGGCGAGTTCCGCATCCCCGACATCATGCTGCGTAGCGGCGCCGTGCTCCGGGAGGTGGGCACGACGAACCGCACGCACCTCCGGGATTACGCCGAGGCGATCGGGCCGAACACCGCGCTGCTGCTCAAGGTGCACACGTCGAACTACCGCGTGGTCGGCTTCACGTCGGACGTGTCTTCCCGCGAGCTGGTCGAGTTGGGCCGCCAGCGCAGCCTCCCGGTGATGGAGGATCTGGGGTCCGGCTCGCTGCTCGATCTCCGCTCGCACGGCTTCCCCCACGAGCCGACGGTGCCGGAGGTCGTCGGCTCGGGCGTGGACCTGGTCTCGTTCTCGGGCGATAAGCTGCTCGGCGGGCCCCAGGCGGGCATCGTGGTGGGCCGGCGCGAGCTCGTCACGCGCCTGAAGAAGAACCCGTGGAACCGTGCGCTCCGGATCGACAAGCTCACGCTGGCGGCGCTGGAAGCGACGCTCTATGCGTATGACGCGGGCCAGGCGCTGGAGACGGTGCCGACCCTCCGGTTCCTCACCGAGCCGCTGGCCTCGGTCCGCCGGCGGGCCCAGCGCGTGCTCTCGCGCTTGCCCGCCGACGTCAGGCGCCGCCTGGCCGCGCGGCTCGTCGAGGATCGCGCCCAGGTGGGCGGCGGAGCGCTCCCCACGGTGGAACTGCCCACGGCCGCCGTGCAGCTCGGCGCCACGCCGGAGGCGGCCCGCGCGCTCGACGCCGGGCTCCGGCGTAGCGACCCCCCGGTGATCGGGCGCATCGTCGACGACCGGCTCCTGCTCGACTGCCGCACGGTGCTGCCTTCCCAGGTTGCCGCGCTCGCCGCCGCCATCGTCACCGCCGCCGGGATGACAGCCCAGTGAATGCACGTGATTCGAGCGCCGGCTTTGCCGGCGCCACCGGTTCTGGGGGAGGCCTCGGAGGGGGCCCTAAGGCCCCCTCCGACGAGGGACGGGGGGCGGAGCCCCCCTCCGAGCAAAAGCCCCCCTCCGAGCAAAAGCCCCCCTCCGAGGAAAAGCACGTCGTGGTCGGCACCGCCGGCCACATCGATCACGGCAAGACGGCGCTGGTGAAGGCGCTGACCGGCATCGATACCGACCGCCTGCCCGAGGAAAAGGCGCGTGGCATCACCATCGACCTGGGGTTCGCGTTTCTCGAGGAGCCCGACGGCCTCACGATCGAGATCGTCGACGTGCCCGGCCACGAGCGGTTCGTCAAGAACATGCTGGCCGGCGTCGGCGGCATCGACCTCGCCATGCTGGTGGTGGCCGCGGACGAGGGCGTCATGCCGCAAACGCGGGAGCACCTGGCGATCTGCTCGCTGCTCCGCATCAAGTCGGGGCTGATCGTCCTCACCAAAGCCGACCTCGTCGAGCCCGGCTGGCTGGAGCTGGTCCGCGACGACGTCGCCGGCCTCGTGCGGGGGACGTTCCTCCAGGGCGCGCCGATCTTGGCCGTCTCCGCGAAGACCGGTGAAGGACTGGCCGAGCTGCGGGCGGCGCTGCGGCGGTGCGCGGCGGCGGTGGAGCCGCGGAGGACCGATCAGCTCCCACGGCTGCCCATCGATCGGGTCTTCACCGTGAAGGGCTTCGGGACCGTCGTGACGGGGACGCTGACCGCGGGGCGCTTCGCGCTCGACGATCGGGTCGAGGTCTACCCCCGGGGCCTCACCGCGAAGATCCGGGGGCTCCAGGCCCACGGCCATCCGGTGGCGGAGGCGCGGGCGGGCCAGCGCACGGCGATAAACTTGCAAGCGCTCGAGCGGGCCGCCATCGAGCGGGGCGATGTCGTGGGCCTGGCCGGCGCGCTCGTCTCCTCCCTATTGGTGGACGGCACGCTGGAGCTGCTCGCCGACGCCCCTCGACCTCTCAAGTCGCGCGACCGCATCCGCTTGCACGCCGGGACCAGCGAGATCATGGCGCGCGTGCTGCTGCTCGACCGCGCGGAGCTTCAGCCCGGCGAGCGGGCGTTCGCGCGCTTCCGCCTCGAGGCCCCACTCGTCGCCGTGCCCGGCGACCGCTTCGTCGTGCGGTCGTACTCGCCCATGGTGACCATCGGCGGCGGCGCGCTGCTGGACGTCGATCCGCCGCGCTTCAAACGCAAGGCGCCGGCCCTCGTCAGCCACCTGACGCTGCTGGAGCGGGGCAGTCCCGAAGAAGTGGTGGAGGAGCACGTGCGCCACGGCGGCGCCTCCGGCGCCCGCGTGGGCCCGCTCGCGGCCCGGGTGCCGTTCGGCCCCGAACGGCTCCGGGAGCTGCTGGGCCGGCTCGAGGCCGAGCGGCGCGTCCTCGCCATCGAGCGGGACTGGTACCTGCATCCGGACGCCGACGCCCGCCTGCGCGCGCTGGCAGTGGCGGCGCTGGAGCAGTTCCATCGCACGAACCCGCTCCGGCCCGGCATGTCGCGGGAGGAGCTGCGCGGGCGCGCCGGCGGAGCCGAGGAGCGCGTGTTCGCCCACCTTCTGTCGGCTCTGGACGCCCAGGGCGTCGTCAAGGTCGAACGGGACAAGGTGAGGCTCGCCGCCCATGAGGTGCGTCTCAGCCCCGAGCAGCGGCGCGCCATCGACCGGATCGAGCAGGAGTACCTCAAGGCCGAGGCGGCGCCCCCCAGCCCGGAGGAGTCGCTGGCCCGAGCCGGCCTCAGCGGTGACGAGGAACACGAGCTCTTCCAGCTCCTGGTCGCCGAGAGGAAACTGGTGCGGGTCAAGGAGTCGCTCTACTTCCACACGACGGCGCTTGAAATCATCCAGGACAAGGTCGTGACCCTGCTCCGAGAGCGCAGGGAGATCGGGCCGGGAGACATCAAGGACCTCCTAGGGATCTCCCGCAAGTACGCCATCCCCCTGCTCGAGTACCTCGACGCCCGTCGCGTGACTGTTCGCGTCGGGGAGAAGCGGGTCTTGCGGGGCGGGTAGGGGCGCGCTATGGTGAAGGCGCCGGAAAGGAGCCTCACATGTTTGGGCTTGGCTATCAGGAACTGCTGGTCATCCTCCTGATCGTGCTGATTCTCTTCGGCGCCAACCGGCTGCCGGAGCTGGCGCGGTCGCTGGGGTCGAGCGTCAAGGAATTCAAGAAGGGTGTCACCGAGGCCAAGGTCGACGACACGGCCTCCGCCGCCAAGAAAGAAGAGGAGAAGAAGGCGTAGCCCTCGTTCTCGGCGTCGACCTGGGCGGCACCCGCCTCCGCGTGGGGGCCGTGACGGCCGACGGGCAGATCCTTTCCCGCATCGAGCGTCCCACCGAGCCGCAACGAGGCCCCGCGGCGGTTCTGGCCACCCTCGAGCAGGTCCTGCGCGACCTGCTCGCGTCGTATCCGGGCGTCATCGCCGTCGGCGTGGCCTGCGCGGGCCAGATCCATCCCCGGACTGGCGCCGTCATCTACGCGCCCAACCTCGCCTGGCGCGACGTTCCGCTCGCGGAGCACCTCACCCGGGCACTGGACGTGCGGATCGTGGTCGAGAACGACGTCCGCGCCGCCGCCTGGGGGGAGTTCCGCTTCGGCGCTGGTGCCGGCGCGCGGAGCCTCCTCGCCGTCTTCGTCGGCACCGGGGTGGGATCGGGCGCGGTGTTGGACGGCGCGCTGTGGCGGGGCGCGGCAAACGGCGCCGGGGAGATCGGTCATACCCAGGTCGTCTGGGACGGGTTGCCGTGTCCCTGCGGACAGCGGGGCTGCCTCGAGCAGTACGTCTCCGGGAGCGGCTTCCAGCGGCGCCTCCGCCACGCGCTGACCGAAGGCGTTCGTACCCGGCTCGCCGCCGTGACCGAGGGCGAGCCCGGGCGCCTGACCGCGGCGATGGTCCAGGCGGCGGCGGAGGTCGGCGATGGATTCGCGCGGGGGATCCGGGACGAGGCGGAGCGTTACCTGGCCCTGGCGGTCGCCAACTACGTCACGCTGGTGAACCCCGACGCCCTCGTGCTGGGCGGCGGCGTCATCGAGACGGTGCCGCGCCTCTTCGACGCCGTCGCCGCCGGCGTGCCGCGGCTCACCACGATCCTCGCGCGCTCGCTCCGCATCGAGCGGGCGCGTCTGGGCGACGGCAGCGGGGTCATCGGCGCCGCTGCGCTCGCCGCTCCATCGGCCTGAGTTCGGTATATACTCTGCCGCTGCCATGAGCCGACCTACGCCCCGCCTGGACTTCGCCTGCGCGGGCACGCTCTCGCTCCTCACGGTGCTCTCGCGCCTGCCCTATCGGGCGCGGATGCTCTACAACTGGGACGCGGTCCAGTTCGCCCTGGCCTTGCGCGAGTACGACGTCGCCAAGCACCAGCCGCACCCACCAGGCTACATCCTCTACGTCGCGCTGGGACGACTCGTCAACGCGTGGTTGGACGATCCCACCGCGGCCTACGTCTTCCTGGCCGTCCTGTTCAGCGGGCTCACGACGTTCGTCGTCTATTACCTGGCCCTCGCCATCTACGACCGCACGACAGCGCTGGCCGCCGCCACGCTGCTGGCCGTGAGCCCGCTCTTCTGGTTCTACGGCTCGGTCGGGCTCACCTACGCCGGCGAGGCCCTCGGGGCCTCGGCGGTCGCCTACTTCGCCTTCCGGGCGCTGCGCGGGAGCGAGATGGACGCCTGGCTTGCCGCCGGCTATCTCGGTCTGGCCGGCGGGCTGCGCCAATCCATCCTGCTCCTGCTCCTCCCCTTGTGGCTGGGGGCGACCGCGCTCGGCGTCCGGCGCGCCCGCGCCGTGGCGGTGGGGCTCGGCATCATCGCGGTGACGGCGATGACGTGGCTCCTGCCGATGATCTGGCTCACCGGCCGGAGCAGACGCTGCTGATCACGGAGCTGGGCAACCCGCGCTCCTACCCGTGGCTCCGCCACGCGATGTTCTACCTGCCGGAGTACCCGATCTACGAGCTGCGGGTGGGGCCGCTGCCGCCGGGGTTCTACGCGCCTCGACTGGCCACCGCGATGTCGCGCACTCCGGGCGCCGAGATCCACGTGCCGGCCCCGGTGCAGCGGCTGGTCTGGTTCGTGGATCACTGGAGCCCGGTCTCGGAGCGACCGGTCGGGCTCGAGGAAGTGGAGCTGCCCTACGGCCGCTGTCTCTACGTGCTGCCGCTCGGTCCCACCCCCGTGACGTGGGCCGGCTACACCTTCGTCCGCGATGGTCCGCCGCGTCGTGCTCGCGCGGCGCACTGACCTGCTCGTCGCTCTCGCCGCCGCCGTCCCGCTGGCGATCTTCGTCCTGGGCGAGCGACGCATCGCTGGCGCCAGCGGCTTGCCGCTGGACGACTCGTGGATCCATCTGCACTTCGCTCGCAACCTCGCCGAGGGTGCCGGCTTCGTCTACAACCCCGGCGTGCCGGTGGCGGGCTCGACGGCGCCGCTGTGGACACTGCTGCTCGCCGCCGCCTTCGTCGTGTTCGGCGCTTCGGTCGCCGTGGCCAAGCTGGTCGGAGTCGCGACGACGGTGGCCGCAGCCCTGGTGACGCGGCAGGCGGCGCTGGCCTGGGGCGCCACCCCCGGCGTCGCCGTGGGCGCGGCCGTCGGGCTTGTCTGGACGGGGGCGCTGGCCTGGGGCGCCCTCAGCGGTATGGAGGTCTCGCTCGCCGCGATGCTCGTCGCCGCCGCGTTGTGGGCCCACGCGCGCGACCACCTCGGGGGGACCGCCCTCCTCGCCGCGCTGGCGGCGCTGGCGCGGCCGGAAGCATTGATCCTGGTCCCGCTGCTGGCCCTCGGGCGCCCGCTCGGGCTCCGGCGCGCCCTGGTCTTCGTCCTGATCCCGTCGGTCGTTCTCGCTCCCGCGGTGGCCTTCAGTCTCTCGACCGTCGGCGCGCCGGTGCCGGCGACGGCGGTCGCCAAGGTGGAAGGCGGTCTCGTGGGCTGGCTCGCGGGTGTGCGCGATCCGCTCCCGCGCCTGCTGCTCCAGCGCCCCTCGGAGTTCTTCGGCGAATGGGTCGTCTGGCTGGCGAGGACGCACTGGCTGCTGCCGCTACTCCTGGCGCCGGGGCTCATCCTGGCCGGGATTCGTCGCGGCCGCCCGCTGGGGCTTCCCGCGCTCGCGCTCGTCGCCCACCCGCTGGCGATGGCCCTCCTCGCGCCCTATCGTGGTCCCGGCTTTCAGGAGGGGCGCTACTCGATGCACCTGCTGCCGCTGGCTCTGGTCGTTCTGGCCGTGGCGGTGTCGCCCGTCCGGGTGGGCTGGCGGCACGCGATCGTCGGCGCCTATCTGGCGGTCGCGCTCGTCTCGCTTCTGCCCGCCGCCGAACGTTACGGCTGGGCCGTGCAGAACATCAACGCCATGCAGGTCCACCTCGGCCATTGGGTGGACGCCCACGTGCCCGCGCGCGCGCGGCTGGCGCTCAACGACGTCGGCGCCATCGCCTACATCTCGCGCCGCGAGGTCATCGACCTCATGGGGCTCGTGACGCCCGAGATCATTCCGTACCGGCGACAGGGCGAGGCGGGCGTGATCCGCTACGTGATGCACACGTGCCCCGATTACCTGATCGTCTTTCCGGCGTGGTTCCCCGAGCTCACCGCCCGGCGGTCCCTCGTGGAGCCGGTCTACCGCGTGCGCCTGGCGCGTCGCGAGGTCGCGGGGAGTTCCGAAATGGTCGTGTACCGGCTCGTGCGCTGTGGGGTATGATCGTGGCGATATGCCGCGCGCCGGACTGATCCTCGCGGCCCTCGCGATCCTCGTCCTCTTCGCCGTGCCTGGGGGAGCCGAGGCCCAGTTCTATCGATGGACGGACGAGCGTGGCACTCCGCATTACACCCAGGGGCTCGACAGCGTTCCCGAGCGCTACCGCTCGCAGGCCGAGTCGCTCGGCTATCGCAACGCCCCGACTCCGGACCCGAGCGAGAAGACCGCGGCGGAGGGCGCCGCCGGCGGCGAGGGCGCAACCATCCCCTACACACCGGGCCAGCCGATCATCGTCGACGTCCGCATCAATGGCAGCGCCTCCGCGCAGCTCGTCCTGGACACCGGCGCCGACCACACGCTGATCAGGCCGCGCGCCCTGGCCGCGGCGGGGGTGTCGCTGACGCGACCGATCGCCGAGGGGCAGATCACCGGCGTGACGGGGACCGACCGGGTGCAGTACGTCATCGTCGACGTGCTGGAGGTGGGCAGCGCCCGGGTGACGCGCCTGCCCGTGATGTCGTACGAGATCTCCGGCCTGCAGGGTGACGGGCTCCTGGGGCGCGACTTCCTCGATCGCTTCACCGTCAACATCGATTCTTCCCGCGGAGAGGTCAGGCTCACGCCGAAGTAGGCGCGTGCCTGTGGTACCATGACGCTCCCGGTCATGGACTACAAGGCCACGCTAAACTTGCCGAAAACGGCCTTTCCCATGAAGGCCAGCCTGCCCGAGAGCGAGCCCAAGATGCTCGCCTGGTGGGACCAGATCGGCATCTACAAGCGCCTGCGCGAGACGGCGGCCGATCGGCCCCTCTGGATCCTGCACGACGGCCCGCCCTACGCCAACGGTCACATCCACATGGGCCACGTCCTCAACAAGGTCCTCAAGGACGTGATCGTGAAGTCGCGCTCCATGATGGGGTTCAATGCGGTCTACATCCCGGGCTGGGACTGCCACGGTCTGCCCATCGAGCACGAGGTGGACAAGGAGCTCGGGCTCGATCAGGCGACGGTGGACGTGCGGCGCGCGATGGACCCGGTCGAGAAGCGCCGCCGGTGCCGCGAATACGCGCTCAGGTTCATCGACATCCAGCGCAACGAGTTCCGCCGGCTGGGCGTCTTCGGCGACTGGGAGAACCCCTACATCACGATGACCCCCGCCTACCAGGCGGTCATCGCCCGCGAGTTCGGGCGCTTCGTGGGGCGCGGCATCGTCTACAAGGGGCTCAAGCCCGTGCACTGGTGCATGCACTGCAAGACGGCGCTGGCGCAGGCGGAGGTGGAGTACGAGGAGCAGCAGACACCGTCGGTCTTGGTCAAGTTCCCGCTCGTCTCTCCGCTGCCGGGCATCTCGGGAAAGACGGCGCTGGTCATCTGGACGACCACGCCGTGGACGCTGCCCGCCAACCTGGCGATCGCCGTCCACCGCGACGAGGAGTACGTCGCGCTCGCGACCGGCGGGGAGACGCTGATCGTCGCCGCCAAGCTCGCCGACGAGGTCGTCCGGGTGGCGCGGCTCGGCGATGCCCGCCGCGTGGCTGCCTGGCCCGGCCGTCGCCTGGAAGGGCTCGAGTACCGCCACCCCTGGATCGACCGCACGGGCAAGGTCGCCGCCGCCGACTTCGTGGCGATGGACACCGGCACCGGCCTCGTGCACATCGCGCCGGGCCACGGCGAGGAGGACTACGATCTGGGCAAGAAGCTCGGCCTCCGCATCTACAACCCGGTGGACGACGACGGCCGCTTCGTCCCCGAGGTCGAGCGCTTCGCCGGCCTCACCGTGTGGGAGGCCAATCCCAGGATCGTCGAGCACCTGAGAGCGCGCGGCGCGCTGCTGGCCGAGATGACGCTGACCCACACCTATCCGCACTGCTGGCGGTGCAAGAATCCCACGCTCTTCCGGGCGACCGAGCAGTGGTTCATCGAGCTCGACAAGGACGGGCTGCGCGAGCGCGCCCTGGAGGCGATCGGGAGCCGGGTGAAGTGGATCCCGGCCTGGAGCGAGCAGCGCATCTCCAACATGGTCGCTCACCGCCCGGAGTGGGTCATCTCGCGCCAGCGTGTCTGGGGAGTGCCGATCGTGGCCTTCTACTGCGAGCAGTGCGACGGTCTGCTCCTGGAGGAGCGCATCGTCGAGCACGTGGCCGCCATCTTCCGGGTCGGGCAGGGCGCCGACGAATGGTACGCGCGATCGGCGCGGGAGCTGCTGCCGCCGGGCACGCGTTGTCCCAGGTGCGGCGGCGAGCAGTTCCGCAAGGAGACGGACATCCTCGACGTGTGGTTCGACTCGGGCTGCAGTCACGCGGCGGTGCTGGAGACGCGCCCCGAGCTGCGCTGGCCGGCCGAGATGTACATCGAGGGCTCGGATCAGCACCGGGGGTGGTTCCAGTCCTCGCTGCTGGAGGCGATGGGCACGCGGGGCGAGCCGCCCTACCAGAGCGTCATCACCCACGGCTTCGTCGTCGCTGGCGATGGGCGCAAGATGTCCAAGTCGCTCGGCAACTACGTGACGCTCGACGAGCTCATTCCCAAGTACGGCGTCGAGGTCTTGCGCCTCTGGGTGGGCGCCGAGGACTACGCCGAGGACACCCGGCTCTCCACCGAGATCCTCGACCGCCTGGCCGACGCGTACCGGCGGATCCGCAACACGTACCGGTTCCTCCTCGGCAACCTCGGCGACTTCGAGCCGACGCGCGACCGCCAGCCTTACGCGGGCCTGGACGAGGTGGACCGCTGGGTCCTCGACCGCCTGGCCCGGCTGATCGACCGGGTGACGCGCGCTTACGAGGAGTACCAGTTCCACACGGTCTTCCACGCCGTCCACAACTTTTGCGCGGTCGACCTCTCGGCGCTCTACCTCGACATCGTCAAGGACCGCCTCTACACCTCGGCGCCCGATGATCCCCGCCGTCGCGCCGCCCAGACCGCGTGCAGCGACGTCCTCGGCGCCCTGGTGCGTCTGATGGCGCCGATCCTCACGTTCACGGCCGAGGAGGCCTGGCGCTACATCCCCGGGGCCCACGGCGAGTCCGTCCACCTGGAGCGGTTTCCCGAGGTGCCGCTCCCGTGGATCGACGACACGCTCAAGGGCGAGTGGGACCGGCTTCTCGAGGTGCGCCGCGAGGTGGCCAAGGCGCTCGAGATGGCCCGCGCGCAGAAGAAGATCGGCAGCGGGCTGGAGGCCTCCGTGTGGATCACCGCGGCGCCCGAGGATCTGCCCGCCCTGCTCAGGGCCAAGCGTGAGTTGCTCCCGACGCTCTTCATCGTCTCGGACGTGAGGCTGTTCGAGCGTCCGCCAGCCGGGGCGCTGCTGCCGCCGAGCGAGAGCACCGAGATCCCGGGTCTCTCGATCGGCGTCGACCGGGCGCCGGGGAAGAAGTGTGAGCGCTGCTGGAAGTGGAGCCCCCGCGTCGGCGAGAGCGCCGAGCACCCCACCGTCTGTGAGCGCTGCCTCGCAGTGATCACCGCGCGCGCATGACCGCGGTCCTGGTGATCGCGGGGGTGGTCGCCATCCTCGACCAGCTCACCAAGGCAGTGGCGCTGGATCGCCTGGCCCCTGGCGTCCCCGTGCAGCTGATCGACGGCCTGCTGGCCCTCACGCTCGTCAAGAACGAAGGGCTCGCCTTCGGCCTGCTCGCCGGCCTGCCCCCGGCCTGGCGGTGGATCGTCGTCGCGCTCTCGCTGGGCGCGCTGCTCGTGCTGGCGCGCGTGGCCGTCGGTGTGCTGACCCAGGGCGCCGGGCTCGATCAGGCGGCGATCGGGCTCATCTTCGGGGGCGCGGTCGGCAACCTCATCGACCGCGCCCGCTTCGGCGCCGTGGTGGACTTCGTCGACGTCTACTATCGCGGCTTCCACTGGCCGGCGTTCAACGCGGCGGATTCCGCGATCACCATCGGCGTCGTCCTGCTGGCCCTTCGCCTCCTCGCCAAGCCGTCCGCGCGCGCGGCGTAGCCGTGATGTCGCCCGCTGACTGCGACCACTGCCCGCACGATCGAGCGCCGGCTTTGCCGGCGCAATCCCTTCCTGGGGGAGGCTTCGGAGGGGGCCGTCGAGGCCCCTCCGAGAGATAGACGTGGGGGAGCGGCGGCTGGAGGTCGCGCGGGCGGCGGCCGGCACGCGGCTCGACCGCTGGCTCGCCGCCGCGATCCCGGAGCTGTCCCGCGTGAAGGTCCGGGAGGCGATCGACGCCGGCCGCGTGCGCGTCGCCGGCGCGGTCCGCAAGGCGTCGCATCGCCTGCGGGGGGGCGAGACGATCGACGTCGACATTCCGCCGCCTCCGCCGGAGGAGCTCCAGGCCGAACCGATCGCGCTCCGGATCCTCTCCGAGGACGAGCACGTCCTCGTCGTGGACAAGCCGTCCGGCATGGTGGTGCACCCGGGCGCCGGCCATGCGCGCGGCACCCTGGCCGCCGCCGTGCTCGCCCACGCGCCCGGCACGGCGGGCGTCGGCGGCCCGCGGCGTCCCGGCGTCGTTCACCGCCTGGACAAGGGCACGTCGGGGCTGCTGGTCATCGCCAAGACGTCGACGGCCTACGACGCGCTGATCGCCCAGCTCGCCGCGCGCACCGTCGGCCGCCGCTACCTGGCGATCGTCCAGGGGCGCGTCGGGCCCAACGAGGGCGTGATCGATGCCCCGATCGGGCGCGACCCGCGCCACCGCCAGCGCATGGCGATCCGACCGGCGGGCAGGGGCAAGCGCGCCGTGACCCGCTACCGCGTCCTGGAGCGTTTCGTCCAGTTCACTTTCCTCGAGGTGAGGCTCGAGACCGGCCGGACGCACCAGATCCGCGTCCACCTGGCATCGCTCGGGCATCCCGTCGCCGGCGACGACACCTATGGCCGTGCGAGACCGCCGATCCCCTTCGAGGGTCTGGCGCTCCACGCGGCGGAGCTGGCGTTCGTGCATCCGATTACTCAAGAACGGATGGAATTCTCTGCCTCCTTGCCGCCACGGATGGAGCGATTGCTTTCCCACTTACGACACACCCGCCGCTGATTTTTCGGCCCTTGGGGCCGTGGCGCGGAGCTTGCTGGCCGAAGTGCTAGAATGAGGGGCACTGCATGGAGACGTTGACGGTCGTCATTCTGGCCGCGGGCGAGGGCAAGCGCATGCGTTCGCGCCAGCCCAAGGTCCTTCACCGGCTCTGCGGGCGCCCCCTCATCGGTTATCCGCTGCGGATCGCCCGGACGCTGGCCGATCGCATCGTCATCGTGACCCCCCCCAACGCCGACGAGGTGGCGACCCTCGCCGGCCCCGACGTCCGCACGGTGGTGCAGCGCGAACGGCTGGGTACCGGCCACGCAGCGCTCCAGGCGCGGGAGGCGTGTGGCGACGGCACGATCCTGGTGCTCCCGGGCGACATGCCGCTCCTCACCGCGGACACGATCGAGCGCCTCGTCCGCCACCACACGGCGGCCGGGGCCGCCGCCACGCTGCTCACGGCCGTCGTGGACACCCCCTACGGGTACGGGCGCGTCCTGCGCCAGCGCGGCCGGGTGACGCGCATCGTGGAGGAGCGCGACGCCACCGACGACCAGAAGAAGATCAATGAGATCGGGACGTCGGTGTACTGCTTCGACGCGCGCAAGCTCTGGCCGGCGCTGGCCGAGGTGCGCCCGGACAACGAGCAGGGGGAGCACTACCTCACAGACGTCGTCGGCATCCTCGCGCGCTCCGGCGCCCGGATCGAGGCGGTCACCGTTCCCGACGCCGCCGAGGCGCTCGGCGTCAACGACCGCCGGCAGCTCGCCGCGGTCGCCGCCATCCAGCGCCGGCGCATCCTCGACCACCTGATGGAATCGGGGGTGACGATTCTCGATCCAGCCAGCACCTACATCGAGGATACCGTCACCATCGGCGCCGATACCGTCGTCTACCCGCAGGTGGTGATCGAGGGGGCCACCGAGATCGGCGGCGAATGCGTGATCGGCTCGGGCTGCCACGTGAGCGCCAGCCGCATCGGCGATCGCGCCCGGCTCAAGCCCTACTGCGTGCTGACGGACGCGGTCGTCGAGGAAGAGGCCGAGCTGGGTCCCTTCTGCCACCTCCGGCCCCAGGTGCACATCGGGGCCCGGGCGAGGATCGGCAACTTCGTCGAGCTGAAGAAGTCGCGCATCGGCCGCGGCAGCAAGGCCCCCCACCTGGCCTACATCGGCGACGCGACGGTCGGGGAGAACGTCAACATCGGTGCCGGCGCCATCACCTGCAACTACGATGGCCAGGCCAAGCACGAGACCAAGATCGGCGACCAGGCCTTCATCGGGACCAACGCGAGCCTGGTCGCGCCGCTCACGATCGGCGAGGGCGCCTACATCGGCTCGGGCTCGGTCATCACGAAGGACGTCCCGCCCGGGGCGCTGGCCCTCGAGCGGAGCCCGCAGGTGGTGAAGGACGGCTGGGCCCAGCGACGCCGGGCGCAGCAGAAGCGGCCGGCCGCGCCGGAGGACTGAGGCCATGTGCGGGATCGTCGGCTACATCGGTGACAAGAGCGCGGTCGGGATCATCGTGGATGGGCTCAAGCGTCTGGAGTACCGCGGCTACGACTCGGCCGGCGTCGCCGTGCTCTCCCCCAACGGTCAGCTCGAGGTCCGGCGCGCCGCCGGCCGCATCAAGACGCTGGAGGGCATCCTGCGCGACAAGCCCCTGACCGGCACCATCGGCATCGGCCACACGCGCTGGGCCACCCACGGCCGCCCCTCCGACGAGAACGCCCACCCGCACACCGACTGCTCCGGCGCGCTGGTCGTCGTCCACAACGGCATCCTCGAGAACTATCTCGAGATCAAGGAGCGCCTCCGCGACGAGGGGCACACCTTCAAGTCGGAGACCGATACCGAGGTGCTCGCCCACCTCATCGAGCACTCCCTCAGAGCGACGCCGCGGCTCGACCAGGCGGTCAAGCGCGCGCTCGGGGAGTTCAAGGGCTCCTACGCGGTGGGCGTCGTCTCGAAGGCCGCCCCCGACCGCCTGGTGGCCGCCAAGCAGGGCGCCGGCAGCGTCGTCGTGGGCCTCGGCAGGGGCGAGATGTTCATCGCCTCCGACATTCCCGCGATCCTCAGCCACACGCGGGACGTCGTGATCCTGGAGGACGGCGAGGTCGCGGTGGTCACCGCCGAGGGCGTGGAGCTCTCGACCCTCGACGGCCAGCCGGTGCAGCGGGAGCCGGTCCGCATCCTCTGGGACCCGATCATGGCCGAAAAGGGCGGCTACCGGCACTTCATGCTCAAGGAGATCTACGAGCAGCCCCGCGCCATCACCGACACCTTTCGGGGGCGCGTCTCGCCCGAGACCGGCAACGTCGTCCTGCCCGACATCAACCTCGACCCGGCCACCGTCCGCGCGATCCAGCGGGTGGTCTTCGTGGCCTGCGGGACGGCGTACCACGCCGGGATGCTCGGCCGCATGATGGTCGAGCGCCTGGCCGGCGTCCCCGCCGAGGTGGACCTGGCTTCCGAGTTCCGCTATCGCGACGCGGTCGTCGGGCCGGAGACCCTGATCGTCGCGGTGTCGCAGTCCGGCGAGACCGCAGACACCCTGGGGGCCGTCAAGGCCGCGCGCCTCAAGGGTTGCCCGATCCTGGCCATCACCAACGTCGTCGGCTCGGCCCTGGCGCGCGAGGCGACCGGCACGCTCTACATGCACGCGGGGCCGGAGATCGGCGTGGCCTCCACCAAGGCGTTCTCCACCATGATCGTGGCCGTCTACCTGCTCGGTCTCTGGCTCGGCCGGCACCGGGAGGCCATCACCGCCGAAGACGTCCGCAAGCGCATCCACGACCTCGTGGAGATCCCGCGGCTCGTCGAGCGGACGCTGGAGCTGGACACCAAGATCGCCGCGCTGGCGCGCCACCTGAGCGGCGCCCGCGACTTCCTCTACCTCGGGCGGGGCCTGCAGTACCCCATCGCGCTCGAGGGCGCGCTGAAGCTCAAGGAGATCTCGTACATCCACGCCGAGGGCTACGCCGGCGGCGAGATGAAGCACGGTCCCATCGCGCTGATCGACGACGGCCTGCCCGTCGTCGCGCTGGCCCCCCGCGATGGCTCCTACGAGCGCATGCTGGGCAACATCGAGGAGGTGCGGGCCCGGGAGGGCCAGGTGATCGCGGTGGTCCAGACCGGCGACCGGCTGGTGGCCGCCAAGGCCCAGCACGTCATCGAAGTGGCTCCCTCGGCCGACCTGCTCGCCCCGCTCGTCACCGTCGTGCCGCTGCAGCTCCTGGCCTACCACATCGCCGTCCGCCGCGGCTGCGATGTCGACCAGCCCCTCCGTGGGATCAGACAGCCGGAGTCTTCAACCAGCTCGTCCGGGGTGAGACGGTCTTCCACGGCCGGCCGCAGGTCGTCAGGGAAACCGTGATCGTCCAGGAAACCGTGGTCGTCCAGCCACCGCCGGCTGTCGTGTACGCCCCGCCGCCACCTCCAGCCGTCGTGTATGCCCCATCATCGCCGCCGGCGGTCGCGGGAAGCTGGGTGCGGCAGCGCGGCTATTGGGTCTGGGTGCCGCGTCACCACTTTCACGCGCGGTTCAAGCATCACGACGAGCACGATCACAGGCACGATGACTAGCCCGGGCGGGCCCGCGGGAATGCGGGTCTGAGCGCTCCCGTCCCGCGGGCGGCCGGCGGACGCTTGCCTGGCCGACCGTTCGTCCACATACTCCTCCTCGAGGTCCGACGGGGGAGAACACCATGAGCCACCTCTTCGCCTATCTGGCCCGGATGAAGTTCATCAGGCGCTGGGGCCTGATGCACAACACGTATCCGGAGAACATCCAGGAGCACAGCCTGCGGGTCGCCATGATCGCGCATGCCCTGGCCGTCATCCGGAACCGGCGGTTCGGGGGTGGGGTGAGCCCCGAGCGAACCGCCGTGCTGGCCCTCTACCACGACGCCAGTGAGGTCCTGACCGGGGATCTCCCGGCCCCCGTCAAGTACTTCAATCCTGAGATCAAGACCGCCTATGGAGCGATCGAGGCCGCCGCCGAACGCAAGCTGTTCGACATGGTTCCCGACGAGCTGAAGGAGGACTACCGCGCGCTCCTCCTCGGCGACGATGGCGATCGCGCGCATCGGGATCTGGTCAAGGCGGCGGACAAGCTCGCCGCCTACATCAAGTGCCTGGAGGAGCTCGCCGCCGGCAATCACGAGTTCTCCAAGGCCGAGAAGGTGCTCCGGGAAAGCGTGGAGGCGCTGGATCTGCCGGAGGTGCGCTACTTCCTCGAGAGATTCGCGCCCAGCTTCAGGCTGACGCTCGACGAGCTCGGCTGAGGTGGCGGCCCGCGGTACAATCTTCCGATGCTGGCTGGGCTGGAACGCCTCCTCGATGACCTGAACCCCGCGCAGCGCGAGGCGGTCACCTCCGGTGAGGGGCCGCTCCTGGTGCTGGCCGGCGCGGGCAGCGGCAAGACGCGTGTGATCGCCCACCGGATCGCCTGGCTCACGGGCGTGCAGGGCTTGTCGCCGCGTAACCTACTGGCCGTCACCTTCACCAACAAGGCGGCGGAGGAGATGGCCCGGCGGGTGGACAATCTGCTGTTGCCGGCCGGCCTCAAGGCGCCGCTGATCGCCACCTTCCACTCCGCCTGCGTGCGCGTCCTCCGCCAGCACGGCGAGAACATCGGGCTCCCCCGCACCTTCATGATCTACGACGAAGACGACCGCCAGGCGCTCGTCAAGGAGTGCATGAAGGAGGGCGAGCTCGCCGACCGCCAGTTCACGCCGAGCGCCGCCGTCCACCGCATCTCGTACTGGAAGAACCAGATGGCGGGCGTGCCGGACGCGCTGCGGGACGCGCGAGGGCCCTGGGAGCAGAAAGCCGCGTTGGTCTACTCGCGCTACGAGAAGCGGCTCCAGGAGGTGGGCGCCGTCGACTTCGACGACCTGCTGCTGCTGGTCGTGCGCCTGCTCTCCGAGCTGCCCGAGGTGCTCGCCTGGTACCGGGGTCTCTGGCGCCACATGCTGGTGGACGAGTACCAGGACACGAACCGGGCGCAGTACCGGATCATCCGGCTGCTCACCGGCGAGCACCGGAACATCTGCGTCGTCGGAGACCCGGACCAGTGCGTCGTCGAGGGGACGCTGATCGAGACCCCGAGAGGCGCCAAGCCCGTCGAGCAGATCCGCGAAGGGGAGCAGATTGTTGCCGGTACCGGCTGGGGATCGGCCGGCCTGGCCCGCGTCGAGGCCGTACGGCGAAGCCCGTTCGACGGGGTTGTGGTCTCGATCAAGACTGAAGACGGTCGGGAGCTCCGGGCGACGCCGAATCACATGCTTTTTGCTCGAATCGACCCGGACCCGAATTGTCACTACGTCTATCTGATGTATCAAGAGCGGCTCGGGTACCGGATCGGGGTCACCCGGGGCGTCCGGTCGGGCGACGAGAAGGCACTAGTCTGCGGGTTCACGATCAGGACCAACCAGGAGATCGCGGACAGGTTGTGGATCCTGGCCACCTGTGAGTCGCTGGCCGATGCTCAGTACCTCGAGTCCTACTTTTCCGCGCAGTACGGCTTGCCGACCATGGTGTTCCACGTCCGCGGCCGCCGGATGGCGCTCACGCAGGCCCACATCGACCGGCTCTACGGGGACATTGACACGCGATCGCGAGCCGAGCGGCTGATGTCGGACATGCTGCTGTTTTCCGACTATCCCCACCACCGGGCAGGCGCGATAACCCGAGGCGGTGTCTCTCGCAAGATCGTTCACTTCACGATGTTCGGGGATCCGCGACCGCACGGCTGGCACGAGCATCGGATCCAGCTCGTTAGCTCCGATGAGGCGCTCTGGGAGGCGGTTTCACTCGTGGCACGGCCACGTCGCGGTAAGCGGCGCACGTGGCGCATCGAGACCTCTCGCAAAGACTACGACAAGGGGCTCGAATTCGTTCGGGGCCTGTGCCAGGTGGCGAACCTCCAGTTGGTCCGGCGCGCGCGCCTGACGCGAAACAGGGCGTTCCAGTTCATGCCGGCCAGTCACGTTCGCCCTGGCATGATCGTCCCCATCGTCGAGGCCGGCGGGGTGCGGGAAGCACGGGTGGCGGCGGTCGAGCTGCGCGGTTATCAGGGGCTCGTCTACGATTTGACTGTCGAGAACCTGCGCAACTACGTGGCGGGGGGGCTTGTCGTCCACAACTCGATTTACAAGTGGCGTGGAGCGGACATCCGGAACATCCTCGACTTCGAGAACGACTACCCCGGCACCAAGGTCGTGCGGCTCGAGCAGAACTACCGCTCCACCCAGCGCATCCTCTCGCTGGCGGCGGAGGTGATCACGAACAACGTCCAGCGCAAGGACAAGACGCTCTGGACGGAGAACCCCGAGGGCGACAAGGCTCGGCTCTACCGCGCCTGGGACGAGCACGAGGAGGCCAACTTCGTCGCCCAGTCAATCGTGATGCTGCGCGGCGAGGGCGTGCCGGGGGAGGGCGTGGCCGTCTTCTACCGCACCAACGCCCAGTCGCGGGTGCTGGAGGACGCGCTCCGCCGGGCGCGGATCTCGTACGTGATCGTGGGCGGCATGCGCTTCTACGAGCGCAAGGAGATCAAGGACACGCTGGCCTATCTGAAGCTGACGATCAACCCGTCGGACGACATCGCCTTCCGCCGGGCGATCCAGACGCCCGCCCGCGGCATCGGCGCGACGACGCTGGCGCGTCTGGACGAGGTCGCCGCCCACGAGGGCAAGCCCTTGCTCGCCGTCGCGGCCGACCCGCCGATCGACCTGCGTGGCAAGCCGCGCAAGACGCTCGAGGACTTCAGCGCCATGATCGCGCGCCTCGGCGCCCAGCGCCGAACCATGGCGCCGCCCCAGTTCATGGACGGGGTTCTGAACGAGTCGGGCTACCGCGAGGCGCTCAAGCAGGAGCGCTCCCCTGAGGCCGAGGCGCGGCTGGAGAACCTCGAGGAGCTCATCGCCGCCGCGGAGGACTACACGCACTCGCAGCCCGCGCCCACCCTCGAGGGCTTCCTGGACGGTGTCGCCCTCATGAGCGACATCGACGAGCTGAAGGACGAGGCCTCCCGGGTGACGCTCATGACGCTGCACTCGGCCAAGGGCCTGGAGTTCCCCGTGGTGTTCATGACCGGCATGGAGGAGGGGGTCTTCCCGCACGCCCGCTCGATGAACGAGCAGGAAGAGATCGAGGAGGAGCGGCGGCTCTGCTATGTTGGGCTCACGCGGGCGCGGGAGCGGCTCTACCTATCGTACGCGCTGCACCGGCGCGTCCACGGCTACGGCGTGGGCGAGCCGTCGCGGTTCCTGCGCGAGATGCCACAGGACCAGATCCTGGCGCTCAACGTACGGTCGGAGCCCCCACCGGAGATGATCCGCGACGCCGTCGCTCACGCCGCCGCGGCGGCCGTGAGCCAGGAGGACCTGCCGTTCACGGTCGGCGCTCGCGTGCGCCACGCGCGCTGGGGCGAGGGCATGGTCGTGGGCGTCGAGAAGGAGGGCGCCGACATCATCGTGACGGTCCGGTTCGCCAGCGTGGGACGCAAGCGCCTGTCGCTCCAGTACGCTCATCTGGAGGAGCTGTGATCGACCTCAGGGACGTCGAGCACGTCGCCCGTCTGGCCCGGCTGGCGCTGAGCGAGGCCGAGAAGGCGCGGCTGCAGGCCGAGCTGAGCGCCATCCTCTCGTACATCGACAAGCTCAAGGAGCTGGACGTCGAGGGTGTGGAGCCGACCTCGCACGCCGTCCCCCTCGTCGACGTGATGCGGGAGGACGAGGTGCAGCCGTGTCTGCCGCGCGAGGCGATGATGGCCAACGCTCCCGACCGGGCCCGCGAGTTCTTCCGGGTGCCCCGCATCATTGAAGACTGATACGACGCGCCTCACCATGCACGAGCTGGCCGATGCCTATCGGCGGGGCGACGTCACGCCGACGGCGGCCGCGGAGGCCTACCTGGCCCGGATCGAGAAGCTCGACGGCCGGGTCGGGGCCTATCTCACCGTGACGCGGGAGCAGGCCCTGGCCGCCGCCAAGGCGGCCGAGGGCCGGTACCGAAGCAAGGCGCCGCGGGGGCCCCTGGACGGCGTGCCCATCGCGCTCAAGGACCTGCTGTGCACCCGCGGCGTGCGCACGACGTGCGCCTCGAAGATCCTCGAGAACTTCGTGCCACCGTATGATGCCACCGTCGTCGAGCGGCTGGCGGCGGCCGGCGCGGTGATGCTGGGCAAGACCAACCTGGACGAGTTCGCCATGGGCTCGTCCACCGAGCACTCGGCCTTCCAGCCTACCCGCAACCCCTGGGACCTGGCCCGCGTCCCCGGCGGCTCCTCGGGCGGCTCCGCCGCCGCCGTCGCCGCCGATCTGGCCGCGGGCGCGCTCGGCAGCGACACGGGCGGCTCGATCCGGCAGCCCGCGGCCTTCTGCGGGGTGGTCGGTTTCAAGCCCACCTACGGCCGCGTGTCGCGCTACGGGCTCGTCGCCTTCGCCTCCTCGCTCGATCAGATCGGGCCGCTGGCCAAGGACGTCAGGGACGCCGCGCTCCTGCTGGGCGCCATCGCCGGCCCCGATCCGCACGACTCGACCTCGGTGAACGAGCCGGTGGCGGATTACGCGGCAGCGCTCGACGGGGGCGTGGGTGGGCTCCGCATCGGCGTGCCGCGCGAGTACTTCACGGAGGGCGTCGATCCGGACGTCCAGCGCAGCGTTCGGCAGGCTATCGCGGTGCTGTGCGAGCTCGGCGCCACCACGCAGGAGATCTCGCTGCCCACGACCGACTACGGGATCGCCGTCTACTACCTGATCGCCCCGGCCGAGGCCTCCTCCAACCTCGCGCGCTACGACGGCGTGAAGTACGGCCTGCGCGCGGCGGGCGCCAAGGACCTGATCGACATGTACGGGCGCACACGCGCGGTGGGCTTCGGTGCCGAGGTCAAGCGCCGCATCATGCTGGGCGCCTACGCGCTGTCGGCCGGCTACTACGACGCCTACTACGGGCGGGCCCAGAAGGTGCGCACGCTGGTCCGGCGCGACTTCGAGGCCGCCTTCGCCCAGGTCGATCTCATCGTGGCCCCGACGGCCCCGAACGTCGCCTTCAAGCATGGCGAGAAAGAAGACCCGCTCGCGATGTACCTGAACGACGTCTTCACGGTGCCGGCCAACCTGGCGGGAATCCCGGCCGTATCGGTTCGCTGCGGCTTCAGCGCCGGGGGGCTGCCGATCGGGCTGCAACTCATCGGCAAGCCCCTCGACGAGCCAACCGTGCTCCGCGCCGCCTACGCCTACGAGCAGGCAACGCGGTGGCTCGAGAGGCGGCCGAATCTGGGATGAGCACGGCGATGAAGACCGACTACGAGATCGTCATCGGGCTCGAGGTCCACGCCCAGCTCCTCACGCTCTCGAAGATGTTCTGCGGCTGCCCGACGACCTTCGGGGCCGAGCCCAACACCCAGACCTGCCCGATCTGTCAGGGGATGCCCGGGGTGCTGCCGGTCATCAACCACCGCGCCGTGGAGTTCGGTGTCCGGGCGGCGCTGGTGTTCAACTGCCGCATCAACCCCGCTTGCCGCTTTGCGCGCAAGCACTACTACTACCCGGACATGCCCAAGAACTTCCAGATCAGCCAGTACGAGGAGCCGCTGGCCGAGGATGGCTGGCTGGAGATCGACCGGCCCGACGGCTCCTGGCGCCGGATCGGCATCCAGCGCCTCCACCTCGAGGAGGACGTGGGCAAGCTCGTCCACGAGGGCCCGCTGGCGACCGCCCAGGCCAGCCTCGTCGATTTCAATCGCTCGGGTGTGCCGCTCATGGAGACCGTCAGCCGGCCCGACATCCGCTGGCGCCGGATCGGCATCCAGCGCCTCCACCTCGAGGAGGACGTGGGCAAGCTCGTCCACGAGGGCCCGCTGGCGACCGCCCAGGCCAGCCTCGTCGATTTCAATCGCTCGGGTGTGCCGCTCATGGAGACCGTCAGCCGGCCCGACATCCGAGCGCCCGAGGAGGCCGCCGCCTACCTGCGCGCCTTCCGCGCGGTACTGGTCTACCTGGGCGTCTGCGACGGCAACATGGAGGAGGGCTCGCTGCGCTGCGACGCCAACATCTCGCTGCGGCGCCGGGGCGCCACCGAGCTGGGGACGAAGGTCGAGATCAAGAACATGAACTCGTTCCGCAACGTCCAGCGCGCGCTGGAGTTCGAGGCCGAGCGCCAGAGCCGAGCCCTGGAGGCGGGCGAACGGATCGTGCAGGAGACCCGGCTCTGGGACGCCGACCGCGGCCTGACGCGCGCGATGCGCTCCAAGGAGTACGCGCACGACTACCGCTACTTCGCCGAGCCCGATCTGGTTCCTCTCCGGCTCGATCGAACCTGGGTGGAGGAGATCCGCCGGAACCTGCCCGAGCTGCCCCGCGCGCGGCGGCAGCGCTTCGTCACGCAGTACGGGCTGCCGGCCTACGACGCGGACCTGCTCACGCAGAGCCGGGCGCTGGCCGAGTACTTCGAGGCGGCCGTCCGCGAGTTCCCCAACGCCAAGGTCGTCTCGAACTGGATCATGTCCGAGCTCCTGCGCCAGCTGGCGGCGGACGACGAGCGCGCCATCGCGGCCTCGCCCATCTCGCCGGCGCGGCTGGCCGGGCTCCTCAGGCTGATCGACGACGCCACCATCAGCGGCAAGATCGCCAAGGCCGTCTTCGAGAAGATGTTCCGCTCGGGCGAAGACGCCCAGACGATCGTCCGCCGCGAGGGCCTCGTCCAGGTCGCCGATACCGCCGCCCTCGAGAAGATGATCGATGAGGTGCTCGCCGCCAACCCCAAGCCTATCGAGGACTATCGGCAGGGCAAGACCGCGGCCGCCAAGGCCCTGGTCGGCCTCGTCATGAAGGCCAGCGGCGGCAAGGCGAATCCCGCGCTCGTGAACCAGCTCCTGCAGGAGAAACTCTCTCGGATGCGAGGCTGACGGCTATAATCGAACCAGCCCGCCATGATTGAGCTTCACCGCGTCTCCAAGGTCTACGAAGTGGGACCGGTGAAGGTTCCGGCGCTCACCGACGTGTCCTTTCACCTCGGCAAGGGTGAGTTCGTCGTCCTCACCGGCCCCAGCGGCGCCGGCAAGACATCGCTGCTCCGTCTCCTCTACCGCGAGGAGCTGCCCACCGAGGGCGACATCGAGGTGCTCGGTCAGCCGGTGACCGAGCTGAGCCGCGCGAAGGTGCAGACGCTGCGCCGGTCGATCGGCGTCGTCTTCCAGGACGCCAAGCTCCTCCCCGGGCGCACCGTGTACGAGAACATCGCCTTCGTCTTGCGCGTCACCGGCACGGCGCGGCGCGAGATCACGGCGCGAGCCTTCGACGCGCTGCGGGCCGTCGGCCTCTCCTCGCGCGCCCAGGCCTATCCCGCCCAGCTCAGCCTGGGCGAGGCGCAGCGCGCGGCGCTGGCTCGCGCCATCGTGCGGCAGCAGCCGCTGCTGATCGCCGACGAGCCCACCGGTAATCTCGACGACGCGATGGCCGCCGAGGTGCTGGCCATCATCAAGGACATCTGGACGAGCGGCACTACGGTCATCCTGGCCACCCACCAGGCGCGCCTGGCCCGGACGCTGCGGCGGCGCACGCTGATGCTAGAGGCCGGACGCCTCGTGAAGGACGAGGGCTAGGTGCCGGGCCAACGCGATTTGGCCCGGCAGAGTGTCCCGGGGCGGCCGGCCTTGGTCGGGGAGGGCTAGGTGCTGGGGTTCGTCGTGGGCGAGGCCCTCCGCGATCTCCGGCGCGCCGGCCGCGTGGCCGTGAGCGCGGTCGTCCTGATCACGCTCTCGCTGGTCGCGCTCGGTGTGTTCTGGGTGCTCTCGTTCAACCTCGGGCGCGCCGTCGCCGAGTGGCGCGACCGCGTGCGCATCATCGTCTACCTCAAGCGGGAGCCGTCGCCGGCCGAGGTGCCGGCGCTCATGCAGCGGGTCCGCGCGCTCCCCGACGTCGCCGGCGCCCGCTATGTCGCCAAGGCCGAGGCCCTGGCCTCGCTCAAGCGCGTGCTCGGCAAGGACGCCGGCGTCGCCGATCAGCTCCCGAGCAACCCGCTCCCCGCCTCGATTGAGGTGACGCCGACCGCCGCCGGGGCCACGCCCGACGGCGCCGGCGCGCTCATCCAGCGCCTGGCGGCGCTGCCCGAGGCCGACGAGGTCGCGGGCGGCGCGGAGTGGGTGGAGCGGCTGTCGCACTGGCAGCGCCTGCTGGCTACCATCGGCCTGGGGATCGGCGCCACGCTGGCGCTCGCCGCGATCCTCACCGTGACGACCTCGACGACCCTCGTGCTCCACGCGCGGCGCCACGAGACGGAGATCATGCGGCTGGTCGGCGCTCCTGAGGCGGCCATCCGCCTGCCGCTGCTGCTGCAGGGCCTGGTCCAGGGGCTGCTCGGCGCCCTGCTGGCGCTGCTCGCGCTCGCTGTCGGCCATCACCTGGCGGCGCCGTGGCTCGAGCCGCTGATGAGCCTCACCATCGGCGTGCCACGGCTCGAGTTCCTGACGCCTCCGGGGATGGTCACCCTGCTGGCCGCCGGGGCCGGCCTCGGCGCGTTCGGTGGCTGGCTCGCCCGGGGCCGGCGGGGCCTGGCATGACCAGCCGCGACCGCCGAAACTGCGGAGGGCCTGGCCGGGCCGCGCGGCTTCCCGCCCTCTTTCTCCTGCTCCTGCTCGCGCTCGGGGCGGCCGCCGCCGGCGCGCAGCCCAAGAAGGACGACGCGATTCAGGCCGAGCAGCGCAAGCTCCAGGAAACGCAGAAGCAGCTCAAGCAGGAGCGGGAAAGGGCCGCCCAGGCGCGGCAGCGCGAGACGTCGCTCTTGGCCGAGCTCGAAGAGATCGAGCAGCGCCTCGGCGAGAAACAGCGCGAGGTCGCGCGCTTGGACGCCCGGGTCCGGCGCGTCCAGGCGGACATCGCCGCGCTGCGGGGGGACATCGACAAGCTCCAGGGCCACCGCGCCGGACAGGAGCAGGCCCTGGCCCAGCGCCTGCGCATGATCTACAAGATCCACGCGCAGGGCGCCGCGCTCCCCTTGATTCTCAGCGGTGAAGATCCCGCCGCGCGCGCCGCCGTCGTGCGGCAGCTCGGAAATCTCGCCGCCCTGGACGCCCGGCTCATTCAAGAGTATCGTGTAACTTCTGACAGGCTCGCGGACCGCAAAGAGCGTGAAGAGGCCCGTCGGAGCGAGCTGGCGACGCTGCGCGCCGAGGCCAAGCGAGAGCAGGCCGAGGTCGATCGGGAAGCGGCCCGGCGCCGGGTGTTGCTGGCCAGAGTGCGAGACGAGCGCGCTTACCACGAGCGCATGGTGGGCGAGCTCAGCGAGGCCACGCGCCGTCTCGAGACCTTCATCCGCGAGCTGCAGGCCAAGCAGCGGCGGCTGGCGAAGGTGCCACCGGGCCCCGGAGAGACGCCGCGGACGGGGTTCGGCACCCTGCGCGGTCAGCTTCCCTGGCCGACCGAGGGGCGGATCGTCAGCGCCTTCGGTCCCCAGGTGCATCCCCGCTTCGGGACGCGGACATTCCGAAACGGGGTGGACATCGAGGCGGTGGAGGGCACGGAGATCGCCGCGGTCTACGCGGGTCACGTGGTTTACACGGGGTGGTTTAAGGGGTACGGGAACCTGATCATTCTCGACCATGGCCACGAGTACTACACGCTCTACGCTCACATCGCCGACATTCAGGTGAAGGAAGGCGACGACGTGCGGCAGGGACAGCGGATCGGCACGGTGGGCGACACCGGCTCGCTCGTGGGCCCGCGCCTCTACTTCGAGGTGCGGTATCAGGGCAAGCCGCAGGATCCCGCCGAGTGGCTCCGCCAACGAGGCTGAGGGGGACGACACTCATGAAGAAGGCGTTCGTGATCGGTTCACTGCTCATCGTGCTGACGCTGTCGCTCGGCGGCTCCGTGGCCAGCAAGGGCCCGGACAATGGTGCGACCTACGAGCAGCTTCGGCTCTTCACTGAGGTGCTCTCGATCGTACAGAACCAGTACGTCGACGAGGTGCCACCGAAGGAGCTGATCTACAGCGCCATCAAGGGCACGCTGCGCGGTCTCGATCCCCACAGCTCGTTCCTCGACCCCGAGAGCTACCGCGAGATGCAAGTGGAGACCTCCGGCAGCTTCGGCGGCCTCGGCATCGAGATTACGCTCCGCGACGACGTCCTCACCGTGGTGGCGCCGATCGAGGGCACGCCCGCGTACCGGGCAGGCCTCCACCCGGGCGACCGGATCGTGAAGATCGACGGCATCGTCACCAAGGACATGCAGCTCTCCGACGCCGTCAAGCGGATGCGGGGCCGGCCGGGGACGAAGGTGATGATCGGCGTCCTGCGCGAGGGCTGGACCGAGCCCAAGGACTTCGAGATCACGCGCGAGCAGATCCGTGTGCAGTCGGTGCGGACGCACGACCTGGGCAACGGCATCGGCTACCTCCGTGTCCGCCAGTTCCAGGAGCAGACGTCCCACGACGTCGACGCGGCGCTCGACAAGTTCGTCAAGGCCGGCGCCAAGGCGCTGGTGCTGGATCTTCGGAACAATCCCGGCGGTCTGCTGACGTCCGCGGTGGAGGTGACGGAGAAGTTCGTCGACGACGGCAAGCTCGTCGTCTACACCGAGGGGCGGGTGCGCAACCAGAACATGCGCTTCTCGGCGCACGCCAAGAAGGCGTACACCCAGTTGCCGATGGTGGTGCTGATCAACCAGGGCAGCGCCTCCGCCTCGGAGATCGTGGCCGGCGCGCTCCAGGACTACGGGCGAGCGGTCCTGGTCGGCACCCAGAGCTTCGGCAAGGGATCGGTGCAGACGATCATCCCCCTGTCGGACGGCTCCGGTCTCCGGCTGACCACGGCCAAGTACTTCACGCCCAAGGGCCGGTCGATCCACGGCAAGGGCATCACGCCGGACATCGTCGTCGAGCTGCCCAAGGAGAAGGAGACGGCGGCGGCGCCTCGTCCCGTGCTCGATCCGCTCGAGGAGCTGAGGAAGGACGTGCAGGTCCAGCGCGCGCTCGACGTGATCAAGGCGATGCGGGTCCTCGAGCAACAGCACCGTCCGGGGGAGTCCCAGGCTCAGGCACAGCCGCCGGCGAAGTAGACGGTCGTTGGCGCGGCACAGGGTGAGGCGGCGCGCCGCTCCCGGTATGCTCGTGCGCTCGGGTAGGCCATGATCGTTCTCGGCATCGAAAGTTCGTGCGACGAGACAGCGGCGGCGGTACTCGCCGATGGGCGCCGCGTCCTGTCGAATGTGGTGGCGTCGCAGGACGCCATCCATGCCCCCTACGGGGGCGTCGTGCCCGAGCTGGCCTCGCGGCGCCACCTCGAAGCGATCGGACCGGTCATCGAGAAGGCCCTGGCCGACGCCGGCGTGAAGCTGCCGGATCTCGACGGGATCGTCGTCACCCAGGGACCGGGCCTCGTCGGCTCACTCCTCATCGGTTGCTCGGTGGCCAAGTCGCTCGCGTACGTGCACCGGAAGCCCCTGGCCGGGGTGAATCACCTGGAAGGCCACATCTACGCCGCGTTCCTCACCGACGATCCGCCGGAGTACCCCTTCCTGGCCCTCGTCGTCTCCGGGGGCCATACCGCGCTCTACCACGCCGGGGCGCCGCTCCAGTACGCGCTGGTGGGCCAGACGCGCGATGACGCCGCCGGCGAGGCCTTCGACAAGGTCGCCAAGCTGCTCGGCCTCGGCTTCCCGGGTGGCCCCATCATCCAGCGCGTTGCCGAGGGAGGTGACCCTAAGGCGATCGCGTTCCCGCTGGCCCAGATGACCGACGGCGCGCGGGACTTCTCGTTCAGCGGCATCAAGACGTCCGTCTCCCTCCACGTCAAGCGCCGCGCGCCGCTGTCCCCCGCGCAGGTCGCCGACGTGGCCGCGTCCTTCCAGGCCGGGGTGGTCAAGATGCTGGTGCGCAAGGCGATCCGGGCCGCGCTCCACCTCGGCGTCAAGCGCGTGGTCCTCACCGGCGGCGTGGCCGCCAACGGCCCGCTGCGGGCGGCGCTGGGGGCCTCGGCCGCGGAGCACGGCATCGCGCTGCACATTCCTCCGCCCTGCTTCTGCACCGACAACGCAGCGATGATCACGGCGGCCGGCACGGCGCGCCTCCTGGCGGGCGAACGCGCGCCGCTCTCGATGAACGCGCGCCCCGACTGGGCGCTCGCCTGATGCCGCCGCCCTCGGGCTCTTCAACGTGGCTGACCGGGGCCCGGGCAGGGTCCGCCGACCCGTTCCCGCCGCCGGTGACAGCGCGTGGCGCCATGTATGGGAACGCCACCGACGGTGGCCAGGCGCCCAAGCTCGTGGTCGGCGGACCCCCCCCGGCCCCGGTCAGCCCCGATTGAGCGCCCGATGAACTACGAGACGGTTCTGGCAGGGCTTCCGGACGCGGTGATCGCGGTCGACGGGGCCCTGCGCATCGTGTTCTGGAACGCGGCCGCGGAGGTCCTGACCGGTCGGTCGGCGCGGCGCGCTCAGGGGCGGCTGGTCAAGGAGCTCCTTCCCGCGGGCGCCTCGCTGGTGAACCGTCTCGGAGAGACCCTGGCCACCGGCGAGAGCCGGTCGGAAGCCGAGGGGACGATCGAGACGGCCGACGGCCGGGTCGTGCCCGTGAGCCTCCTCACCGCGCCGCTTTTCGCCCGCGACGGCAGCGTCGAGGCGGCGGTGGCCGTGCTCCGTGACGTGTCGCGGATCCGTCAGCTCGAAGACGAGGTGCGGCGCGGCGAGACGCTGGCGGCGGCGGGGCGCATGGCCGTCGGGCTTGCCCACGAGATCCGCAACCCTCTGGGCGCGATCCGGGGCGCCGTCCAGCTCCTCCAGCGCGAGCTGGGGGAGGACCCGCGGCTGAGCGAATATACCGAAGTCCTCTTGAAGGAGGTCGACCGCCTCAACCGTATCATCGAGATGCTGCTCGACCTGGGGCGGCCGGTGCAGCTCAGGCGGGCGCCGCTCAACCTGCACCAGCTCCTGGAGCGGGTGACGCTCCTGCACGAGGAGGCTGCCCGCGCGCAGAACGTCACCTTCGTCCGGCGCTATGATCCCAGCCTGCCGCCGATCCTCGCCGACGAGGACCGCCTGCTCCAGGTCTTCCACAACCTCGTGATCAATGCGCTGGACGCCATGACGCAGGGCGGACGCCTCACGCTGGCGACCCGGGTGAGCATGAACCCGGTCTACGGCAAGGTGGACGTGGGGGCCGGGCACCGGACGATGGTGGAAGCGCAGGTCGCCGACGAAGGCCCGGGGATCCCGACCGCCATCCGCGCGAAGATCTTCGACCCCTTCTTCACCACCAAGGACCGCGGCCTCGGCCTCGGCCTGGCCCTCTGCCACCGGATCCTCGAGGAGCACCAGGGCGCGATCCGGGTGGAGTCCGCCGAGGGGCGGGGCACCGTGGTGACGTGCTTCCTGCCCATCGCCAGATGAGTGATCCCGCGTCGCGCTGTCCTTCCGATCGCGGTCCGCTCTTTCGAGTGCCGGCTTTGCCCGCGCAACTGTTGGGGAAGTTTGGAGGGGGCCGCGAGGCCCCCTCCAACCAGGGATTCGGAAGGGGGGCGAAGCCCCCCTCCGAGGAGACATGAGCACGCGGATCCTGATCGCCGACGACGAGGACAGCCTGCGCTGGGTACTCGAGAAGGGCCTGCGCCAGGTGGGCTACGAGGTCACCGCCGTGAAGGACGGCGAGGAGGCGATCCAGGCCTTCGAGAGCGGACCGTTCGACCTGGTGTTCCTCGACGTCCGCATGCCGGGCATCGACGGGCTGGCCGCGCTGGAGCGCCTGCGGGCGATCCGCCCCGACGTCTACGTGGTGGTGATGACGGCGCACGGGACGATGGACACCGCCATCAAGGCGATGCAACGGGGCGCCTATGACTACCTGGCCAAGCCATTCGATCTGGACGAGGTGCTCCTGCTGACCGAGCGGGCGCTGGCGGCGGGACGGCTCACCCAGGAGGTGGCGCGGTTGCGCCGCGGGCTCCAGGAGGTGCGCGAGTTCAGCGCGCTGATCGGGCGACACCCGCGGATGCAGGAGGTCTACAAGACCATCGGCCGCATCGCCGGCACCGACGTGACGGTGCTCCTGCGCGGGGAGTCGGGCACCGGCAAGGAGCTCGTCGCCCGCGCCATCCACCACTACAGCCGGCGCTCGGGCCGCCCCTTCGTCGCCGTGTCGTGCGCGGCGATTCCGGGGACGCTGCTGGAGTCGGAGATGTTCGGCCACGAGCGGGGTGCCTTCACCGACGCCAAGGAGCGCAGGCTCGGCAAGTTCGAGATGGCCCACGGGGGGACGCTCTACCTCGACGAGATCGGCGACATGCCGCTCGAGCTGCAGGCCAAGCTCCTGCGAGCGCTCCAGGAGCGGACCATCGAGCGCGTCGGCGGCCACGAGCCGATCCCCGTCGACGTGCGGGTCCTGGCGGCCACCAACCGGGATCTGGAAGCGCTGATGAAGGAGGCGGGCTTCCGTGAGGACCTCTACTATCGGCTCAACGTCGTCGCCCTCAACCTGCCGCCGCTCCGCGAGCGCCGCCGCGACGTTCCCCTGCTGGTGGAGCACTTCCTCGCCAAGTACGCCGACGAGCTCGGCGAGCGGGGCGTGGCGCCGGAGGCCCTCGACCGCCTCGTCGGCCACGACTGGCCCGGCAACGTCCGCGAGCTGGAGAATGTCGTCCAGCGCGCGATGGTGCTGGCGACGACCGGCGTCATCCTGCCCGAGCATCTGCCGATCGGTCCGGTCTCGGCGGCGGCCTCCGTCGCCGTCGATGCCTCGCTCGAGGAGATCATCGAGCGCAAGCTGATGGAGTGCGTGCGCGGCCTGCGCCAGCGCTCGACGGCGAACCTCTACGACCTGATGGTCGGCCTCGTCGAGAAGCCCCTGCTGCGGGCCGTCCTGCGCGAGACCGAAGGCAACCAGGTGCGCGCCGCCCAGATCCTGGGCATCAACCGCAACACCCTCCGCAAGAAGCTCACCGAGCACGGCATCAACCCCGAGGAGCTGGAGCACCGGTAGTCGGCCGCCAGCCGGAGGGTTGCATCCGTCCGCGCGCCGCGCGGGGGTGCCTTATCCACCTATCCACGGATGTTCACAATGTGAAAATCGCCCGGTGCGATGCGGCCTCACGGACGGGGTGCGCGATAGACGCCCCAAAAACGCCCTCGAACGGGCCCCCGAGCGTGGGAAACGCGTTCTGACGCGGTGATTCCACCGCGGCCGTGAGAAACGCCGCATTTTTTGCGGCGATCCTCACCATTGATCTTCTCGCAGCCGGTACCATAGGGTGGCGTGGTCGCCCAGCCCCCATGAACGAACAACGCTCGCCGCGTGTTCTCGTTGTCGACGACGAAGGGCCTGTCCGTGCGCTCCTCTGTGAGCTGCTCGCGGTCTGGGGGTATGAAGCCGACGCGGCGGCGACGGGTACGGAGGGCCTGGCGCTCTTCCGACGGGGTGGTTACGACCTAGTGGTCACCGACTTCCGGATGCCGGGCGTCACCGGCCTGGACCTGGTCAAGACCGTGCGGCAACACGATCCCACCGTGGGAGTCATCGTCTTCACCGCGTCGACCACGGATCTGGAGGGCTACCGCCAGCGGCTCGGGTTCACGCTGCTCCACAAGCCGCTCGAGTTGGCCGGCCTGGAGACGGCGGTCAAGCGGGCCCTCGCCGACAAGCAGGACGGCGGCGCGCCGGCGGACGCCCCCGCGCGGTCACTGCTGGGATCCGCCGGTCAGGACGACCGGTAGATCTCGGCGCCGCTGCGCCGGAACTCCTCTGCCTTCTCCCTGAGCCCCTCGGCCACCGCCAGCGTCTCGGCGGCGATGCCCTTGCGGGCGGCGTACTCGCGGACCTCCTGGGTGATCTTCATCGAGCAGAACTTCGGCCCACACATGGAGCAGAAGTGGGCGAGCTTGGCCCCCTCGGCGGGCAGAGTCTCGTCGTGAAACTCGCGCGCCCTCTCCGGGTCGAGCGAGAGGTTGAACTGGTCCTCCCAGCGGAACTCGAAACGAGCTTTCGAAAGCGCATCGTCCCATTCACGAGCCCGTGGATGACCTTTAGCAAGATCAGCGGCATGGGCGGCAATTTTGTAAGCGATGACGCCGTCCTTGACGTCCTTCTTGTTCGGCAGCCCCAGGTGCTCCTTGGGCGTCACGTAGCAGAGCATGGCGGTGCCGAACCAGCCGATCATCGCCGCGCCGATGGCCGAGGTGATGTGGTCGTAACCGGGCGCGACGTCGGTGGTCAGCGGGCCGAGCGTATAGAAGGGCGCCTCGTGGCAGACCTGGAGCTGGCGGTCCATGTTCTCCTTGATCAGGTGCATGGGCACGTGGCCGGGCCCCTCGATCATCACCTGGCAGTCGTGCTCCCACGCGACCTTCGTGAGCTCGCCGAGCGTGTCCAGCTCCGCGAACTGGGCCGCGTCGTTGGCATCCGCCGTAGACCCCGGACGCAGACCATCGCCGAGCGAGAAGGCAACGTCATAGGCGGCCATGACCTCACAGATGTCTCTGAAATGCGTGTAGAGGAAGCTTTCCTGATGGTGGGCCAGACACCACTTGGCCATGATGGAGCCGCCCCGCGAGACGATGCCCGTCACGCGGCTGGCGGTGAGGGGGATGTAGCGCAGCAGGACGCCGGCGTGGATGGTGAAGTAGTCCACGCCCTGCTCGGCCTGCTCGATCAGTGTATCGCGGTAGAGCTCCCAGGTGAGCTCCTCGGCCTTGCCCTCGACCTTCTCCAGCGCCTGATAGATCGGCACCGTGCCGATGGGCACGGGAGAGTTGCGCAAGATCCACTCGCGGGTCTCGTGGATGTTCTTGCCGGTCGAGAGGTCCATGACCGTATCGGCGCCCCAGCGGATCGCCCACGTCATCTTCTCGACCTCCTCGTCGATGGAGGAGGCGATGGCCGAGTTGCCGATGTTGGCGTTGATCTTCACCAGAAAGGTGCGGCCGATGATCATCGGCTCGGTTTCCGGATGGTTGATGTTGGCCGGCAGGATGGCCCGTCCGCGCGCGATCTCGTCGCGGACGAGCTCGGGCGCGAGCCTTTCGCGAAGGGCCACGAACTCCATCTCCGGTGTGATCTCACCGCGGCGGGCGTAGTGCATCTGGGTGACGCGCCGGCCGGGCCGGGCGCGGAACGGGCGCCTGACGCTGGCGAAGCGGACTCCGCCCAGCGTCGGATCGCCCTCGCGCTGACGACGATACCGGGACGACGGCGCTGGCAGGTCCTCGACGTCGCCGCGCCCGAGGATCCAGGGGCGGCGCAGCGGCGGCAGCCCCTGCTTGATGTCCACGGGCGTCCCCGGATCGGTGTAGGGCCCGCTGGTGTCGTAGAGGCGCAGCGGCGGCTCGCCGCCGGAGAGCGCGATCTCCCGCATCGGCACCCGGAGCTCAGGACGGGAACCCGCGACGTAGACCTTATGAGACATCTGGCCTCCCTTCGCTGGCATTAACCAGGTCAGGTTCATGCGGTCGGCGGCAGCAGCCGCCCTCTCAGCCCGGTTCCCCGAGCTCCCGCGTTAGTCACAACACGACTGAGGGTAGGGTACGGCCGAAAAGCCCGACGATCAAGCGCTGCAACGAGGTGCGGTTGCTGCTGGGTCGCTGGCGTTGCTAGTTCTGCTTCCCCTGTGGTCCCTTCGGGCTCTGTGCAGCTGGAGCGGCTGGACGTGGCGTTGAGGGGGGAGGATTAACTCCGCCCTTCTGGATCGTTCCTTCGCGGACCCGAGTCGATTTCTCCTTGCTCATTCGTCGGCCTCCTGGCTTTCGCGTGAAGTAGGGACCGGCTCCACGATTCGGACAAGCTTGTCAGAGCGTTCTCGCGTGCTATCATCGGCCTCACCGCGGAGGCGTGATTGAAGATCTGCTTCTTCCACCTCATGCCGTACCGGTTTCTGCCCGACGATTTCGAGGAGCGCTACCGATCGGTGTGGGTGGACGTCCCCCACGGGCTGCACGACGCCGAGAAGACCCACGGCCTGTACCACGAGTACCTCGACGAGCTGGAATACGCCGAGCAGGTCGGCTTCGACGGGCTGTGCGTCAACGAGCACCACAACAACGCCTACGGCCTCATGCCCTCGCCGAACCTCATGGCCGCCGCGCTCACGCGGCGGACGTCGCGGGCCGCCCTCGTCGTCCTCGGCAACAGCCTGGCCGCCTACAACCCGCCCCTCCGGGTGGCCGAGGAGTTCGCCATGATCGACGTGCTGAGCCGCGGCCGGCTGGTGGCGGGCTTTCCGGTCGGCACGTCGATGGACATGAACTTCGCCTATGGGATCAATCCCGCCACCCTGCGCGACCGGTACTACGAGGCTCACGACCTGATCATCCAGGCCTGGACGCGCCCCGAGGTCTTCGCCTTCAACGGCACGTATACCCAGGTCCGCTATGTGAACATCTGGCCCCAGCCGCTCCAGAAGCCGCACCCGCCGGTGTGGATCCCGGGCGGCGGCAGCGTCGAGACGTGGGAGTGGACGGCGAAGCTCGACTACGTCTACTGCTATCTCTCCTACTATGGCTACAAGCGCGGCAAGCTGACGATGGACGGGTTCTGGCAGGCGATTGCCCGGCTCGGCGCCGACGACAATCCGTATCGGGCAGGCTTTCTACAGCTTGTGTGCGTGGCCGACACGGATGCAGAGGCGGAACGACTCTATTTCCCGCACGTGCATTATTTTTACCAGAAGTGTCTGAACGTCTGGGAGGGCTTCGCCGAGGCGCCGGGCTACCGCACGGTGCAGTCGCTCCAGGCCGGTCTCCGACCCCAGATCGGCGCCCAGGCCAAGAAGATCCGCCAGTCGCTCACCTGGCCGAGGTATCTCGAGCAGGGGTACGTGATCGCCGGCAGTCCCGCCACCGTGCGGCAGCAGCTCACCGAGTGCATCGAGACGCTGCGGGTGGGCCATCTGATGGTGCTGCTGCAGATCGGCAGCATGCCCAAGGACCTGGCCCTCCACAACACCGGGCTCTTCGCGCGCGAGGTGATGCCCCACGTGCGCGACCTCTGGTCCGGCTACAAGGACCGCTGGTGGCCCGCTGGTGTCACGAATGGCGACCCGGGGGCGGGGAGGCCCCTCGCTCCAGGAACCCCACTTGCGCTCGGGACCTCCCCGCCCCCGGGTCACGCGTCATGACGCCGGAGGACCGGATCGTCAGCATCAGGGAGGGGGCGGTCGCCTTTCGCGTGCTCTCGGCAGGTCGGGGCGCGCCGCTCGTGTACTTCCACTCCTTCCACGAGCGGGGCGGCTGGTCGCCGTTCCTCGAGCGTCTGGCCCGGCGGCACACGGTGCACGCGCCCTTGCATCCGGGGGTCGCGGGCTCGACCGGCGTGGAGACGCTGGACGACGTCTTCGACCTCACGCTGGCGTACGACGAGCTGCTCGAGGCCCTCGGCCTCACCGCCGCCCACTTCTGCGGCCACTTCTTCGGCGGGATGGTGGCGGCCGAGCTGGCGGCCGTGTTTCCCCGGCGCGCGGGACGGCTCGTGCTCGTCTCGCCACTCGGCCTCTGGCGGGACGAAGCGCCGTCGGAGGACATCCTCATCCTGCCCCCGGAGGACCTCCTGTCCGTGCTGTGGAGCGATCCGGGGTCGGAGGCGGCCCGCCGGTGGGCAGAGTTGCCCGAGAACGACGCGCAGAACGTCGCCGCGCAGATCGAATCGATTGCGCGCCGGGCGGCGATGGCGAAGTTTATCTGGCCGATCCCCGACCGGGGATTGACGAAGCGTCTGCACCGCATCCGGGCCCCCGCGCTGGTGCTGTGGGGCGATGCGGACAGGGTGAATCCCGTGGTGTATGCGGAAGAGTGGCAGCGGTGCATCAAGGGCGCGGCCGTGAAGATGCTGCGCGGCGGCCACATGCTGATCCACGAAGCGCCCGAGGCGGCCGCCCGGGCAGTGGAGGAGTTCCTCGCATGAGTGTGATCCCTGGTAGCACGGCGGTCGTGACGGGCGGGGGCTCCGGCATAGGCCGGGCCACGGCCCAAATGCTGGCGACACGGGGAGCGGCGGTGGCGGTGGTGGATCTGGACGAGGCGGGCGCACGGGAGACAGCCGAGCTGATCGCCAAGAAGGGAGGCCGAGCGGTGGCCTTCCGGGCCGACGTCAGCCGGGCGGCGGAGCTGGACCGCGCTGTGGACGGGGCCATCGCCGCGCTGGGCCCCCTCGAGATCATGGTCAACAACGCGGGAATCCTCGACGGCTATTTCAACGTGGACGAGACGGACGAAGCCGTCTGGCGCCGGGTGCTCGAGATCGATCTCACCGGCGTCTTCCTCGGCTGCAAGCGCGCGCTGCGCGAGATGCTGCCGCGCCGTCGCGGACGCATCGTCAACATGGCCTCGGTGGCGGGGCTCAACGGGACCGGTGGCGGCGCCGCCTACGTGGCGGCCAAGCATGGGGTCGTGGGGCTGACGCGACAGATGGCGGTGGCCTACTCGGCCCGCGGCGTGACGGTCAATGCGGTGTGCCCCGGACCCATCCTGACCGGGCTCCGGCAGCACTCCCAAGACATTCTTGGCCCGGGCACGCCGGACATGAGTCACCGAGGCATCGCCGTCAGCGACGAGCAGGTGCGGGCGGTGGTGCCGGCGGGGCGCCGGGGGACCGTGGAAGATGTCGCCGCCGCGGTGTGCTTTCTGGCCTCCGACGAGGCGGCCTACATCACGGGGCATACCCTCGTGGTCGACGGGGGCTGGAGGGCGAAGTGATCACCAAGTTCTCGGTCCTCTACGTGGGGCAGATCGAGCTCGACAACATCGGCCGTGACGGCACGCCGGCCGACCAGCGGTGGTACACCAACGAGCGGCTGGTCGAGGCGTTCTCGGCGGCGCGCGACATCGCTCAAACGATGGACGAGCTGGGCTACTACTGCCTGTGGACCGCCGAGCATCACTTCCAGCGAGAAGGCTACGAGGTCTTCCCCAATCTCATCCTGCTCTCGACGTGGCTGGCGACGCAGACGCAGCGGCTCAAGTTCGGGTGCGCCTTCAACATCCTCCCCATGTGGCATCCGATCCGACTGGCCGAGGACTACGCGGTCGCCGACATCCTGACCAACGGCCGGGTGATCTTCGGCGTCGGGCGCGGCTATCACACGCGCGAGGTCGAGACCTTCGGCTCGCCCATGCTGGACAACGCCGCCAACAAGGAGCTGTTCGAGGAGCAGATGGAGGTGCTCCTCAAGTGTTTCAACGAGGAGTCGTGGAGCCATCACGGCAAGCACTACGACGTCCCGCCGGCGGTCCCCTACCGGGGCTACGAGCTGCGGGAGATCACGTGCGTGCCGCGGCCGATCCACCGCCCGGTGGAGATCTGGCAGCCGATCGCCAGCGGCAAGACGCTGGACTACATCGCCACCCGCGGCATCAAGGGAATGGTGACGCTCAACGGCGAGCGCATCGTCGACCAGATTTTTCACGCCTACCGCAACGCCGCCGCCCGTGGCGGGCGCCACCTCGAGCTCGGCGAGGATCTCTGCTGGGGCGTGGGGTTCTACCTCGCCGACACCGAGGAGGAGGCGATCCGGCGCCTGGGGCCCGCCCACGACGAGCGCTACAAGTGGTTCGCCCCCTTTGGCTTCGTGCGCTATGCCGACGAGCAGGGGCGGCCCTGGGGCACGCCCGGCGCGCCCGCCCGCGTGCCCACGCTCCGGGAGGGCATCGCCCAGAAGGCCTGGCTCTGCGGGCCGCCGGCGCGCGCCATCGAGGTCATCAAGGAGTTCGAGGCGAAATATCCGGGGCTCGACCAGATGATGATCCACTGGGCCGAGGGCATCCCCCCGAAGGAGTTCAAGGAGCAGCTGCGCCGCTTCGCGCGCGAGGTGATGCCGGCCTTCCGGCGCTGACCGCCGCCGCTATACCCCCGACGGGTATCTTCGTCGACGTGCGGGGACCCCCTAGGGATGGTGTTTTTTCTTTCGTCCCCCTCGTACATGTGGTAGTAATACCCCCGGGGCAGGAGCTCGGCCGGACCTCAACCACGACGAGGAGGAGGACAGATGGCGAAGAAGAAGGCGTTCGGGGGCTACTCCATCAGCTTCAAGGGGTGCCAGGACTCGCTCGAGAAGCTCTTCGGCAGCACGCCCATCGGGCCCTCGGTGATGACCAAGAAGCTCTGGAGCTACGTCAAGCGGAAGAGGCTCGGCAAGCGGCGGTAACCGCGAGCGCCCCCGGCGCTCGGGCGGCCCGCGTTCGGCGGGCCGCCTTTTTTTCTTCGGAGGGGCCTCGACGGCCCCCTCCGAAGCTCCCAGTGGAGAGTGCGCGAGCGAAGCCCGCCCTCGAAGTGGCGCGAGCTACGTTGGGAGCTGATCCAGGCGCGTGATCTCGAAGTGAGCGCGGAGGCCCAGCTCTTCGGCGGGCGCGCCCGCGCGGTTGCACCAGGCGACTTGATAGCCGAAGGCCTGGGCGCCGGCCACGTCCCACGCGTTCGACGACACGAAGAGCAGTTCCCCCGCCGGGATATTCATGGCCGTCGGGCCCAGGGCGTAGACGAGCGGCGAGGGCTTGTAGGTCTTCACGGCGTCCACCGAGAGAACGTGCTGCAGATGCGGCCCGAGACCGCCGGAGGCCACCGCTGCCGCCAGCATGCGCGGCGCCCCGTTCGACAGGATCGCGCGGGGCCGGGGCGCCAGGCGCTCCAGCGCCGCCGTGACTTCCGGGAAGCACGCCAGCGTGAGGTAGGCGTCCATCAGCCGACGGACCTGTGCGTCGGTGGCGGCGAGGCCGAGCCGGCGGATGGCGTAGCGCAGCGCTGCCTCGGTCACCGCCCAGAAGTCCTCGTAGCGCCCCATGAGTGCGCGCAGCCACGTGTACTCGAGCTGCTTCTGGCGCCAGGTCGCGGAAAGCGTCGCCGGGTCGGCGGTGATGGCGCGGCCGGCCTCGATGACCGAGTGGACGTCGAAGAGCGTGCCGTAGGCGTCGAAGACGTATCCACGGATGGGCGCCACGACCGCGTCAGCCCAGGCTCAGCGTGCGGCGGATCCGCACCGGCCTCTTGGGCAGCGGGCGCGCTTGCTCGTCCTCGGGCGTCTCCAGCCCGGTTTCCACGAAGCCGAACTGGAGGAGCCGCTTGGCGTCGAGGAACGAACGGGCGCGGCTGCGGGAGCCGAGGAGGACCATGACGAACTGCTGGCCGTCGCGCCACGCGGCGACGGCCAGATTGTAGCCGGCCTCCTGGGTGAAGCCGGTCTTGATGGCCTGCACCCCGAGCGGATCGCGGAAGAGCGGGACGTGGCGCGTGTAGACACGGCGCCGGTAGATGAACGTCTGTCCCCCCAACAACGGGCGGGCGGCGGAATGGTCGTGGAGGAGACGGGCGGTGAGCTGGGCCAGATCGCGGGCGCTGCTGCGCTGGGCGGCATCGGGCAGGCCGTGGGGGTTCACGAAGTGGGTGGCCAGGAGGCCGAGCTGCCTGGCCTTGCCGTTCATGCGGTCGACGAAGGTGGCCTCCTCACCCTGGCCCAGGTGCTCGGCCACCGCGGTCGCCGCGTCGTTGGCGGAGGCGATCGCCACGCCCTCGAGCAGCACGCGGAAGGCCACCTGCTCGCCGGCGCGAACGCCCATGCGGTAGCGGGGTCTCGACGCCGCATACTTGCTGATCGTGACCGGCTCCTCCAGGTCGACACGTCCGGCCTCGAGGTCCTCGAAGGCGAGGTAGAGCGTCATCAGCTTGACGAGGCTGGCGGGAGCGCGCTCGCCGTCGGCATTCTTGGCGTAGAGCGTGCGACCCTCGGCGTCGAGAAGGAGGACCGCCTCCGCGTCCAGCACCGGCGAGCGGCCGTTCTGGGCCCCGGCGATGGCAGGAACGAGGAGGGCGACCACGAGCGCGGAAATGATGTGGGCCGAAAGCACCAGACGCATTCTAGTCAGGGCCCGGAAAGGGCGGCAAGCAAAAAGCCGTCAGCGGACCGCCTGCTTGAGGTCCTTGGAGGGCTTGAAGCGGGGGATGCGGCCGGCCACGGTGATGGTCTGGCCGGTCCGCGGGTTGCGCAGGGTGCGCGGGCGGCGGCGCGCCACCGAGAATGTCCCGAAGCCCACCAGGGTTACCGAGTCGCCGCGCTTGAGCGAGGTGCGGATGGCGGCGAGCATCGCCCGCAGCGCGCGCTCGGTGCCGGCCTTGGGCCAACCGGTGGCCTTGGCCATGTGCGTGACCAGGTCGGCGCGGGTCATCTACATGCCGAAGGCGCCGCGGGCCTCGTCCATCACCGCCTCGGTGATCGTCGGATAGCCCTTGGCTTCGGCGAAGCGCTCGACGGCGCGGCGGGCCAGGGGCCGGATGAACTCCGGGATGCGCTCGATGCGCGCCTGGGCCTCGGGCGACCAGGCGACGCCCGCCGGCGCCGTCGCCGTTCCCTCGTTCAGCATCTCGGCGAACGGGCATCCCGCCCCGGTCGCCTCCCCGCTGGCGGCGCCTTCGAAGACGTCGGGGCGCGGATCCGCCATCGAGGCGCGCACGTGCTCGAACGGCGCCGCCGCGGCCGGGGACCCCCCGATCTTCACGCCGAGGCTCCGCACCATCTGCGTCTCGAAGGGATTCGTCAGCATGGCCACGCGGAACCCGCACTGGGGACAGCGGAACGTGATCGTGAGCGAGCCTTCGTCCGGTCCTTCAGTCCCGTGGAGCTTCATCGGCGCGTCACAGTCGAGGCAGAGGAACTTCATGGCCGGGCCATTCTAGCAGGGGCGCCCAGACGCGGCCACACCCGCAGCGCGGCGGGCGACTCCATGAGAACGATCGCCCCCAGCGCGAAGAGCGTCGACCCCCAGTGACCGGTGATGGCCGTGCGGACGCCCACGACGGAGAAGAAGACGTAGGCCGAAAACCGCGCGCGGGCCTGCCGGGTCGCGAGCAGGAGCGCGACGAGCGGCGCGGCCAGGCCCGAGATCCACCAGCGCGCCGCC
>MNEF01000063.1 GCA_001917535.1 Candidatus Rokubacteria bacterium 13_1_40CM_69_27
CAAGCGCCACGGCATCCCCCGGGTCTTCACCGACTACCGGCAGCTCGTCGCGTCGCCGGAGGTGGACGTGGTGGACGTCTGCGCCACGACCGAAGTCCACCACGAGATCGCCGTGGCGGCGGCCCGCGCCGGCAAGCACGTCATCGTCGAGAAGCCACTCACGGGCTACTTCGGCGAGGCCGACGAGCCCCGGGAGCACATGTTGGCCGCGGCCCTCCGGAACGCTGACGCCGTGCTGGAGGCGGTGGCTGCCGCCGGTGTGACCCTCTGCTACGCCGAGGACTTCGTCTACGCACCGCCGGTGGCCAAGCTCCGCCGCCTGCTGGAGGCGAGCGGGGGCGCCGTGCTCGAGCTACGCGCGGAGGAGAGCCACTCTGGCTCCCACGCCGCCTACGCGCGCCGCTGGCGCACCGCGGGCGGCGGCTCCCTCTTGCGCATGGGCTCCCACCCGGTGGGCGCCGTGCTCCACCTCAAGCACCATGAGGGCTGGTTGCGCGAGGGACGCCCCATCCGCGCCCGGTCGGTGCTGGCCGACGTGGCCCAGCTCACGCGGCTGCCGGCTGTCACCGACCGCCCGCGCTTCCTCCGCACCGCGGCCGAGGACGTCGAGGACTGGGCGGTGGCGGTGATCACCTTCGAGGACGGGACCAAGGGCACCGTGCACTCGAACGACACCACGCTCGGCGGCGTGCGGAACACCGTCACCGCTTACCTGACCAACGGGGTGGTGCAGGCGAACATCACGCCCAACACCAGCGTGGTCGCCTATGCGCCCGAGGGGCGCGTCTGGGGCGATGAGTACATCACGGAGAAGGTCGAGACCACGGCCGGCTGGCAGTTCCCCAGCCCCGAGGAGGACTGGGTGCGCGGCTATCCTCAAGAATTGGAGGACTTTGTGGATGCGATCCGCGAGGGGCGTGAGCCGCTCTCGGGAGCGGCCTTGGCCCGCGAGGTCGTCGAGGTGATCTACGCCGGCTACCTCTCGGCGGCCACCGGACGGCGGGTGGAGCTCCCGCGCCCATGATCCCGTTCGCCAAGGGCCACGGCCTCGGCAACGACTACCTCGTCATCGACCAGCGCGACCTGCCCGGCCCCCTGAGCTCGCGCGCCATCGCGACGATCTGCGACCGCAACCGGGGCGTGGGCTCCGATGGGATCTTATTGTTGGTGCCGGCCACGCGCGCCGACTTCGGCCTGCGGATCTTCAATCCCGACGGCAGCGAGGCCGAGAAGTCGGGGAACGGGCTCCGCATCTTCGCCAAGTATCTCTGGGACCACGGGCACGCCAAGCAGGCGGCGTTCACCGTCGAGACCAAGGGGGGCGTCGTCGAGTGCCAGCTCCACGTCGACCAGGGCCGGGTGAACTTCGTCACCGTCGAGATGGGCCGCGTGACCTTCCGGGCGCCCGAGATCCCGATGAACGGGCCCGACCGCGACGTCGTGGCGGTCCCGCTCCAGCTCGCGGACGGCACCGCGCTCCGCGTCACCGCGGTCTCGATCGGCAACCCCCATTGCGTGGTCTTCGTGGAACGGCTCGACGAGGCGCAGTGCCGGAGACTGGGCCCGATGATCGAGCAGCACCCCGCCTTTCCGAACCGGACCAACGTCCAGTTCGCCCGCGTGAGGGCGCGCGACGGTCTCGACATCCTCATCTGGGAGCGCGGCGCGGGCTTCACCCTGGCTTCCGGCTCGTCGTCCTGCGGCGCGGCCTCCGCGGCCGTCCGCAACGGCTTCTGCGACCACGGGCGGGTCACGGTGCGGATGCCAGGGGGCGAGCTGGCGGTCCACGTGCGCGCGGACTGGTCGCTCCGCCTGGAGGGGCCGGTGGAAGAGGTGTGCACGGGGACGCTCACGCGCGAGTTCGTCGAGGCGTACGTGAGCCCGGGATGAAGCGCATCTGCGTGTTCGCGGGCTCGTCGACGGGCGCCCGCCCCGAGTACGCCGAGGCCGCCCGCGAGCTGGCGGCCGAGTTGGTCCGCCGCCAGCTCGGCCTCGTCTACGGAGGCGGCTCGGTGGGGCTGATGGGCGTGCTCGCCGACGCGGCGCTGACCCACGGCGGCGAGGTGATCGGCGTGATTCCGCGGGGGCTGGCCACGCGGGAGCTGGCCCATACCGGCCTCACCGAGATGCGGGTGGTGGGGAGCATGCACGAGCGCAAGGCGCTGATGGCATCGCTGGTGGACGGGTTCATCGCGCTGCCGGGTGGGCTCGGCACCTTCGAAGAGACGCTGGAAGTCCTCACGTGGTCCCAGCTCGGCATTCACCGCAAGCCCGTCGGCGTCCTGAACGTCGCCGGGTACTTCGACGGGCTGCTGCGGATGCTCGTTCACGCGATGAGAGAGGGCTTCGTGCGGCGGGAATACCTCGCGCTGCTGCTCTTCGGTGACACGCCCGCCGCGCTCCTGGATGCCGTGGCCGCCTGGCAACCCCTCCGCGGGGGAGGCGCGTGGCTCGACCAGAGCCAGACCTAAACCTCGGAGGGGGGCTTCGCCCCCCATCCTCGTCGGAGGGGGCGGACGTTACGGCCCCCTCCGAGACCTCCCCCAGGAATTCGATGGCGCCGGCGGAGCCGGCGCTCGAGCGGCGTTTACTCCGACGCGCTTTCGGACAATCGGAGGGCCGCAGCAGTTAGCGGGGGCGCCGGCGGCGCCGGCGAAGCTCGCGGTGGATCTTGAGGTCCTGCTGGCGCATGAGCAGGGCCACGCCGCCGGCGGCCAGGGCGAGCGCCAGGAGGACGCCGATCGTCACCTGATCGACCAGGCCGGTGAGACCCCGGACGCCGAACCAGGTGACCGTGATGGCGGCCAGGAAGATGACCGCCAGCATGGCTCCGCGATAGAGCCAGCGCTCGATGAGCAGCCGCTCGAGCGCCTCGTCATCGAGACCGCGCCACTCCTCGTCGCGCAACTCCTCGCCCCATGGGCAGTTTTCGGGCTGGGCCTGGGCTATACTAGCGCAGGATACTGGTCGACCACAGAGGGCGGGGAGAGTGCACATGGGGTCCGACACGCTCGAGCGACCGGTGCAGATCGAAGTCATCGCCTATGTCCCGACGAACTACCAGCACTGAAAGCACTGTGAAGTGACCTGGCAGGTCGCCGGGCTGGGGCGCAAGATCCACCAGGACCAGTTGGAGTCGGGGCTCCCGGACGATCTCTACCAGGAATTCCACCAGCTCTCCGAATGGGCCCGGACGCTTCCGGCGAAGTTCGGCCCCCGCGTCCGCGTGCGCCTGGTCGATGCGGCGTCGATCGAGGGATTCTTCAAGTCGCTCTTCGGGCGGTTTCGCCGATATCCCGCGTTCACGGTGAGCGGCCGGCGGTACGTCGGCTCCGACTTCTCCCGAGTCGACGCGCTCATCTCGTCCGCGGTGGCCGCCCGGGCCGCCGGAGATGCCTCTCAGCGAATCGAGCAGACCCACGAAAGGAGCGTGAGAGGGGAGAGGTCCGTGTCGCGACCACGTTCGGACTGCTAACTTGTACTTGGAGGCGACAGGATGAACACCTTACTGGCTGTCATCATCGGGGCGGTGACGGTGTACCTCGCGTACACCCTCTACGCCCGGCGAATCGACCGCCACGTCATCCAGTCAGACCCGAAGCGAGCGACTCCGGCCACCCTGTACATGGATGGCGTGGACTTCATGCCGACGAACCGCAACATCCTGTTCGGGTACCACTTCAAGTCGATCGCCGCGGCCGGCCCGATCGTGGGCGCCATCGTCGCGGCCAGCCTCTGGGGTTGGCTGCCGGCGATCATCTGGCTGGTCCTGGGCGTGTCGTTCATCGGTTGGGCCAGCGACTACAGCGCGATCGTGATCTCGGTGCGCAACGAGGGCAACAGCCTCTCGGCCATCGCGCACCGATTGGTCTCGCCCCGGGCCCGGACGATCCTGTTTATCTTCATCTTCTTCTACCTGTTGCTGGTGGCCGGCGCCTTCGTTGGCATCATGGCCACCGTCCTCGAGTCGCAGCCCCGGACCCAGCTCGGCGTCATCGTGCTCACGGTGATGGGGCTGCTCCTGGGCCAGATGCTGTACCGCTGGCGTATGGGGCTCGTCGGCGCGACGGTGCTCACTGTCGGCGTCACCATGCTGGCCATTCTGGGCGGCGCCTGGACGGAGGAGATATTCAAGTCGCTCAACACCGGCCTCAACAACCTGGCCGGGGGGGCGCCCATCGTCACCTACTTCGATCCCACGTTGGCGAACTTCAAGGGCGCCGACGCCAAGATCATGCCGAGCCTGCTGTTCTGGGCGCTGGCCATCTGCGCCTTCTGCTACGCCGGCTCGGTGCTGCCCATCTGGCGCATGGCCCAGCCGGTGGTCTACGTCGGCTTCTGGCTCACGGCCACCGCCATGGTCCTGGGCCTGGTCGGGGCGGCGGCGGCCAGCTTCGTCAAGCCCGAAGTGGCCCAGTTCGTCATCCCGGCCTTCAAGGGCTTCAACCCGCAGCTCGGCCCGGCGGGGATCATGCCGCTGTGGCCGATGCTGTTCGTCACCATCGCCTGCGGCGCCATCTCGGGCTGGCACGCGCTCTTCGGCGCGGTCGGCACCGCCCGGCAGATCGAGAACGAGGCCGACATGCTGCCCGTCGGCGGCGGCTCGATGCTGACCGAGTTCCTGCTCGGCCTGCTGGCCCTGCTGGCCGTCTCCGTCGGGGCCAAGGGCGCGCCGGTGGGGGCCTTCGCCACCGGGCTGGGCGGCTTCATCAGCGTGTGGGGCGTGCCTATCCAGTACGCGACGTCGCTGGCCTTCGCGGCCTTCATCGTCATCGTGCTGGTCGTGACCCAGCTCCTGTTCCGGGTCCAGCGGGTGACGCTGAGCGAGTGGCTGGGCGACGTGATCCCACCGGTCCGCAACCAGCACGTGGCCTCGCTGGTGTCCATCGCGCTGGCCATCCTGCTGGTGCTGACCGGCACCTGGGTCTATCTCTGGCAGCTCTTCGGCGGCGCCAACCAGCTCATGGCCGCGCTGTCGCTGCTGCTGGTGACCGTGTGGCTGTCGTCGGTTGGCAAGAACTGGCTCTACGCCGGTCTCCCGGCGGTCTTCATGTACGTCACCACCCTGGCCTCGCTCCTGGTGACGGCGTACAACATCTACGTCAACGTGTACCAGCCCAACATGGCGGCCGGCCGGGTCATTCCCGTCATCGGCTCCGGCCTCATGGTGCTGGTGGCGCTGCTGCTGGTGGCAGCGGCGGTCATCATTGGCATCGACGGGTGGCGGGCGTTCCAGCGCTACCGCCACCGGCCCGTCCAGCAGCCCCGGCCGGCGGCTGTTCGGGTCTGAGGGGGCCTTCGCGTCTGGTGTCGTGCCACGCCGGGGGAGCGCTGCGCTCCCCCGGCGTACGATTCCGGAGTGAATCGGATGCTGACTGAACGCCTGGCCCGGGTGCGGGCGGCGATCGCAGGGTTCGTGTATGGCCTGACGGGCTACGAGTTCGCGCGCCATGCCCTCGAGATGCGGCACGAGATGGAAACGGTGTTCATGGTGGTGACGATGGGCGATCTGGTGGGCGTGCCCGTGCTGCCGCCGATCTACTCGCTGCGGCTCCTGCCCTACGTGGTGCCCGAGGTCGCCACCTGGAAGCGGCACGTGGCGCGGCCCCGGGAGTTCTGGGACAAGGACGAGTACGACCTGCACGGACTGTGAAACGGAGAATGTGATGGCGGACGAGGCGGCGCCGAAGAAGAAGAAGGGTGGGTTCCTGAGCGTCTTCAAGGACATCGTCTACGGCATGTCGTCGCACGAGATGACGCGGCACGCCGTGCGCACGCGGGCCAGCATGGAGCATCTCTTCATCCTCATCACCATGGGCGACCTGCTGGGCATCCCGATCCTGCCGCCTTACTACTCGCTGCGGCTGCTGCCCTACGTGACGCCCCAGATCGCCTCCTGGAAGCGGCGCATGCTGCGCGAGCGCGACGTGACGGACGTGTTGGGCTAGGAGGCCTCTTCCATGTCCTTCAAGACCGTCTTCGAGAGCCAGCCCGACCGGCGGTACATCATGTTCGGGGGAAAGGGGGGGCTCGGCAAGACGACGCTGTCGGCCACCAGCGCCTTCTGGTTGGCCAGCCAGGGCAAGCGGGTGCTCCTCTTCTCGGTGGATCCCCAGGCGAGCCTCTCCGACATCTTCCAGCGCGACATCTTCGGCAAGGGGCCCGTGTCGATCATGCGAAACCTCTGGGCCCAGGAGGTGGACGCCGACCGGCGGATCCGCGACTACCAGGAGGAGATCCGCAAGAAGATCCTGGACATGTACGGCTTCGAGAAGGTGCCGGAGGAGATCGACAACTACATCGCGGCGGCCTCCGCGGAGCCGGCCATGGAGGAGAGCGCGATCTTCGACGCCGTGGTGGACATCATCGTCCAGGGCGACTACGACTACTACATCTACGACCTCGTGCCCCTCGGCCACGCCCTCTACTACCTGTCGATGGCCAAGGTGTACGACGAGTGGATCAACAAGATCACCCGGCTGCGCGAGGAGATGCGGGAGTACGACCAGGTGGCCGCCACCATGAAGCGCGAGGAGACGGTCCAGGAGGACCAGATCCTGAAGGAGCTGATCTACATCAAGGAGCGGATCAACGCCTCCTCCCGGATCCTGACCGACCAGAAGCGGACGGCCTTCTTCTTCGTGGTCGTGCCGGAGGAGATGATCATTCTCGACACCAGGAAGGCGGCGGAGCTCTTCGCCAAGTTCGACGTCCCCCTCTCCGGCTACGTGGTAAACCGGGTGCTGCCGCCCGAGCTCGGCCACGGCCACGTGCCGCCGTATCTGCGGAACCGGATCACGATGCAGGAGCGGTACCTGGCCGAGATCCGCCAGACCTTCGGCGACCGGGTGCTGGCCTCCGAGCTCGGCCACGGCAACGTGCCGCCGTATCTGCGGAACCGGATCACGATGCAGGAGCGGTACCTGGCCGAGATCCGCCAGACCTTCGGCGACCGGGTGCTGGCCTACGTGCCGGAGATGGAACGGGACATCACCGGGCTCGAGATGATCGAGCGGCTGGCCCGGCGGCTCTTCGTGGACGGCGAGGGAGGGCGCTCGTGACCACCGAGCTGGCCATCACCACCTCGATGCAGCGCTACCTGGCGGAGCGCTCCGAGCTCAAGTTCCTCTTCTTCGGCGGCAAGGGCGGGGTGGGCAAGACCGTGATGGCAGGCGCCACCGCCCTCTGGCTCGCCCGGCAGGGGAGGCGGACGCTGCTGGCCTCCACCAACCCCGTGCACAGCCTCTCGGGGTTGCTGGGCCAGAACGTCGCCGGCGGGCACACCGCCGTCACCGGCGTGCCCGGGTTCTGGGCCTACGAGATCGACACGCGGGAGACGATCGAGCGCTCCAAGCGCGAGATCCGCGAGAAGATCCAGTGGTTCCTGAAGTTCGCCGACATCAAGACCAAGGCCGACGACTTCGTCGAGTCGGCGACGATGAACCCCGCCTTCGAGGAGTCGGCCATGTTCGAGAACATGGTCGACCTGATGCTCAAGCGGGACTACGACGTCTACGTCTTCGACACGGCGCCCACCGCCAACGCCCGCCGGCTCCTGGGTATGTCGAAGGTGTACTCCCTCTGGGTCGACAAGATGCTCAAATCCCGGGAGGAGGCGCGGTCGCTGCGGGAGATGCTCTCCTTCACCAAGAAGAAGGAGGAGGACCCGCTGCTGGAGTACCTGCTGCAGTTCCGGACGCGGATGGGCCAGGCCCGACAGCTTCTCACCGACGCCGGCAAGACCGCATTCTTCTTCATCACCCTGCCCGAAGCGCTGCCCATCGCGGTGATCACGCGCTTCATCGGCTGGTTCCACGAGTTCGGCATCCCCGTGGGCGGCGTGATCGTCAACATGCTGCTCGACCGCCAGGCCCTCGGCGCCGACGTGCCCGACTTCGTCCTCAACCGGATGCGCATGCAGGACGACCACATGCAGACGATCCGGGAGAAGTTCGACGGCAGCGTGCGCGCGATCGTCCCGCTCTTCGACCAGGAGGTGCGCGGCGTCCCCATGCTGGGCCAGGCGGCCGAGGCGCTCTTCAGGGCTTGAGGCGCGCCAGCGGCGGCATCGCCAGGAGCTGAGCCTCCGACAGCTCCTCCCACAAGAGGCCCCGGGGCTTCTTGAACGCCCGCTCGGCGCGGATGACGCGCTCGGGCGTGACGATGAGGTCGACCGGCACGTCGTGGGGCGTCATCGGGATCTCCTCGTCGAGCACCTGCAGCTCGTGGACCGTGGTCAGCACCGGGGTGGTCTCGTCCACCGCGCGGAGCTGGCGCGCCAGCGCGTATTCAAGGTCGCTGTAGCCACCGCCCTTGCCGACCCGCGCCCCGCGCGCATTCACCGCGACGCTGCCGACGACGATGAGGTCGATCCGGCCGAGCTTGACCGGCGTGACCGGCTCCCCGAGCGCCGCGGCGCCCTTGATCGTCGCGGCCTGGGCCAGCTTGCCCTGGAGCTTCTGGGGATCGAGCCGGAAAAAGCAGCGCGCGTCGGTGAGCCGGGGCACGGCCATGAAGACCTGCTTGCCGTCCCGGAGCGCCCGCAGCCGGAGCGCCCGCTGGGGCGCGTCGGGATTGCACTTGAGGCGACCGGCGGCCGTCCACTCCGGAAGCTCGGCCGCGCGGGCGGCGGCCTGCTCGGCGCCGGTGAAATTCGGGATGCGATCGCCGAGCGGCAGCGGAAAGCGCCCGACGCCGCGCCACTCGAGCAGCGCCCAGACGCGCTCGCGAATCTCCTGCTTGGTCGGCGGTGGCGCAGTCTTCTTGGCGGATCCCATGGGACTGGCGGCGACGTCGTCCGACCGGCGCCGTCGCGCCGGCTCCACGATAGGCAATTGCGGCCTGGATGTCGAGATGGCGTCCGCCCGGCGCGTGTCCTATCTTTGCTGGGGGTCCCCCCAGAGCAGGGGCCCGGGTCAGGGAGACGTTCGGATGACAGAGAGTATGTCGGCGCGCGTCGCCGGCACGATCGAAGTGCTCTCCACGCACCGCTTCGACCTGGAGGCGCTCGAGCGGTACATGGAGCGGCAGGTGGAGGGTTTTCGCCGTCCGCTCACCGCGTGGCAGTTCCGGGGCGGCCAGTCGAACCCGACCTACTATCTGGAGGCCGGGGACCGCCAGTACGTGCTACGCCGCAAGCCTCCGGGCAAGCTGCTGCCCTCGGCCGAGGACCCCGACGTCATCGGCACGCCCTTCTACGTCATGGCCTACGTGCCCGGGCGCGTCCTCACCGACCCCAGGCTGCCCGGCGCGGCGACGGCCGAGCGCGCGGCGGTCTACGACGCCGCGAACGAGGTGCTGGCGCGCCTGCACACGGTGGACTGGCAGGCGGCGGGGCTCGCCGACTTCGGCAGGCCGGGCAACTACTTCGCGCGGCAGATCCATCGCTGGACCTCGCAGTACCGCGCCTCGGAGACGGAGACGATCCCGGCCATGGAGCGGCTGATCGCCTGGCTGCCCGAGCACATTCCGGCGCCCGACGAGACGACGCTCGTGCACGGCGACTACCGGCTCGGCAACATGATCATCCATCCGACGGCGCCCCGGGTCGCCGCCGTGCTCGACTGGGAGCTCTCGACGCTCGGCCATCCGCTCGGCGACCTGGCCTACCACTGCCTGCCCTTCCGGCTCCGCCACGACCAGTTCGAGGGATTCGCCGGAGAGCCCCGACCCGCCGGCATTCCGTCGGAGGACGAGTACCTGGCGGCCTACTG
>MNEF01000076.1:0-17186 GCA_001917535.1 Candidatus Rokubacteria bacterium 13_1_40CM_69_27
ACCTTACAGGCGTGTACCACGACGTGTGGCGCAGGACACCAGTTGGCTGGCGACTCGCGCACCGCGCGGCATACGCTGATCGAGATCCTGGATTTTCGAAGTCGCCGCGCAGCGCGCAAACCGGGCCGCCTAACCTCGGCGTCAGCCGCCGCCGCGGCGGCGCGGCTGACGCCGGGCGTTAGCCGGACCTGCGCCAGGCGCGAAGGACCCGGACTGCAATGCTCTTCTTGATTGTGGTGCTGCTGGTCGGAGGTTACGCGGTGGTAGCGAGCTGGGCCGTGCGCCACGGCGGCCAGCCCCGCCTTGGAGCTGTAGCCGCTGGTGCTTTGATGCTCGTCGCCCTCGCCGCGCTGCTCGCCGGGCATCGCTACGCGGTGCCCAGCATGCCACGCTTGCTGCTTTATGCGCTGGCCTTCATGGGGCCGATCGTGCTCGTGCCAACGGTGCTACTGTGGCGCCAAGCCGCAATCGGGGCAACACGGAATGCAATGCTCGGCACCGCCCTGCTGGGGGCTCTCGCGGGGCTGCTGTGCGGGTGGGTGCTGCTGGTGTATGGGCTGGGTGTCTGGTAGGTGTCCCGCTTAGGGAAGGCTCTGCCGTGCAGGGTGGGCCGCCTAACCACGGCATGAACCCGCCGGCGGGCGACGGGCAGGGTGGTTGTTCCTACGGCGGGCGCTCGCCCGCCGCGGGTTATACCGGACGTTATACCCCGGCGTCATGATGGCGGACGATCCGCTCTACCAGTCGTGGATGATCACCGGCACCTCCTTTAACCGAATGCTTGACTGCGGCGACCGGTACAACCAGTGGGTTCAGAACGCCCTGGAGTACCTGCCTCGGGATGTTCTCGATGAACACAAGGAGCGGCTCGGGTTTCTCGCCATGGCGCATAGAGATGGATGCAGATTGGCGCGCGCGCTACGCGAGAACCGCGAAATCATCATCTTGTCCGAGCACATCTTGCCCAAAGCTGGCGCGAGTGAGGGCCAAGCCGATGTTCGCTACTTCATCTACACTGTCCTCCACGAAGTGGTACACGCGGTGAAACGGCATCGCTCGCCGCTCTACGATTCCTTAACTCCTGAAGAGGCGACGGCGCAGGAAAGCGAAGCTGATGACCTAGCCTTGAAATGGTTCAACGGCCACATTTCGGCGCTTGGCAATCCCTATTTGCCACCACTGACGCGGGAGGACGTAGATGCGGCCAAAGCGAAGAGCGAAGCCGCCATGGAGAGACTCTACAGAGGGGTATAACAACCGGCTGCAGCCGCCGCCCGCGAACGGGCGCGGCTGACGCCGAGCGTTCGGCGCAGATGCCAAGGGTCGGCGTGGAATTGTAGGGGCAAGGCTTGGTACCATCGACGCTGGAGCCCCAGCCATGACAAAGGCGTTGAAGAAGGCGTTTGAAGCTGCGTCGCGCCTCCCCGACCGGGAGCAGGACGAGCTTGCAACCGCCATTCTTGAGGAATTGGCGGCGGATGAGCGCTGGGAGGCCGCCCTCGCCCAGTCGCAGCGGGCGCTTGAGCGCCTGGCCAAGGAAGCGCTCGAAGAGCATCGGGCGGGCGGAACCGAGGCCCTCGATCCCGATGCCCTTTGATCTCCAAGACCACCAGACGCTTTCGCGAGGCGTACGCACGGCTGCCCGAGCATGTTCAACGCCGTGCCCGTGAAGCTTACCGCCGCTTCAAGGACAACCTGAACCATCCGAGCCTCCGCTTCAAGCAGGTCCACGCGACGCAGCCCATCTATGCGGCGCGCGTCGGGCTCGGACACCGCGCGCTTGCCCTCATCGACGGCGAGACCGTCGTCTGATTCTGGATCGGTACCCACTCCGAATACGGCCAGCTCCTCAGAACGCTATGAGCCATCGCGCCGAACCACGGCATGCAGCCGACGGCCTACGGCCGCGGCTGATACCGAGCGTTGGGCGTCAGTGGAGGACGTCGGTACTTGAGCAACGGGGGTGATAAGTCAGCGCCGAGCTCCCGTGCGCGGGCCAGGCGCGCAGCGGCACCGGCGGTCCGCGCTCCGCCTCGTCGAAACAGCCAAAATGATTAGGCGATGCGCGATGCACCCGGAAGTGCCGGAGCGTAGAATGATAAGCTCGCTCATCCGCGGACGGGAAAAGGAGTGAAAGCATGAGCAAGTCAGCCGGTCTCATCGCAAAACTGCTTGTCCCTGCGTTCTTTGTTGCAGGGGCCACCGCGGGACCCGCGATAGCGCAGGAAAAGGCAAAGCCCGCCGCCGCCAAGGCAAGCCTCAAGGTGCTGCTGGAGAACGACAAGGTGCGGGTATACGAAGCGCACATTCCGGTCGGGGCGGAAGCTGCGAATATCGCGCGCCCGTACCGTATCGGTCGCGCGCTGACGAACGGCACGATCCAGCGCATCTATGCCGATGGCAAGAAGGAAACCGTGCAGTGGAAAGCCGGCGAAGTCAAGGAGCTCGGACCCGACACGCAGTACATACCCCGGAACATCGGAAAAACCGACTTCAGGATCTACGTGGTGGAGCCGAAGTCGAAGTGACCTGGCGGGATTGATGTAGGGGAAGCCCCTCTCCGGAGGGGTGTCCTTTTTGTTACGTTTTCCGAGTGAAGCCGATGCAACGCACGCGCGTCGAGAAGCTGGACGAAGCCGTGAACGTCGTATGACAGCGCGGACTGCTCCGCCCACCGGATACGAGAACCGGCTCGGCGGCGGTCGGCACCTCTGCACAGATCACGAGTTGGCACTTGAGACCTCCTGAGCGTCGATGAAAGGGGAGCCCAACTCCCGGAAGATAGAGAGGATGCTCGCGCTCATCCTGATGTTCGCCATCGTCTTGTCCCATCGCCTGCGATGGGTCGAGCATGGAGGCCTTTCGGCAAGCATTGAGGTGGTGAGAGGGAGCTCCAGAGAAGTTGGTGATGCCCCCATGTCTGGCCGCTGAGCGGTGGACCTGGTGGTCGGCGGCGGCTCCGCTGTCGCCGGTCTTGCAGAGTACCCGCCAACACGCAACGGCGGCCGCGCGACCAAATGAAGGTCGAAGCGGCGCGCGACAAGTAGGGGCTTCTGGTTGCGCCTGGGTTGCGTCCGGTGCGGTGTTTCGCCTCGGTATGCCACCCGGAATGGGCTAACATACCGAGGCGATGACGGGCTCGATCTACCGCAGCAAGTTCAACACGGCCCTGGGCATCGCGGCCCAGGGCTTCTGCGTGCTCGGCAGGTGACGGGCTGAAGCCGCTCTCCCGGTGACCCTCCGGGGGTTGCACCTCCTGCCTGTCGCGATGTTCTTCGGCACGTTCGCGTGGTCGTTCGTCTACGTGAGCCTGCCCTTCCACATCCAGACCATCAGCACGGTCGATGCGGGGGCCACGCTCCGCTGGACGGGATGGATCCTCGGGATCTCGCCCCTCGTCACGGTGGTGACGGCGCCCATCTGGGGCCACTATGCCGAGCGCGGCAACCCCAAGGCGATGTACGTCACGGTCGAGATGCTGCAAGGGCTCACCTTCTTCGGCATGGCGCTGGCGCAGACGCTGTCCGAGCTGTTCCTCGCGCGCCTGGTGCTCGGCATCATGGGCGGCGCCTCGACCTTCGCCTTCATCATGGCCGGACGCGAGACGGAGACGACCGCGGTGCGCCGCCGGGTGGCGGCGGTGCAGTCGGCGATGACGGTGGGGCAGGTGATCGGGCCCCTGGCGGGGGCCATCGCGGCCGCGCAACTCGGGTTCCGCACCTCCTTCATGCTGGGCGGGCTCATCCTGCTCGGCTGCTCCGGCCTGGTCCGCTGGGGCGTGCCGCCGGTGCCGCCCGCGCCGCGGCAGCGCGATCGCGAGGGCGCGGCGCGGCCGAGGGACGTCGCCGCCGTCGCGCTGATCGTGCTGGGGGGCAACGTGCAGGTCTTCTTCCTCACCGCGATCCTGCCGGTGGTCCTGCCCGACCTCGGGGTGGCGCCGGCCCGCACGCTCGAGATCGGCGGCATGCTGATCTTCGCCTCGGGCGTGGCGGCGGCCCTCGGGGCCCTGGCCGCTCCGCGGCTCGGTGAATGGATGAGCGAGCGCATGCTCATCGTGACCCTCCTGGCGGCCTCGTCGGTGCTGGTGGCCGGGCTGGCGTCCGTCGCCTCCGTCTGGCTCTACGGCGTGCTGCGGTTCCTCCAGGTGCTCTGCGTGGCGCCGGTCTTTCCCATCGTCGTGGCCCGCATCGCCCAGCGGGCGGGGGGACAGGCGATCGGCTTCATCAACTCCGCGCGCATCGGAGCCGCCTTCGTCGGCCCCGTCGTTGCGACCACGGCGCTGACGTGGGATTCGCCGGCGGCGCTCTACCTGCTGCTCGCCGCCATCGGCCTCGTCTGCCTGCCGGCCACCGCGGTGCGCGGGGCCGTCGCAGGGCCGAGGGCGTTGTGATGCGCCGCGTTCGAGCGCGGGCTTTGCCCGCGCAGCCTTTCATGGGGGAGGCCTCGGAGGGGGCCGTCCAGGCCCCCTCCGATTGATATGAGCCGACCGCTCGTCGACGTCCGGCTCGATGCCCTGTGCACGCGCAGCGGGCAGGAGCCCTATCTCGAGGACGTCTCGGTCCACGTGCGCTACGGGGAGTTCTTCACGTTCCTCGGCCCTCCGCACTCGGGCAAGAGCGCGGTGCTGCGCGCGATCGCCGGCTTCCTGCCGCTGGCGGCCGGGCGCGTGCTCGTGGACGCCGAGGACATCGGCCACCTGCCGCCGCGCCAGCGCGGCATCGGGTACGTCTTTCACGAGGGCGCCCTGTGGCCGCACATCACCGTCCGGGAGCACGTCGAGTTCGGCCTGCGCCAGATGGGGCTCACCGCGACGGAGATGGACCGGCGGGTGGAGACGGTGCTGGGGCGCCTGGATCTGGCCGCCGCCGCCGCCCGCTGCCCGGACGACCTCGTCCTCCACCAGCGCCGGCGCCTGGCGCTGGCGCGCGCGCTCGCGGTCGAGCCCCGCGTGCTGCTGCTCGACGAGCCGCTGGCGCACCTCGATCCCCTGCCGCGCAAGACGCTCCGGCTGGAGCTGGCCCGTCTGCATCGCGACCTCGCGGTCACCACCATCTGCGCCACCCGCGACACCGCCGACGCGCTGGCCCTGTCCGACCGCATCGCGGTGGTGGAGCGCGGGCACGTCTTGCAGGTCGGCGATCCCGAGCAGCTCTACCGCCGTCCGGCCAGCCGCGCGGTGGCCCAGGCGCTGGGGCCGGCCAACTTCCTGCCCGTGCGGGTGATCGAGGTCCGCGAGCTCGGCGTGGTCGTGGAGACCGAGGGCGGCGACCGCGTCCCCGTCGCCGGCATCGGCGCCTTCCGCCAGGGCAGCCGGGGGCTGCTGGTGCTCCGGCCGGAAACCCTCTCCATCACCGACGCCGCCATGGCCCGCGGGCCCAGCCTCCCCGGGCGGGTGACCCTGCGCGTCTTCGAGGGCGCGCGCTACCTCTACGAGATCGACATCCGGGCCGGCGCGCCGGTCCGGGTCGAGCTGCCGGCGACGGAGATGGCGCTCTTCCGGGTCGGCGATCGCGTGCGCGTGGAGATCAGCAGTGACACGGTGGTGCTGCTCTCCGCCGACGGCTGAGCGGCGGCCGTAGCGATATCGCCCCGGGGGCGGGACGGGGTCCGGCGACCACGCGGTTTGGCCCGTCGCCGCGGTGGCTGCCTTCCCAGACGTGGTGCCGCGCGCGCTTCGGTCGGCGCGAACGGGTCGGCGGACCCCGTCCCGCCCCCGCGGCGATGCCGCTACAGCGAGTAGGTCTTGTCTTGCTCGAGCAGGACGATGCGACCGGCGTCGATCCGTGACAGCTCGTCGGCCGTCTCCTGGTAGAACTGTGGCTTGATGTGGAAGATCCAGACCGGGACGTCGGGCGGCAGCTTGTCCAGCTCGCGTCTGATCAGGTCGGGCGTCATGTGCCGCGCGGCATCGGCCAGGGCGCGCATCCGGTTGGGGAACGCGCATTCGAGAATGACCGCGCGCACGCCGGTGAGGCCGCGCAGCGACGTCCACAGCGCCTGGGTGGGCCCGGTGTCGCCGGAGTAGACGAATCCCCGCGAGCCGTCGTGCACGATGAACCCGGCCGCCGGCACGCTGTGGCTGACGCTCACCGCGGTCACCCATAGGTCACCCACCCGCTGTTCGGCCTCCTCGGCCAGCGAGCGGTACTTGAGGATCGGGGTCGTCGCCGACGGGATCTGCGCGAAGTCAGGCCAGACCACGTTGTTGAAGACGGCGGTGCGGAGCGCGTCGGCGACGGGCGCGATACTGGTGACGATCAGGGGGCGCTGGGCGCTGAAGCAGGCCAGGGTCTCGGTGAGGTAGGTGAGACCGGCCATGTGGTCGAGATGGGAGTGGGAGATGAGGACGTGCTCGATCTCGAGCTGCTCGCTGGGGGTGAGGGCCCCGGTGACAGTGCCGGCGTCGACGAGCGTCCGCTCGTTCACCAGAAACGCCGACGGCCGCTGCCCCAACCCTTCGGCGCCGTAGGCGCCGAGCACGCGTATTTTCACTACGTCTAGAGTAGCATAGGTTCTCGTGGCCTCTCGCGCATGGTGACCTTGCGGACGTTCCTGGCCGGCCTCGGCGCCGTCGTCGTGACGGTGAGCCTCGTGTGGCTGGGCGCCCTGGACACGGCCGAGCTGGGGACCTTCGACCGGTTGTTCGAACTGCGCGGACCGCGCCCGCCGTCGGCGCCGATCGTCGTCATCACCATCGACGAAGATTCCTTCGACGAGCTGGACGTGTCGTGGCCCTTCCCTCGCGCGCTGCACGGCAAGCTGGTGGACGTGCTCAGCGCCGCCCAGCCGCTCGTGATCGGCTTCGACGTCGTCTTCCCGGAGCCCTCGTCCCGGGGCCCCGGCGACGACGAGGCGCTGGGGAGGGCCATCGCCCGGGCCGGCAACGTCGTGCTGGCGGCGGCGATCACCACGGTGAGGGAGCAGCTGACCGGGGACATCACGCTCAACGTCGACAAGGTCGATCTCAATGTCCCGATTCCGGTGATCCGCCGCGGCGCCGCCGCGGTCGCGCCGGTGAACGAGTTGCTCGATCCGGACGGCCACCTGCGCCGGGCCGCGGTGCGCCATCGGCTGGGCGATGAGATCCTCGATGGCTGGGACCTTCAGCTGTACCGCATGGCCCGGGCCAAGGGCCTCCCGGTGGCGCCGCCGCCGGTGGGGAGCGAGATCCTCATCAACTTCCGGGGCGGCCCCCGGACCTTTCTCTGGGTGCCGTACCACCGGGTCGTCCACGGTGAGGTCCCTGCGGAGACGTTCCGCGGGGCGATCGTGCTGATCGGTGCCACCACGCCGGTGCTCCAGGACATCTTCTCCACACCCTTCGCCCGCGCGCGCTCGATGCCAGGCGTGGAGATCCACGCCCACGTCCTCGACACCCTCCTGCGCGGCGATCGCGTGCGGACTGTCCCGCCCTGGGCGAGCCTCGGGGTCGTCGCCGCCGCCGGGTTCGCTGGCGCCTGGCTGGCCGCCCGCCTGCGCGCGCTGCGGGCCTTCGTCGCCGTCGCCCTGCTGTGGGTGGCGCTGGCCCTCACGACGTTCGTCGCCTTCGCGGGGTGGGACCTCTGGCTCCGCGGGATTCGTGTCACGCTGGCGCTCGTGCTCGGCTACGGAGCGACCGTCATCGACAACTATGTCCGGGAGCAGCGGGAGAAGCGGCGGCTCTCCCAGTTCTTCTCGCCCGACGTGCTCCGCGAGATCATCCGGGGACAGGGCGAACTGGTGCTCGGTTCCAGCCGGCGTCGCATCACCGTGCTCTTCTCGGACATCCGCGGCTTCACCTCGATGTCGGAGAAGGTCGAGCCGGAGCAGGTGGCCGAGATGTTGCGGGAGTACCTCACCGAGATGACCGAGGTGGTCTTCCGCCATGGCGGCACCGTGGACAAGTACATCGGCGACTGCATCATGGCGCTGTACAACGCGCCCTTCGACGATCCCGACCACGCCGCCAACGCCATCCGCACCGGGCTCGAGCTGCAGGAGCGCACGCTGGCCGTCTCGGCGCGGTGGGAGCAGAGGCTCGGGGGCCAGATCCGCAATGGCGTCGGCATCAACACGGGGGAGGCCGTGGTCGGCGCCCTGGGCTCGCGCCAGCGCCTGGAGTACACAGCCATCGGCGACACCGTCAACCTCGCCTCACGGCTGGAGAGCCTCACCAAGGAGTACGGCACCGGCATCATCGTCAGCGAGTCCACCCACGAGATCGTGAAGGGCCAGTTCCTCACGAAGGAGCTGGGCGAAGTGGCGGTCAAGGGCAAGGCCCAGCCGGTGAAGATCTACGGCGTCCTGCCGGGCAGCATCCGCAAGTATCCGCGGGCGGCGCTCGACGCGGCGGCGACGGTGGTGGCTGCGGTCGGGGGCCGGACGTGGGTGGTGCGTACGCGCGACGTCAGCGAAGGCGGACTCTCGGTGGCGGGTCTCCCCCCGGAGCTCGAGCTCGAGCCGGGGAGCACGGTCCAGATCCGGTGCGAGGGCGGGGTGCTGCCCAAGCCGATCGCCGGCGAGGGGAAGATCGTCTGGCGGCGCGGCGACCAGGCCGGGATCGCGTTCACGGCCGGGGCGCCGGCCCTCGTCGAGTACGTTTCGACGCACAAAGACGCGTGAGCGTTGCCGCCATGCGAGGGGTGTGTTAGAAAAACGCCATGAGCGACAGCTTCGACTACCCGACGATGGCGCGAGCGCTGATCCTCGGGGACAAGGATACGGTGGCCCGCAAGACGCAGGAGGGGCTCGACCGCGCCATCGACCCCAAGACGCTCATCTTCAAGGGGCTCATTCCGGGAATGGACGTGGTCGGCGAGAAGTTCCGCCGCAATGAGTACTACGTGCCCCAGGTGCTGCTGTCGGCGCGCGCGATGTACGCCGGCCTCGATCTGCTCAAGCCGCTCATCACCAAGGCGGCCCGTCCCGACGACAACCTCGGCGTCGTGGTGATCGGCACCGCCCAGGGCGATCTGCACGATATCGGCAAGAACCTGGTGGCGATGATGCTGGAGGGCGCGGGGTTCAAGGTGGTGAACCTCGGTCGCGACGTGGCGCCGGAGAAGTTCGTGGCGGCGGTGGAGGAGCACCACGCCAACATCGTGGGAATCTCCGCGCTCATGACCACCACCATGCCGGCCATGAAGCGCACGATCGACGCCCTGATCAAGGCGGGCCTCCGCGATCGCGTGAAGGTGATGGTCGGCGGGGCGCCGGTGAGCCAGGCGTTCGCGGACGAGATCGGTGCCGACGGCTACGCCAAGGACTCCACGCTGGCGGTGGTGCGGGCCAAGGAGCTGCTGGGCGTGGAGGTCGCGCGGTGAAGGCCCGCGGCTGGGAGGTCCTCCAGCGCATCCGCCAGGGCCAAACGCTGGTCTTCGACGGCGGCTACGGCACCATGCTCTTCGCGGCCGGTCTCGCCAACGGCGCCTGTCCGGAGCTGTGGAACGACACCCACGCCGACGTCGTCCGCTCGATCCACCAGGGGTATGTCGACGCCGGCAGCGACATCGTCGAGACCAACACGTTCGGTGGCGCCCGGCTCAAGCTCAACGAGTACCAGCTGGGCGACCGCACGCGCGAGCTGAACGTGAAGGGCGCGCGCCTGGCCCGCTCGGTGAGCCTCCCCCACGGCTACGTCGCCGGGTCGATCGGGCCCACCAGCCGGCTGCCCGCCGAGTACGAGCCGCTGGGGGACACCACCGACGAGGAGTACTTCCAGACGTTCCGCGAGCAGGCCGAGGCCCTGGCCGAGGGCGGCGTCGACCTGTTCGCCGTCGAGACCATGATGTTCCCCCAGGAGGCGACGGCGGCGATCCGCGCCTGCAAGACGGTGGCGGACCTGCCGGTCATGGCCACCATGTTCTTTCAGTTCGAGGAGCTGCACGACCGCGACCGGACCATGTGGGGCGAGAGCCCGGCCGAGGTGGCCAAGAATCTCCTGGCGGCCGGGGCCGACGTCGTGGGGATGAACTGCGGCCGGGGCCCCGACCGCGCCGTGGTGATCATCGGGCAGATGCGCGCGGTGACGGACGCCCCCCTGGTGGCCTATCCCAACGCGGGCCTGCCCATCACCACGGGCGACACCGTCACCTACGAGCTGGGGCCGGAGGAGATGGCGCGCCACTACCCGGCGCTGCTGGAGGCCGGCTGCAACATCGTGGGCGCCTGCTGCGGCTCGAACCCCGAGCACATCCGCCGCATCGCCGTGGTCGTGCGAGCCGCAGGGCGCCGGCGGGCTGGGCCCCGTCCGCCCGAGGCGAGCCTATGACAGTCGTGCGAGCCGCAGGGCGCCGGCGGGCTGGGCCCCGCTCGCCCGAGGCGAGCCTATGACGGTCGTGCGAGCCGCAGGGCGCCGGCGGGCCGCCGGGCCAGCTGCAGGGCGGCCAGGGGCCCGGGCCCATGCGCCCGAGGCGAGCCTATAGTCAGAGTCCTCCGAAACCTGCCGCTCGAGATCGATCCCGACGAGGTGCTGCGCTTTCAGGGGTACAAGCGCGGCGCCGCCGCGCCAGGCCCCGAGGTGATGGCGCTGTTCGACGAGGCGCTGGTCCTGGGCCGCGGCCTGATCGAGCCCCGCGCCGTCGTGCGCTGGATGCCGGTGACGCGCCAGGTCGGCGATGCGCTCGAGACCCCCGACCTGGTACTCACGATCCCCGGCGTCGAGCGTCACTGGGGCCGCGTCGAGCACGTCGCCGCCGCCATCTGCACGATCGGCGACGCGCTGGAGCGACGCGTCGCGGAGCTGTGGGAGGCGCGGGAGCTCCCGCTGGCGGTCATGCTCGACAGCGTCGGCTCCGGGGCGGTGGAGAGCCTCGCCGAGTACGTCAACGACCAGCTCTGCCAGGAGGGGATCCCCCAGGGGCTCCCGGTCACCAACCGCATCAGCCCCGGGTACGGCGCCTGGGACGTAGGCGACCAGCGGGCCCTGTTCCGCCTGTGTCCGGGCGAGGCCGTCGGCGTCACGCTGAACGAGGCCTGCTTCATGACGCCGGAGAAGTCGATTTCGCTGCTGGTGGGCGCCGGCCGCCAGGCGCGGGTCGATCACTACTTCAGCCAGTGCGCCCGCTGCTGGATGGCCGACTGCGCCTACCGACGCGCTCCCGCCCGTCGCACCGTGCACCGCTGAGCCCTGCCTCGCACCGGCGCTGCAGTAGGCAGGGAAATCTTTTACGGACTCGCGGGCCTAGGGCGGAGGACAACCGCCGGGCATCCGCCTTGCACGCTCGTCGGGTTGATGCAGATCTGGCCCGGCGAGCCCTATCCACTCGGCGCCACGCACGACGGCGCGGAAACGAACTTCTCGCTCTTCTCCGAGGTGGCCGAGCGCGTGGAGCTCTGCCTCTTCGGGGACGACGGCCGGCAGACGTGCGTCGATCTTCCGGAAGTGGACGGCTTCTGCTGGCACGGCTACCTGCCCCAGGTGGGGCTGGGCCAGCGCTACGGCTTTCGCGTGCACGGACCCTGGGCGCCGGAGAAGGGCCAGCGGTGCAACCCCGCTCTTCAACGCGCACCACGAGCCGCTGACGTTCACCCTGCCCACCGGCGACTGGGGCGAGCACTGGCTCGGCGTGCTCGACACCAGCGCGCCGCTCTCCGAGGAGAGTGACCGGGTCGTGAAGGCGGGCGAGCAATTCCAGGTAGAGGCCCGCTCGCTGGTGCTGCTCCGGCGCGCCGACTGAGCCGGCGCCGGCGGGGGCGTCCCCCTCGCGCCCGGCACGGTTGCGACGACCAGCAGGCGTGTGCTACGGTCCGGCCCGTCATGGCGGACAACGTCACGGTCGTCCGCGACGGTCGCATCGCGACGGTCACCCTGCATCGCCCCGAGCGCCGCAACTCGCTGAGCGACGCGATGCTGGGCGAGCTGGTGACGGCCTTCACCGAGCTGCGCGACGAGGCCAGCCCGCGCGTGGTCGTTCTCACCGGGGCGCCGCCCGTCTTCTCGGCCGGGGCCGATGCGCCCCTCAAGCGTTCGATGTCGGAAGAGGAACGGCGCGAGGTCTTTCTCAAGCGCCGGAGCCAGTTCCGGCGGCTCTTCGAGCGCGCGACGACGTTGCTGGAGAACCTGGAGCAGGTGACGGTCGCGATGATCAATGGCCATGCCGTCGGCGGCGGCTGGGGACTGACGCTGGCCTGTGACTTCCGCGTCGCCGCCGGCGAGGCGGAGCTGTGGATCCCCGAGGTGGATCTGGGCGTGCCCCTCGGGGTGGCGTCTACCACGCGCTTCGTCCGTCTCGTCGGTCCGGCCCGGGCCAAGGAGATTATCATGGAGGGCCGGCGCTACAGCGCCGAGGAGGCGCGCCAGCTGGGGCTCGTCCACCGTGTCGTCCCCGGCGAGCGGCTGGAGAAAGAAGTGCGCGCGTTCGCCGAGCGCCTGGCCGCCAAGCCGTTCCGGGCGCTGGCCGAGGTGAAGGCGCGCATCAACGCGATCGCGCGGACCGGTATCCCCGAGGCCAACGCGATGACCGAAGGGTTCCTCGAGCGCGAGTGATCCTGGCTGGCCTTCGCGTCCTCGACCTCTCGCGCGTCGTCGCCGGGCCCTACTGCGCGATGCTCCTGGGCGACCTCGGCGCCGACGTCATCAAGGTCGAGCGGCCGGGGCGCGGCGACGATCTGCGCCACTGGGGCGGCGGTGCCGGCATGAGCGCCGTCTTCGCGTCCATCAACCGCAACAAGCGGTCGCTGGCCGCCGACCTTCAGCAGCCCGAGGGCGCGCGCGTCGTGTTCGAGCTGGCCCGGCGCGCCGACGTCGTCATCGAGAACTTCCTGCCCGGCGTGGCGGACCGGCTGGGAATCGGCTACGCGGCGGTGAGCGCCGCCCACCCCGCCGTCGTCTATGCTTCCGTGACCGGCTTCGGCCAGACCGGGCCGTACGCGCGCCGCCCCGGCTACAACTCCATCGCCCAGGGCGTGAGCGGTCTGATGGCCCTGACCGGCATGCCCGGCCATCCGCCCACCAAGGTCGGCGGCTCGGTGGCGGACCTGGCGGCGGCCTTCCTGGCCTTCGGCGGCATCAACGCCGCACTCGTTCACCGGCTGCGCACGGGGCAGGGCCAGCACCTCGACGTGAGCCTGCTCGCGTCCTCGCTGGCGCTGCTGCCCGACCCTATCGCGCACTTCTTCGCCGCGGGCGGTGTCCGCCCCCGGCGCGAGGGCAACCGCAACCCGAACCTGGCGCCCGCCGAAGCCTTCGCGACCAAGGACGGGCTCATCAACATCGTGATCATGAACCCCGACCAGTGGGAGCGCTTCTGCGCGACCCTCGCCGACGAGGCGCTCGCGCGCGATCCGCGATTCGCCACCAACGACGCGCGCCTGGCCAACCGCGAGGAGTTCCGGGCGCGGGTGGAGCGCGCGCTGGCGACCGCCACGACCGCGGAGTGGGTCGCCCGCTTCGAGAAGGCGGCGATCGCCTGCGGCCCCATCTACGAGTTCGACGAGGTCTTCGAGGACGCGCAGGTGCGCCATCTCGGCCTGGTGACCGAGGTCGAACAACCGGGCCTGGGGCGCGTGCAGATGCTGGGATTCCCCTTCCGGACCTCGGCGCAGGCCGTCACCGTCCGGTGCCCGGCGCCGCGCCTGGGCGAGCACACGGCGGAGGTCCTGGCCGAGCTGGGGACGCCGCGTGCCGAGATCGAGCGGCTCGCCGCGGCGGGGATCGTCGCCTTGGCCCCATGACCCGGCTGCCCTGGCCGCTCGTCTTTCAGGTGGTCGGTGTCGTCGCCGCCGTCTGGTTCGTCCTCCACACCTGGCCGATCTGGCTCCTGGCCTTCACCGCGCTCATCGTGGCTGCGGCCATCCTGCCGGCCGCTCACTTCGGGGAGCGGTACCGGGTGCCCAGGGGCGTGACGGTCCTCGTGGTCTACCTGGGCGTGGCCGCGGTCCTGGCCCTGATGGGCCGCCTGCTCTGGCCGGCGCTGACCGAGCAGTGGACCCAGTTCCTGGAGCAGCTCCCGCGCCTCCTCGACAACGTCAATCGCTGGCTCGGCCGGGTGGACGTCTTTCTCCTCCGCTGGGGTGCCTCGCTCCCCACCCCCAAGCCCGAGGACCTCCAGGCCCTGGCGGGTGCGCTGGTGGCGAACACGTTTGCGGTGACCGCTGGCGTCCTGGGCTTCGTCGTCGGCGTGCTGGCGATCATCGTGATCGCGGCCTACCTGGTCATCGACGCCGGCCACATCGGCGCGAGCCTGCTCCAGCTCCTGCCCCCCACGTACCACGCGCGCGCGGCGGCGCTGGCCGGGCCCGTCCTCGACCGCATCGGGGGCTACGTGCGCGGCCAGATCGCCTCCAGTCTCTGCGTCGGCGCCGTGCTCGCCGTCGGCCTCGGGCTGCTCGGCGTCCGCTACGCCCTCCTGATCGGCGCGCTGGCGGCCGTGCTCAACATCGTGCCGTTCGTGGGCTCGCTGGTGGCCGCCGTGCTGGGCATCATCTCGGCCCTGAACGAGTCGCTGACCCTGGCCGTGGTGACGGCGGCGCTCTTCTGGGGGACCAATCTGCTGGAGGGCAAGCTTCTGGCGCCCCACTTCGTCGGGCGGGCCACGGGGTTGCACCCGCTGGCGGTGCTGCTGGCGCTCTTTGCCGGTGTCCACCTGGCCGGGCTCATCGGGGCCCTCGTGGCGGTCCCGTTCCTCGCCGCCGGATGGGAGCTCGTCCGTGCCCTCTACCTGAGGCCCATCTCCAGGCGCTCCGAGGCGTCGTCGGCCAGAGACTCTTGATGGGACCACGGTCGCCGCCCAGAGGAGCGGCGTGGATCAGGAGCTCGTCGCGGACTCGAGACGCGCCTCGTCGCTCGGCCCCTGCGCTCGCCCGCCCGCCGTCTCTCCGGCTGCGCGGTAATCTGATACGATGCGGGGACGATGCGCCGGGACAACATCATCCTGGTCGGCTTCATGGGCGCGGGCAAGTCCGTGTGCGGCCGGCTGCTGGCGCGCCGGCTCGGCCGCTGCTTCGTGGAGACCGACGACATGATCGTCGCGCGCGACGGTCGGTCAATCGCCGAAATCTTCCGCCAGGCCGGCGAAGAACGGTTCCGCCAGCTGGAGGCCGAGGCCCTCGAGCTCCTGGCGCTGAAGTCGGGCGACGTCATCGCCACTGGCGGAGGCTTCCCGTGCCGGGACGGGCGGATGGAGGCGCTGCTCGAGTTGGGTACCGTCGTGTGGCTGCGGGGCGATCTCCGCGAGCTCGACGAGCGCGCGCGCCGCGCCGGCGACCGGCCGATGCTGGCGGGGCGTACGTCCGACGAGATCGAGACCCTCTACCGGCAGCGAGAGCCCTACTACCGACGGGCGCACCTGGCCCTGGACACCACCGGCCTCGGCCCCGACGAGGTCGTCGCGCGCCTGCTCTCCGCCTTGCGTCAGGGTCATGCCGCACGCGTTTAGCCACCGCCTGGCCGAGGGGCCGCTCCTGTGCGACGGCGCCATGGGCACGCTGCTCTACGCGCGGGGCGTGCCGATGGACGCGTGCTTCGACCTGCTCAACCTCAGCAATCCCCGGCTCGTGCAGTCGGTGCACGCGGAATACGTCGCCGCCGGGGCCGATTGCATCGAGACGAACACGTTCGGCGCCAACCGCTTCAAGCTGGCGGTGCACGGCCAGTCCGGCGACGTGCGCACGATCAACCTGCGCGGGGTCAAGCTCGCCCGCGACGTCCGCGAGAGCATGGGTCGCGACGTGCTCGTGCTCGGCTCGATGGGGCCGCTGGGCAAGTACCTGACGCCGCTCGGCTCGGTGACGCTCGAGGAGGCGCGCGCCACGTTCCGCGAGCAGGCCGAGGCGCTGCTCGAGGGCGGCGTCGACGCCCTGATCGTCGAGACCTTCTCCGACCTCACCGAGATCACGCTGGCCATCGAGGCCATCCGCTCGGTCACGGACCTGCCCATCGTGGCCCAGATGGCGTTCACCGACGAGGGCGTCACCTTCATGGGGCGCTCCCCGGCCGAGGTGGCGCGCACGCTGCGAGCCCTGGGCGTGCAGGCGCTGGGGGCCAACTGTTCGGTGGGCTCGAGCATCCTCTACGAGGTCCTCGAGCACATGCTGCCCGAGGCCGGGGGGGTGCCGCTCTCCATCCAGCCGAACGCCGGCCTGCCCAGCCGGATCGGGGAGCGGCTCATGTACCTCTCGTCGCCCGCCTACATGGCCGACTACGCCGGGCGGATGCTCGAGGTGGGCGCCCGCATCGTGGGCGGCTGCTGTGGCACCACGCCGGGGCACATCGCGGCGATGCGGACGGTGCTGGACCGCAAGACGACGGTGAGGCGGTACCAGGACCGCCCGGCGGTCAGCGCGCGGGCGCGCGAGGCGGTCGAAACGCCCGGGCTACGGACGACCGCCGCGCCCACCCTGCTGGGCCGCAAGCTCGAGAGCGGCGAGTTCATCGTCACCGTCGAGCTGGATCCGCCCCGCGGCCACACGGTCGAGAAGCTGATCCAGGGCGCCAAGCTCCTCAAGGAGCGCGGTGTCGAGATCGTCGACATCAACGACGGTTCGCTCGGGCGCGTCCGCATGTCGGTCCTGCCCACGGCGATCCTCGTGCGCGAGGCGGCCGGGCTCGACATCAACATGCACTTCACCTGTCGCGACCGGAACCTCATGGGCATCCAGGCCGACCTGCTCGGCGCCCATGCGCTGGGGATCCGCAACATCCTGGCCATGACCGGCGACCCCCCCCGCACGGGGGACTACGTCAACGCCACGGCGGTCTTCGACGTCGACGCCATCGGCCTCGTGGAGATCCTGAGACGGATGAACGAGGGACAGGACGCGACCGGCAACAGCATCGGCGAGCCCACGGCCTTCTGCGTCGGCGCTGCGCTCGATCCCTCCGTCCAAGACCCCGCGCGCGAGATCGAGCGCTTTCAGCGCAAGGTGGAGGCGGGCGCGCGCTGGGTGCAGACCCAGCCCGTCTACGACCTGGCGGTGCTGGACCGCTTCCTCGAGCGCGCGGGCGGCTCCTCCGTCCCCGTGCTGGTCGGCGTGCTGCCGTTGCACAGCTTCCGCCACGCCGAGTTCCTGCACAACGAGGTGCCCGGCATCACCATCCCCGACCACGTGCGGGCGCAGCTCAGAGAGGCGGGGGAGGGCGCCCTGCGGGTCGGCGTCGAGATGGCGCAGCGGCTGGTCCAGCAGATCCGCGGGCGGTACGGCGGCGTGTACCTGATGCCGTCCTTTGGACGGTTCGAGGTGGTCGCCGAGGTGCTCGATGCCCTCCG
>MNEF01000076.1:17307-32948 GCA_001917535.1 Candidatus Rokubacteria bacterium 13_1_40CM_69_27
GCCCGGATCAGAGCCCTCGACGCCGAGCTCAAGGCCTGGGTCCACGTGGACGAGACCGGCGCCCTGGCGCTGGCCCGCCAGCGGGAGGCGGAGGCGCAGACGAACCGGGTCCTGGGACCGCTGCACGGCGTGCCCGTCGGAATCAAGGACATCTTCGACGTCGCTGGCATGCCGACGACCGGCGGCGCTCGGTCGTGGTCTCACACGCGACCGGCGCGCGATGCCACCGCGGTAGCGCGGCTGCGCGCGGCCGGCGCGATCATCCTCGGCAAGACGGCGACGACCGAGTTCGCCTACCGGGACCCGGCGCCCACGCGGAACCCGTGGAACCGCGACCACACGCCCGGCGGCTCGTCGGCGGGCTCGGGCGCCGCCGTGGGCGCGCGCATGCTGCCGCTGGCCCTCGGCTCCCAGACCGTCGGCTCGGTCCTCCGCCCCGCAGCCTACTGCGGCGTGGTCGGCTTCAAGGGCACGCACGGGCTCGTGTCCGTCGACGGCGTGATCCCGCTGGCCTGGTCGCTCGATCACGTGGGCGTCTTTGCCCGCTCGGTCGCGGACGCCGCGCTGGCCTTCAGCCTGCTCGTGGGTCGGGAGCTCGCCGCCGTGCCCCCGCGCTCGCCCCGGCTGGCGCTGGTGCCGGAGCTGCTCGCGCGCTGCGAGCCGGCGGTGGCGGAGCAGATCCAGGCGGCCGCCGATCGATTCGCGCGCGCCGGCGCGGTGATGGCGGAGGCCAAGCTGCCACCGTCCTTCACCGAGGTCCATGCGGCCGGGCTGGTCGTGCTGGAGGCCGAGGCCGCCGCCTACCACGAGAAGGCGTTTCGGGCCCACGCCGGCGAGTACGGCACGGAGATGCGCGCGCTGGTGGAAGCCGGGCTGCGCCGGACGGCGACCGCCTACCTGCGCGCCGACCGTGCCCGCCTGAAATTCCGCGACGAGGTGATGCCCCTGCTCGCCGCCCACGACGCGCTGCTGGTCCCGACCGCGCCGGCGCCCGCGCCGGCGGGTCTGGGCTCCACGGGCGACGCCTCGCTCTGCGCCCCCTGGAGCTACGCCGGCGTGCCGGCGGTGAGCCTGCCCAGCGGGCTGGCCTCCTCGGGGCTGCCCCACGCCCTTCAGCTCGTGGCCGCCGCGGATGGGGAGGCGGGCCTGCTGGCCATCGCCCAGTGGAGCGAAGACGTGCTGGGCTTCTCGGCCGCTCCTTCCATCTGAGCGATGTTCGACCTGAAGCTCGAAGGCGCGACGGTCATCGATGGCACCGGGAAGGCGGGAGGCCGCGCCGATGTCGGCATTCGCGACGAGACGATCGCCGCCGTCGGCGATCTCTCGCGCGAGGCGGCCGGGCGCACCCTCAACGTCGCGGGAAGGGCGGTGACGCCCGGCTTCATCGACATGCACTCGCATTCGGACTGGCGCCTCTGGGCCAACCGCCGCGCCGAATCGAAGATCCGCCAGGGCGTGACGACGGAGGTCGTCGGCAACTGCGGCTTCTCCCCGGCCCCGGTCGTCACCGAGCACCTGGACGACCTGAAGGGATTCGCCCTCTACCTCCCACGGAACATGGATTTCCGGTGGCGCTCGGTCCGCGAGTATCTGGACGCCTTCGATGCCGACGGCACCGCGGTCAATGTTGTCCAGCTGGTCGGTCACGGCACGCTCCGCGTCGCCGCCATGGGGTTCGCCCGGCGACCGCCGGCCGCCACCGAGCTGGCCCACATGCAGCGCCTGCTGGGCGACGCGGCCGAGGACGGCGCCTGGGGGCTCTCGACCGGCCTGATTTACGCGCCCGGCTCTTATGCGGCGACGGAGGAGATCGTCGCCCTCGCCCGCGCGGCCCGGGGCCGCGGCATCTACGCGAGCCACATCCGCGGCGAGGGCGCGACCCTGCTCGATGCGGTCGCCGAGGCCATCCGGATCGGCCGTGAGAGCGATCTGCCGGTCCAGATCAGCCACGTCAAGGCGGCGGGCCGCCCGAACTGGGGCAAGGTGGAGCGGGCGCTCGGGCTGATCGACGCCGCCTGCGCCGACGGCCACGACGTCATGGCCGACGTCTATCCCTACACGGCCTCCAGCACGACGCTGCGGGCGCTGCTGCCCGACTGGGCGCTCGAGGGGGGCGTCGACGCCATGCTCAAGCGCCTCGCCGACGCGGAGGTCCGCGCGCGCATCCGACGCGAGCTCGAGCTTCCGGTGACGGGGCAGAGCCTGCTGGACCGGATCGGCTGGGAGAACATCATGATCGCCTACTGCGCCCGGCGGAAGGACGCCGAGGGCCGACGGCTCTCGGAGATCGCCGCCGCGCGCGGCCTGGACCCCCTCGAGGCGGCCATCGAGCTCATCGTGGAGGAGGCGGGCAAGGCTTCCATGATCCTCTTCCAGCTCGACGAGGGCGACCTCCGGCGCGCGCTGGCGCACCCGCGCGTGATGATCGGCTCCGACGGCTCGTCCCTGGCGCCGTACGGCGAGCTGGGAGAGGGCAAGCCGCATCCGCGAAGCTACGGGACGTTTCCCCGCGTACTCGGCGAATACGCCCGCGAGCAGCGCGTCCTCACGCTGGCGCAGGCCGTTCACAAGATGACGGGGCTGCCGGCCCGCCGGCTCGGGCTCAAGGATCGCGGCGTGATCCGGGTGGGCGCCCGGGCGGATCTCGTCGTCTTCAACCCCCAGAAGGTCGCCGATCGGGCCACGTACGAGGACCCCCATCGCTATCCGATCGGCATCGAGCACGTACTCGTCAACGGCCGCCTCGTCATCAGGGACGGCGAGCATACGGGCAGCCTGCCGGGCAAGGTCCTGCGCCTGCCGTGAAGGCCGGACGCCTCCTCCCGGACCTGCTCACCGAGCTCGGCGCCTCGGCCTCGATGGACCAGGAACTGGCGCGGATGCTCGAGCGGCTGCTCGGGCTCACCGGCGCCGTCGGCGGCGCGCTCGCCTTCCGCCCGGGCCGGGCGGACGCCGTCGTCGTGACCGCCACGCGGGCCGGGATGCCTGACGCGCTTTCGGTCTGGCTCCGGCAGCGAGTGGCCGCACATCCCGTGGGCGGGCTCCGCCTCACCCGCGTCGCGCCCCCCGGGGTGGGACGAACGCTGGTCGTGCTGCGGGCGCCGCTGGGCTCGCCGCGCAGTCCGAGCGGCGAGCTGACGCTGGTTGGGCGCCTCGGCCGCGCGGCATTGCCGGCCGGGTTCCCGCGGGATCTGGGCGCCGCCATTGACCGGGTCTGGCGCCTGCATCAGCGGACCGTGCGCATTCGCGTGCTCAACGAGATCGCGCGCCTGGGCATCTCCAGCGAGCCGCTGGACGACGTATTCAGGGCGTTCGCCGAGGGCGCCGCCACCCTCGTCGGGTTCGACTCCATCGGGGTGTCGTTGATCGACGCCGAGCGGGGCGAGTTCACCGTCGTCGATCTCCCGGCCCGGTCGCTTCACCTCGGCGCCAGCCGGGATGGGCGCCTGCCGCTGAAGGGAACGCTCCTGGCCCAGGTGGCGGAGAGCGGGGCGCCGCTGGCGGTCGACGACCTCGCCGCGGCGACGGTTCCCCCGCGGAGCCGCGAGATCTTCGCCGCCCGCGGCTATCGCGCTGCCATCCTGGCGCCGCTCGTGTCCCGCGGCGGCGTCATCGGCGCGGTCACGCTCGTGGCGCGGCAGCCCGGCGCCTTCGACGGGACCGATGTCGAGATCGTGGCCGAGCTGGCCCAGCCGCTGGCCTCGGCGATCGAGCAGCGCCGCCTCCTCGACGAGACCCGCGGCCGGGCCGAGGAGCTGGCCGCGCTCTACCACACCAGCCGGCTCATCACCGCCCGCCTGGATCTGGCCTCAGTGCTCGAGACCATCAGTCGCTCGGTCACAGTCCTGATCGGCGGCACCGGGTGCGGCATCGGGCTGCTCGACGAGGAGCGGCGGCACCTCGTGCACGCCGCCGCCCACGGCGTCAAGAGCGAGGAGTGGCGGGCGCTATCGCTGCCGGTGGGCGAGGGCGTCATCGGGCGCTGCGCCGCCAGCGGGCAGCCGATGCGGGTGGACGACATCCGCACCGATCCCCGCTCGGCGCGATGCGATGCGGACGAGCGCGAGGGTATCCGTTCGATGCTCTGCGTGCCGCTCACGGTGGGCGGGACCCCGATCGGCGTCATCTCGGCGTTCTCCACCCGGCCCGCGGCCTTCGGCGCGCATCAGCAGGAGGTCCTGGGAGCGTTCGCCGAGCAGGCCGGCATCGCCATCCACAACGCGCGGCTCTTCGAGGAGCGGGCGCGCCGGGCTCGCGAGACCCGCGCGCTCCTGGAAGCCGGCCGCGCGGTGACGGCCAGCCTCGACGTCCAGGAGACGATCCGCGTGATCATGGCCGAGGCGCGCGGCGTGCTGGGCGTCGAATCGTGCAGCCTCATGACCTTCGATCCCGCGACGGAGGAGCTGAGGGCGGTCGCCTCCCTGGATCTCCCCCAGGAGATGGTCACCAAGATCCGCCTCCGGGAGGGCGAAGGAATCGCCGGGCGCGCCGTCAGCGAGCGCCAGCCCGTCCAGAGCGCCGATCTCTACAGCGATCCTCGCGTGCGCTACCCGGACCTCGCCCGGACCAGCGGGTTCCGCTCGATACTGGCGGCGCCGCTCCGGGTCGGCCAGCGGGCTATCGGGGCGATCACCGTCTTGCGCCGCGATGTCCACCGGTTCTCGGCCGACGAGGAGGAGCTGCTGCTCGCCTTCGCCGATCAGGCGGCGATCGCGCTCGAGCACGCGCGCCTCTACCAGCAGCTGGAGGGCATGGTGGCCGAGCGCACACGCGAGCTCGACACCCAGAAGCGCTTCGTGGAGGTGGTCCTGGAGACCCTGCCCCTCGGCGTGTTCGTCCTGGACGCCGGCCTGGGCGTCGTGCGCGGCAACCGCGAGGGGGGACGCGTGCTGGCCTGCGGCGACCTGCGTGGCCGCTCCCTCGGCGAGCTGGTGCCGCCCGAGCGCGGCGAAAGCCTCCGCGCCTTCCTGGAGGGCGCCCGGGCGGCGCGCCGGGTCGAGTCGATCGAGGACGAGATGGTGATCGCCGGCGAGACGAAGATCCTCCGACTGACGGCGGCGCCGATCGAACCCGCCGTCGAGCACCTGGTGTTCCTGGTGGAGGACGTGACACTGGCCAAGCGCCTGGAGCGGCAGATGCTCCTCACCGAGCGCCTCAGCACGGCCGGCCGGCTGGCGGCGGGCGTCGCCCACGAGCTGAACAACCCGCTGGCCACGATCGCCGGTTGCGCCGAGTCGCTGCTGGCCCGGACGCGCGAGGGCGTGCTGGCGCGAACGCCGGAGATCGACGACTTCCGCCACTACCTCGGTCTCATCGAGGAGGAGACCTACCGCTGTAAGGAGATCACCGGGAGCCTGTTGCAGTTCGTGCGGGAGCCCGGAAGCCGGCGGGCGCCCACCGACCTCAACGCGCTGGTGCTGAAGACGATCGAGCTGCTGTCGCACCAGTCGCGGTTCGGGGGGTGCCGCTTCGCCCCCGAGGTCGATCCCGAGCTGCCGGCGGTCACCGCCAACGAGGGCCAGCTCCGGCAGGTGTTCCTGGGTATCGCCGCCAACGCCCTGGAGGCGATGGGGAGCGATGGAACGCTGCGGATCCGCTCGCGCCGGCTGCGGGAGGAGATCGAGGTGGAGTTCGAGGACGAGGGGCCGGGGATTTCCGACGAGATCCTGGGGCGGATCTTCGACCCGTTCTTCACGACGAAGCCCCCGGGGCAGGGGACCGGGCTGGGGCTGGCGATCGCCCAGGGCATCGTGACCGATCACGGCGGGCGCATCGAGGTGACCTCGCGCGCAGGCAAGGGGTCGATCTTCCGCGTGGTGCTGCCGGCATGAAGCGCGCCATCCGCGTGCTGGTCGCCGACGACGAGAAGAACCTGCGCGAGCTGGTCGTGCGCGAGCTCGCCCGCAAGGGCCACGACGCGGAGGGCGTCGCCGACGGCGAGGCGGCGCTGGCGCGTCTGGGCGAGAGCGCCTACGACGTCGTCGTCCTCGACATGAAGATGCCGCGCAAGGCCGGGATCGAGGTCCTGCGCGACCTGGCCGGGCTGGCCGAGTCGCCCCAGATCATCGTCATGACCGGGTTCCAGGAGGTCGCCACCGCCGTGGAGGCGATGAAGCTGGGGGCCTACGACTACCTGACGAAGCCCACGAGGATCGAGGAGCTGGACGTCCTCATCCGCAAGGCGGCCGAGAAGGGTCAGCTCCTGCGCGACAACGTTGCCCTCCGCGCTCACGTGCCCGGCGCCCAGCCCTTCAGCGGCATCCTGACCGGCAACGCGCGCATGCAAGAGGTGCTCTCGATCGTCGAGCGCGTGGCCCCCACCGACTCGTCGGTCCTGGTGCTGGGCGAGAGCGGGACCGGCAAGGAGCTGGTCGCGCGCGCCATCCACGAGCGCTCCGCGCGGGCCGACCGCCCCTTCGTGCCCATCCACTGCGGCGCCCTGCCCCGCGAGGTGCTGGAGTCGGAGCTGTTCGGCCACGAGAAGGGCGCGTTCACGGGCGCCGTCACCGCCAAGCCCGGCCTCATCGAGCTGGCGGACGGCGGCACGCTCCTGCTGGACGAGATCGGGGAGATCGAGCCGGACAGCCAGGTCAAGCTGCTGCGCGCGCTGGAGACGGGCACCTTCTTCCGGGTCGGCGGCACCCGGGCACGCCGGGTCGACGTGCGGATCGTCGCCGCGACCAATCGTGACCTCGCCGAGGCGATGCGGGCCGGCCACTTCCGGCAAGATCTCTACTACCGGATCAACACCATCACCGTGCAGCTGCCGCCGCTGCGCGAGCGGCGCGAGGACGTGCCGCTGCTCGCCCGGCACTTCCTGGAGGCGAACGCCGCCTACGGCGCCAAGCGGCTCAGCGCCGCCGCGCTGGCGTGCCTCGAAGCCTGCTCGTGGCCGGGCAACGTTCGGGAATTGCAGCACGCGATCGAGCGCGCCGTGATCCTCACCAAGGGGGATGAGATCCAGCCCGAAGATCTGCCGCCGGAGGTCCGGGGCGGGAGCGCGCCGCCCGCCGGGCCCACGGTGGGAAGTCTGGAGGCGATCGAGCGCCAGCACGTCGTCACCACGCTCCGGCAGGTGGGCGGGCATCGGGGGAAGGCGGCCGCCCTCCTCGAGATCGACCCCAAGACGCTCTACCGCAAGATCCTGATCTACCGGATCACGCCGGAGGAGTGGCGGTAAGGGAACGCAACCCCGACTACATCATTCCGGAGCACTGCACCGGCATGAACACGATCATCGCCCTCCACCGGGAGATGCCGAGGAAGCTGGTGATGCCGTCGACCGGCACTCGCGTGATCTTCGGGGCCTGACGGAAGGAGCCCGAGTCGTTGCGGCCGGGTTGGAGATCGGGCGGTGCTCCGCACCCGATCTGCAACCCCCTGACCGCGCCCCCGGCCCGCTCGGGCGGCGTCTGGTTAGGACGTCACCGGGGTGATTTTTCTCCGGGCTGGGGCGCCCCGGCGGACACACCGATGACCCGGAACTCCCCACCCTCTTCCTTCAACGTGATCGTTCCCGGCCCCCGCATCTCGTTGTCGCCCAGCTTCAAACCCAGCTCGTCGACCGTGATGCCTTTCACCTTCTCGTCCACGCGAACGGTCGACAGCCCCCGGAATGGGAACACCAGGCTGACCTCCGACTTCTGCTTGGCCGGTTCGAGGGTGAAGGCCTTGTCACCCACTCTCACCGTCACCTGGTCGGCCGCCACGGCCCGCAGCTCGTCCCACCGTTGATTGCCCCAGGCCATGAGGAACGTGTGGGCCGCCCGAATGTGCTGGGGGGCCTTCTCCTCCGCTCCAGCGGCGCGCGCTGCCAGCAGAGCGCCAACGGCAAAGAGGGCGAGGATCAATGCGCGATGCAGCCGCATAATGATGACCTCCTTATCCCGTTCAAATTGAACAGCCTGCTCGTCGAAGTATAAACCGTCTGGTCCGGGAGCGTCGAAAGGGTCGCGCCCCGGGCGCCGAGGTCTACTCGGCACCCGGGGCGTCGTCCTGGTGTAAGTCTGTCCCTACCGCACGCTGTACGGCGTGATGTACGGCATGTCGATGACCCGCGCGGTGGCCGGCACGACGAATCGACTGGTGTTCAGCGTCTGGCAGGTGATGCCGTCGGGGAACAGCCGAGAGAGGACCGGCATCGTCTGGCCCTTCGCTCCCGGCTCCGACACGTAGAGGACCTTCTTGACGGGATCGAGGGCACCCGTCTTCACGTCCACCACGATATCCACGAGCGCCGCGACCGACATCGCATAGGCCGGGTGACTCGAGTCGATGGACGTGGGCATGATGAGTGGCGTCCCCGTGCCCTTATCGCATCCCACGGCGGAGAACAGCAACGGGCCACCCTCCAGACGCTCGGGGAAGACCTTGAGAGCGAACGTGTACTCCTTCAACGTGGCGTTGTCCTTCACCGTGAGCCCGACCGAGGGCGTCAACGACAACTGGTCGACGCCGACGATCTGGCCGACCTTTTGCGGCTGGGCGTGGCCGTCGTACACCTCGTAGACCGTCGCGGCGCTTCCCATCGCGGCCATGTTTTTCTTCAGAGCATCTATTTGGTTCTGCAACGTGCTCTGCAACGTGCTGTTCTGGCCCTGCATCGTCGAGAGCTGGTTCTGCACCGCCCAGAGCTGGGCCTGCAACGCCGTGAGCTGGATCCGCCATGTCGCCATCTGGGCCTGCAACGCGACGAAGGGGTTGCCCGGTCCCGGCGGCATTCCGGAGTTGCCTCGGCTCCCGGAAGCGCCTCCCTGAGCGAGAGCTGGGCTGGCGAGAGCACCAGCGAGAAACGCACATCCGATCATCGCTATCGAGATCCGCCGCATACACATGGCTGATCCCTCCTTGTCTGAGAATCGCAGTTCGGTTCGGCATCCTTCTGCCGCTCCGCGCTTCTCGACGCACGCACCTGTGGGAGCGCAAGACGTGTGCCGAGTGCATTGCCCATAGAATCAACGGGTTAGCGACATCGGCTCCTGCCATTTCGACATCGCGACTGCCGCAGCACGTCAGCACGCGCGAGTCGAAACAAGAGACGAGCCAGCGCCGCCGTCGCCACGGTCCTTCGGCGCTGACGGCGCTCGCGACCCTGGGCTCGCGCGCCGGCGGCGCCAGGCTCTTGCGCCCGTGACCGGCCCGTGTACACTTGGACCGTCTGCCGTCAGGGTCGGACCTCGCCTCCGAGGCTGCTCTCTTCCGTCCGCGGGGCGTGTCGTCAGGTAGGGAAGAGAGTTCGAGGAGGAGTCACATGGCAGCCAAGCTCTATATCGGCGGTCTTTCGTACTCCACGACCAGCGAAGGGCTCCGGGAGTTCTTCGCCCAATCCGGGAACGTGCTGTCCGCGACGGTCATCACCGATCGTTTTTCCGGTCAGTCGCGGGGCTTCGGCTTCGTCGAGATGGGATCCGCCGAAGAAGCTCAGAACGCGATCGCGCAGTTGAATGGCCGTGAGCTGGATGGTCGGCGCATCGTCGTCGAGATCTCCAATCCGCAGGCGCCACGCTCCGGCGGTGGAGGTCGGCCGGGCGGTGGCGGCCGCCGTCCGGGCGGCGGCGGAGGCGGCGGCGGCCGCGACAGCGGCTACGCGCATCGGCCCTCCAAGCCGGTGCGATGGTAGTGCGAGCCGCAGCCGAAGGCGAGGCGAGCCTGTAAACGAGTAGCATCGTTCCTTCAGACCGCCACGGGGCCAGCCGGAAGCACCGGCTGGCCCCGTCGTGTTTTCTGGGATCTAGGCCGGCGCCCCGGCCGCGGGCGGCAGCGGGCCGGCGGTGTCGAACAGCCGGTCGTACCGCCCGTACTCGCGCGCCCCCTCCATGAACCACCTGACGGCCTCGGGGTCGGATCGCGGCGGAATCTCGCAGGAGGTCGACAGGATGAACGCCGAGCGCCGGGCCGCGGTCTCGATGCACCGCTTCACGTCGGCGTACATCGCCTCCTTCGTCGTCTTCTCGAACCTGGTGGCGTCCACGTTGCCGATGCCCACCGCCCGCCCCCCGGAGACCTGCATGAACCGCTCGAGCTGGTCCACGTGAAGCTTCGGGTCCGACTGCTGGTCGAGATCGAACGAGATGGTGGTGAAGCCGCACTGAATCAAGTCCTCGTAAATGGGATACGTCGTTCCACAGATGTGAGTCGTCACCCCGACTTTCTTTACTTTGAAATACTCCACGAGCTCCTTGTGGTAGGGCGCGATAAATTCTCGGTAATTATCCGGCGAGATCAGGCTGATGGACGCGGTGGGCTCGGAGAAGCTGAGCCCGATCCCGGTCTTGACGATCGCGTCCCCCCAGAGCTTGCAGAAGTCGGTGGTGACCCGCATCAGGTCGTGGATGAACTGTGGGTCCTCGAAGGTGTCGAGCAGCATCAGCTCGGGATTCCGCATGAGCATGGCGATCGTCCAGGGGCCGACCGCGACGGCTCCGATGGCCGTTGGCGGCTTGGCCTTGACCAGCGCCTCGCACTGCTCGACGAACCCGGGCAGGCGGGAGGTCCGGTACGGATCGGGCATCGGGAGCTTGGCGAGCTTGGCCTTGTCCTCGGCCAGCACGTGGGCGTCGATCGAGGGGACGACGTAATCCGAGTACTTCACGCGGCAGCCGAAGGCTTCGGCCTCCTTGGCCAGATCGTTGTACGCCAGCAACACGTCGGGCTGGTAGCGCTCGTAGTAGTTCAGCATCGCCTTGATGGCCTTGGGCACGTCGGTGCAGTACGCCTCGATCGAGAGCCCGTCGAGCGTGCCGGCGAAGGAGGCGACGATCGGATAGGTGGGCACGCGGTCGGCAAACGAGCGCTTGTAGGCGGCCACGACCCGCTCCCGGCCCGTGTAGGGGGACCGGCCGCGCTCGGCGTCCCAGACGCGGTTGGCCTCCATGTACCGGGATGGCAGCTTGGCCTCGTACTCCATGAACTGCGTGATCGGATAGCGGATGCCGCCGGCGTGGGTGCCCCGGAGGCCCTCGATGACCTCCTCCATCTGGCGCCAGGGAATGGTAAAGGCCATCTCGTGGTCCTGCGTCTGGCCGAAGATGCGGTCGCCGGAGCAGGGCAGGATCACCTGCGGTCGCCCGGTCTGCATGGTCGTCACGATGATGTCCGAGCAGACGACGCGCCCCGAGAACCCCGAGGCGAGCTTGCCCCCGCGCCTCCAGAGGGCGGCCTGGGTCAGCCGCATGATCTGGGCGGGATTACCGTAGACGCAGACGAGGTCGGGCTCGAACGTGGCCCGGTCCAGCGGGGCCACCAGCAGCGTGTGGTACTCCCCGGGCGCGAACTTGTCGACCGCCGCCTCCGAGCGCTGCCCCGCCTCCTTGGTCTCCGTGTACATGCCCTCGCAGAGCGTGCCGGAGTTGTGCAGGTGGGTGGGCTTCTCGAAGCCGAGCGCGGCGATGCCCAGCGAGCAGATGTGGTCCTCCCGGGTGAGCGCGATCGTCCAGCCGTACCGACGGGCCATGTCGATGACCTGGCAATTCATGCTGAGCTTCTTGAAGTCGCGCGCCGGTCGCTTGGCCTTCTCGGGAATCTCCTCGCCGGGCCGGAGCATCCGGATCGCGACGGGGAACGTCTGGGGCCGGATGTAGGTCTGCAGCTCCCGGTCGGCGGTCTTGACGTCGATCATGGAACCTCCCTGGGACACCTGGGTCGCGGCCTGAGGGTACTACGCCGACGCGCAGCGTCGCAATCTCTTGCCAGCCGCGGCCTGCAACGACCTCCCCATCTCTGCCGCCGATGCGGGGCAGAGGGGCCGGAGGGGCGGCTCGGGCGTCGGTACGGCGTTTGCGTGAGCGTCAGGCATGCGGCGCTCGCTCACGCTCGCGCTGGGCGTGTTCATCCGCCAGTGGCTGGCCTTTGCCGCCGCGCCGTCCCCGGCGAACTTCCATGCGCTCGGCCTGGCCGCCTGGGAGCGGCGCGATGACGTCGAGGCCCTGCGTCAGTGGAGCCACGGTGTCGCGCTCCAGCCGGACAACCCGCCCCTGCACTACCGGCGGGCCACCGCGCTGGGCCGCCTCGGCCAGCCGCAGGCCACCGCCGACGCCTAACGTCTCCCCCTCCTGCTCGACACGCCCGTCGAGATCGCGCGTCTGGCCCGGGAGGGGTTGTCGCGCCTCGACGGGCCACCGCCCAGGTCACCGGTGCCGAGACCACGGTGCCCGTCGAGTCCGCGCGCGGCGTCTGGGTGGCCTCGGTGGTCCTCAACGGCCAGCGCACGGCGCGCTTCATCGTGGACACCGGCTCCAGCTTCACCATCGTGGCGCCGGGACTCGCCACCGCGCTGGGGCTGCCGGCGGCCGGAACGTTGGGGGTGATCGAGCTGCAGACGCTGGCCGGCCACACGATCGGCGCCGCCACCACGCTGTCGTCCCTCCGTGTCGGCGCCGCCGAGCTCCGCGACGTCCCGGTCGTCGTCCACGATCCCGGTCCTGAGATCGACGGCATCCTCGGTAACTCCTTCCTCGCCCATGATCGCTTCACCCTCGACGCCGACCGGCGTCAAGTCCACCTCCGGCCCGCGGTCCTGGACTGACCGGCGCCGCCGGGCGCGCGTTGTTCGGCCCTCTCCCGACCCAGAGGGGGTAGAATACCGCCCACTCGAAGAAAGGGAGAGGCGTCATGATCAATGTCCCGAGCGCCAGTTACAGCATGACCGTCCGTCTGGAGATCACCAATCGCCCCGGCATGCTCGGCAAGGTGACCTCCGCCATCGGCAAGGCCGGCGGCGACATCGGCGCCATCGACCTGGTCGAGGTGGGCAAGGGCACCATCACGCGCGACCTCACCTTCAACGCGAGCGACGAGCGGCACGCCCAGCAGGTGATCGAGCACATCCGCGGCGTGGAGAAGGTGCGGGTGGTCAACGCCTCCGACCGCACGTTCCTCATGCACCTGGGCGGCAAGATCGAGGTCCGGGGCAAGATCCCGGTCAAGACGCGCGACGATCTCTCCATGGCCTACACGCCCGGCGTGGCCCGCGTGTGCATGGCGATCCACCACGATCCGGAGAAGGCCTACGCGCTGACGATCAAGCAGAACTGCGTCGCCGTGGTGACCGACGGGTCCGCCGTGCTGGGGCTGGGCGACATCGGCCCCAACGGAGCCCAGCCGGTCATGGAGGGCAAGGCCCTGCTCTTCAAGGAGTTGGCCGGCGTCGACGCCTTCCCGATTTGTCTGGCCACCAAGGAGGTCGACGAGATCGTCTCCATCGTCAAGGCCATCGCGCCGGTCTTCGGCGGGATCAACCTCGAGGACATCTCGGCGCCCCGGTGCTTCGAGATCGAGGAGCGCCTGCAGCGCGACCTGGACATTCCCGTCTTCCACGACGACCAGCACGGCACCGCCGTGGTGGTGCTCGGCGCCCTCATCAACGCGCTGAAGGTGGTGGGCAAGCGGCTCCGCGACGCCCGCATCGTCTTCTCCGGCGCCGGCGCCTCCGCGACCGCGACGGCCAAGCTCCTGATGAAGGTGGGGGCCAAGCACATCGTGGCCTGCGACCGGGCCGGAGCCCTCTACCGGGGCCGCGTCGAGAACATGAACCCGATGAAAGAGTGGTTCGCCAAGCACACCAATCCGCAGCGGGCGCGGGGGACGGTGGCCGACGCCCTGGTCGGCGCCGACGTCTTCATCGGGCTCTCCGGGCCCGGCGTCGTCTCGGTCAAGGACATCAAGATGATGAACCGGGCCCCGATCGTCTTCGCCATGGCCAACCCGATCCCCGAGATCCAACCCGAGGAGGCCGGGCCGTGCGTCCGCGTCATGGCCACCGGACGCTCGGACTATCCGAACCAGATCAACAACGTCAACGGCTTCCCCGGGTTCTTCCGGGGGATGCTGGACGTGCGAGCCCGGCGCGTGAACGACGCGATGAAGATCGCCGCGGCGGAGGCCCTGGCCGGCATCGTCTCCAAGAGCGAGTTGAGCGAGGAGTACATCACCCCGTCGGTCTTCGACCGCCGGGTGCCGGAGGCGGTCGCCACCGCGGTGGCCGACGCGGCCATCCGGACGGGCGTCGCCCGCCGACGCCCGCGCGCGGGCGCCGGCCGCGTGCGCTAGGGCCGTCGGCGGCCCCGTACCGAATCAGGAGGAAGTGGCTGCCGCACAGCGCGAGCAGGAGGGAGACGACCCGAGCAGCCGGCGCAGTCCTTCCCGGCTCATCCCCGGCTCCGGCTATCCGTTCCGGACGAGACGCTCGAGCGCTTCACGGAGCTTCGTCGGCAGGCGGAAGGGGGAGGTGTCTTCCGTCGATGGCGCCCGCTCGGCCGCGCGCCTGACGTAGCCGTCCAGCACCTCGAGCGCGACCTGCGCCTCCTGTACCGCCTCCCGCCCGCGCCCCGTCTGCTCCAGGAGCAGCGCCAGGCCGGCGTGGGCGAGGTTCTCGTCTCAGAGGGTGACGGATCAGAGCGCGATCTTTAGAGCAGGGCTCGATGAGACCGCTGTGGGGAAGATGTCCACCAGTCTCGGCCGGTCGGGGTCTACGTTTTGCCCCGTGGCATTCAGGGGAAGCTGCTATAATCCCACAGCGTTTGTCCGGCCGGCCATGAATCGGCCGCACAGTTTTCGCCCGCTGGCAGAGGTCAGTCTTGATGGAATGGTCGGCTAAGCGGATCTTAAGCTGAGCGGACTTCCTTAACGTGCCGAGTCCGAGATGACATCCCGAAGGTGGTTGCAGGTCTCTGGCTACACCACGGGTACCCCATGATCGAACGTCGGAGGGGCTGGTGATGGACAAGGAGCGAATCGCCAAGGAGTTGATCGGAATCGTCGGCTCCGACGGTGTCGTCACCGATCCCGGCGAGCTCCGAGTCTACGAGACGGACGGCTTGACCGTCTTCAAGGCCATGCCGGACATCGTCGTCCTGCCCCGCTCGGCAGAACAGGTGGCCGAGGTCGTGAAGGTCTGCCACCGAGAGAGGATCCCCTTTGTGGCGAGGGGAGCGGGAACAGGGCTCTCGGGAGGGGCCCTTCCCGTCGATGGGGGGATTCTCATCGGGCTGAACCGGATGAATCAGATCCTGGACATCGACTACGAGAACCAGCGGGCCGTGGTCGAGCCCGGTTTGGTGAACGTCTGGCTCACGAACGCCCTCGCCCCGCGGGGCTATTATTACTCCCCCGATCCCGCCAGCCAGACGGCGTGCAGCATCGGGGGGAACGTCGCCGAGAACTCCGGCGGCCCCCGCACACCGAAGTATGGGGTGACGACGAACCATGTCCTCGGATTGGAGGTCGTCCTTCCCGACGGCGACATCGTCAACTTCGGTGGGAGGACACTGGATCCGCTCGGCTACGATCTCACCGGGATCTTCGTCGGCTCGGAGGGGACCTTTGGGATCGCCACCAAGGTCTTCGTCAGAATCATGCGGAAGCCCGAGGCGGTCAAGACCTTGATGGGCGTCTTTGAGACTATTGAGGATGCGTCGAACGCCGTCTCGGGGATCGTGGCACAAGGGATCGTCCCGGTCGCGATCGAGATGATGGACAACAACAGTATCCAGGCAGTCGAGAAAGGAGTGGCGGCGGGGTATCCCCTGGACGCCGTGGCAGTCCTCCTCGTCGAGGTGGACGGGCCCAAAGACGAAGTGGAGGCTTTGGTCGGCCCTATCACCGAGATCTGCAAAGAGAACCATGTCCGGGAGGTCCGGCTGGCG
>MNEF01000001.1 GCA_001917535.1 Candidatus Rokubacteria bacterium 13_1_40CM_69_27
GGCCCATGTATGTGATCCCCTACCTCATGGGTCCGGCCGGCTCGTCCATGAGCCGCGTGGGGTTGATGGTCACCGACAGCGCGTACGTCGTCGCCAGCATGCACATCATGACCCGCGTGGGACCGGTGGCCCTCCAGCACATGCGGAGCGAGGACGACCTCGTCTTCGGGCTTCACTCGCTGGGTGATCTCTCGCCCGACCGGCGGCTCATCCTGCACTTCCCCGAGGAGAAGCTCATCTGGAGCGTGGGCTCGGGCTATGGCGGCAACGCCCTCCTCGGCAAGAAGTGCCACTCCCTCCGCATCGGGTCCTGGCAGGCCCGCCGAGAGGGCTGGCTCGCCGAGCACATGTTGATCATCGGCGTCGAGGACCCCGAGGGGCGCGTCACCTACCTGGCGGCGGCCATGCCCAGCGCCTCCGGCAAGACAAATCTAGCAATGGTGGAATCGCGGCTTCCCGGCTGGCGGGTGTGGACCGTGGGCGACGACATCGCCTGGATGCACGTGGACGCCAGTGGGCAGCTGCGCGCCACCAACCCCGAGCGCGGGTTCTTCGGCGTGGCGCCCAACACCAGCCCCAAGACGAACGCCAACGCGATCACCATGGTCCGCTCGAACACCATCTTCACCAACGTGGCCCTGACGCCCTCCCGCGAGCCGTGGTGGGAGGGGCTCACGGCCGAGCCGCCCGCGGGGTTGATGGATTGGCAGGGCCGACCGTGGCAGCCCGGCAGCGGCCCGGCCGCCCATCCCAACTCGCGCTTCACCGTGCTCGCGCAGCAGTGCCCGTCCATGGCGCCGAACTGGGAAGACCCCCAGGGCGTTCCCATCTCCGGGCTCATCTTCGGCTCGCGACGCTCGCAGGTGATCCCGCTGGTCTTCGAGGCGTTCGACTGGACGCACGGCGTGTTCCTGGGCTCGGCCATGAGCACCGAGACCACGGCCGCCATCACTGGCAAGGTCGGCGTCGTCCGCCGCGATCCCATGGCCATGCTCCCGTTCTGCGGCTACAACATGGCCGACTACTTCGCCCACTGGCTGGCCGTGGGACGGCGTCTGGCCCGGCCGCCGCGCATCTTCCGCGTGAACTGGTTCCGGCGCGACGGGGACGGGCGCTTCCTCTGGCCAGGCTACAGCGAGAACGTGCGCATCCTTAAATGGATGGTGGAGCGGATTCGCGGCGCCGCCCGGGCCGAGGAGACGCCGGTCGGCTGGATCCCGGCGCCCGGCGCCCTCGACACCAGCGGCCTCGACGTCACTCCCGAGCGCTTGCGGCAGGCTCTCCACTGCGACGCCCAGGAATGGCTCGCGGCCCTCGACGATCTCGGCGAATTTTACCGGCAGTTCGGCCCACGCCTGCCCGCGCCCATCGCCCAGGCCCTGGCTGAGACGCAGAGACGCTTCCGCGCCTGACCACCACGTCGGCCGCGTTGGGCAGGCGGTGGCTCCTCGCGAACGGCGAGATCGTGGCCGGGGCTCTCCGAGCGCCGGCTTTGCCGGCGCAACCCTGGGGGGAGGTTTCGGAGGGGGCCGTCGAGGCCCCCTCCGACGTTACACGGGGTAGACGCCGTTACGGCGGGGCGGGAACTCGGCGGCCTTGGTTTCAGCGTAGGCCAGGCGCTTGATCAGCTCGGCGCGCAGCGCGGAGCCGGGTACGATGTCGTCCACCACCATCTCGGAAGCGAGCTTGTAGACGTCCACGTCGCGGGCGAACTCGTCGCGCTTCTGCCGCACGAAGGCGGCGCGCTCGGACTCCGGCAGTTCCATGATCTTGTTGTAGTAGACGGCGTTCACCGCCGGCTCCGGCCCCATGATGGCGATCTGGCCTTGGGGCAGGCTGACGGCCGCGTCCGGCTCGAAGGCCGGGCCGCACATCGCGTAGAGCCCGGCCCCGTAGCACTTGCGCACGACCACGCAAATCTTGGGCACGGTGGCCTGGGAGGTGGCGAAGATCATCTTGGCGCCGTGGCGGATGATGCCCTCGCGCTCGACCTTGGTACCCACCATGAAGCCAGCCACATCGGCCAGATACACGAGCGGGATGTTGTAGGCATTGCACAGCCAGATGAAGCGCGCCGCCTTGTCTGACGAGTCGACGAAGAGCACGCCGCCCTTCACCTTCGGCTGGTTGGCGACGAGGCCGACGGCACGACCACCGAGGCGGGCCAGGCCGACGATCACCTCCGGGGCGAACAGACGCTTGAGCTCGAACCAGGAGCCGGCGTCGATGATGCGGTCGATCACCTCGTACATGTCGAAGTACTTCCGCTGATCGTAGGGAACGATCTCCTCGATGGATCGCCCGGGCTTGGGATCGACCGCCGGCGCCCGCGCGGGCCGCTCCCGGTAGGACTGGGGCATATAGGCGAGGTACTGCTTGGCGAGCTCGATCGCTTCCTCGTCGGAAGGCGCCAGAACGTCGCCGCAGCCGGACACCGTGCAGTGCATGCGGGCGCCCCCCAGCTCCTCCGGGGTGGTCTTCTCGCCGATCGCCATCTCGACCATCCGGGGGCTGCCCACGTAGAGCGAGGCCTTGCCCTCCACCATGATGACGACGTCGGTGAGCGCGGGTAGATAGGCCGAGCCGGCCGGCGAGGGGCCGAAGAGGATGCAGAGCTGGGGCACGACGCCGGAGAGCTGCACCTCGTTGTAGAAGATCCGCCCGGCGTGGAAGCGCCCGGGGAAGACGCTGATCTGCTCGGAGATCCGGGCGCCGGCGGCGTCGACCATGTAGAGGAGAGGCACCTGCAGCCGAAGCGCCTTCTCCTGGATCCGGATGATCTTCTGGACCGTCTTCTCGCCCCAGGAGCCCGCCTTGACCGTGTAGTCGTTGGCCATGATGCAGACGGTGCGGCCGCCGACGGTGCCGATGCCGGTCACCACCCCGTCAGCCGGCGTCTCCGCTTCCTGCCCGCGCGCGAAGAGCCAGTCCTCCTGGAAGTCGCGGCCGGGGTCGAGCAGGAGCTTCAGGCGGTCGCGGACGAAGAGCTTGCCCTCGGCGCGGAGCTTGTCGCGGTATTTGGTGTGGCCCTGTTCGATCCGCGCCCGCTCACGGAAATAACGTTCTTCGCCTTCGCCCACCATGCCTCCCGGAGCGCTAGGGACTCGGCGAGACGACGATGATGAGCACGCCGTTGCCGTGGCGCGGTCCCCCGATGACGGCGGGGGCGCCGGGCGCCGCCTGAATCACCGTGTTCACCTCGGCGACGCTACCGCGGAGGAGCCGGACCCGCAGCCGGACCGGCGACGCGGACTCCGGCGTGATCTCGAGCTGCCGGTCCCCCGGCACGGAAAAGCGCTGGCTGGAGCCGACGGCGGCCTGCCCGCGGTAGCGTTCCAGCAACGCGTATTCTCGATACCGGAGCGTCTGTCGGAGGCGGGGCAGGAGCTGCTCCAGATCGGGCGGCACGCGCGAGCCGCCGGCGGGAGCATCGCTGGCCAGCAGCACCTGGGCGCTGAACCGCACCGTCTGCTCCGCCACGACGACGGCCGGCGCCAGCAGGATCATCAGCGCCAGGACCAGGACCAGCAGCGGTCCCAGCACCTGGCGCAGGCGCTTGCGAGCATTGTGCAGGCGTGACATCACCGTGCCCATCGGAATGTCCAGCACCTCGGCAATCTCCCGGTACGAGAGCCCTTCGAGATCGCCCAACATGATAATCGCGCGGTGATGCGGGGGCAAAGCCTCCAGCGCCCGCCGGATGCGCTCCCGCTCCTCGGCGCGCATGGCGACGTCGTCCGGCGCGGCAGCCTGATCGACCATGACCCGCTCCCACTCCTCCTCCGACACCCGCTCGGTGCCGAACGCGCGCCCCCTGGCCGCCCGCTGCCGCGCCCGGTCGGTGGCGACGTTCATCGTGATTCGGAACAGCCAGGTGTAAAACGCCGACTGGCCCCGGAACGACGGCAGCGCCTGCCAGGCCCGGACGAATGCTTCCTGAGCGACGTCCCACGCCTCCTCGGGATCCCGGAGAAAGTTGCAGGCGAGGCGCCACACGCGCTCGCGGTACTTCTCCACCAGCGGCTCGAAGGCCGCCAGGTCGCCCTGCCGGCATCGCTCGATCAGCGCCTGATCGTCGGTGTCCACGGGGTGTCGGTTGCCCACCCCGCGCCGTCACTGCTTAGACGCCGGGGCGGCGGATCCGATTCATCGGTGCGCGTCTCGCTTACGCGCACGCTTGTTCGCGTCATCCCCGGCCGGCGTGAGCGTGAGGAGCGCGTCGAGGCCGAGCACGTAGCTCTGGGGACCGAAACCAGAGATCTGCCCCCGGGCGACGGCGGCGATCACGGAGTGGCGCCGGAACTCCTCCCGACCGTGGACGTTGCTCAGGTGCACCTCGACCACCGGCAGGCGGATCCCCGCCACCGTGTCGCGGAGCGCGATCGAGTAGTGGGTGAAGGCGCCCGGGTTGAAGACGATCCCGGTGAAACCCTCCCGCTCGGCGCCCTGCAGCCAGTCGATGAGCTCTCCCTCGACGTTCGACTGGCGGCACACCACCCGCATCCCGCGCCGCCGCCCGTGGGCCTGGATCAGGCGATCGAGCGCCGCCAGCGACAACGACCCATAGATGGTGGGCTCGCGGGCGCCGAGCAGGTTGAGGTTGGGACCGTGGAGCACGAGCGCCGCCGGAGATCTCATGGCCGCCAGGATACCATCACGGCGCCGAGGCCGGCGTCAACGAGCGCCGAACGACGACAGCGCCCAGTCGGCGGCCACGAAGAGCACGAGGCCGCCGATCACCGTCCAGGCCAGTGCGGGGCCGCCCTCGCGGTTGACCTCGGGGACCAGATCCGAGGCCGCCACGTAGATCGTCACGCCGGCCGACAGGGCCAGCGCGTGTCCGATGTGGCGCTCGGCCAGCAGGCTCGTGGCCAGCGCGCCGAGCACGGTGAACACCCCGAGCGCGAGGCCCGCACCCAGCGCGGCGGCGCGGGAGCGTCCGGTGGCCAGCACGATGGAGGCGACCGTGAACCCCTCGGGTAGCTTGTGCAGCACCACCGCCAGGAACAGCAGCAGGCCGAGCGTGGGCCCGATCATGAACCCCGCGGCGATGGCCACGCCGTCGAAGAGCGTGTGCACGCCGAGCCCGAGCAGGGCGAGGTATCCGGCCGAGGGCCGCAGGAACGCGTCGGCATGGATCTCTTCCCCGAAATGGAAGTGAGGCGCCACGGTGTGCTCGAAGAGATGGATCCCGAAATAGCCCAGGAGCACGAAGAGGAAGGCGTGAGGGACGTGCGCGCTCTCGGGCAGCATCCGCACGAATGCCGCCGCCAGCATGAAGCCGGCGCCCAGCGCCACGAAGTAGCGCAGCGGCGCCCGGCGGCGACGATGCACGCTGGTGACGAACGCGGCGCCCGCCAAGTCCGCGGCGGCGGCCACGGCGACGAAGGTCCACTGTGCTAACATGCTCCGATGGAGCATAGCATGGCCATCGTGACGTCGACCCGGCTCCTCGGCGAGATCCTGATCGCCGACGGCATCACCACGCCCGAGATGATCGCGCTGGCGCTGAACCGCACGCGGACGACCGGCGAGCGGCTCGGCGAGGCGCTGGTGGGGCTCGGCGCCGTCACCAAGGAGGACGTGCTGCGCGCGGTCGCGCGCCAGCACAACCTGCCCTACCTCTCGCGCGACGAGCTGCCATCGCCCCTGCCCGTCATCAAGAACCTCTCGCCCAAGTACCTCCGCCAGTACGTCGTCTGTCCGGTGACCGTGGACGGCAGCCTCCTCACCGTGGCGACCTCCGAGCCGCTGAATCCGGTCATCGTGGACGATCTCCGCCAATGGACCGGGCTCAGCGTGCGCATCGTGGTGAGCGCGCCGGAGGTCATCCTGGAGGCCATCGACCGCACCTACGACGGCGCCGCCACCCCGCTACAGCGGATCGTCGAAGGCATGGAGGACGAGCGGGGACCCGAGGGCGAGGAGGACGTGAATCACCTGCGCGACATGGCGTTCGAGGCGCCGGTGATCCGCCTGGTCAACCTGCTGGTCGAGAGCGCGATCGCGGCGGAGGCGTCCGACATCCACATCGAGCCGTTCGAGGACACCCTGCGCGTGCGCTACCGCATCGACGGCATCCTGTACGACCAGGAGTCGCCGCCCCGGCGTCTGCGCGACGCGGTGACCTCGCGCATCAAGCTGATGGCGGAGATGAACATCGCCGAGCGGCGCCTGCCCCAGGACGGCCGCATCCGCGTCTCCCTCCACGGCCGGCGCGTGGACATTCGCGTCTCCACGATCCCCACCGTGCACGGCGAGTCCATCGTCATGCGGTTGCTCGACCGTCAGAGCGTCTTCTTGCCCCTCGAGCGCCTCGGCTTCGGGGCCGAGACGCTCAAGCGCTTCGAGGCGCTCATCGAGCGGCCGCACGGGATCCTCCTCGTCACCGGGCCCACCGGCTCCGGCAAGACCACGACCCTCTACGGCGCGCTCGACAAGATCAACTTGCCGGAGCGGAAGATCATCACCATCGAGGACCCGGTGGAATATCAGCTGAAGGGCGTGAATCAGATTCCGGTGAAGCCGAAGATCGGCCTGACCTTCGCCACCGGTCTCCGACATATCGTCCGTCAGGACCCCGACGTGATCCTGGTGGGGGAGATCCGAGATCTAGAGACGGTGGACATCGCGATCCAGGCCGCTCTCACCGGCCACCTCGTCTTCTCCACGCTCCACACCAACGACGCCCCCGGGGCCATCCCCCGCCTGCAAGACATGGGCGCCGAGCCCTACCTGGTGGCCTCCGTGCTGGAAGGCGTGCTGGCCCAGCGGCTGGTGCGCCGCATCTGTCCGGAGTGCCGGACGCCCGCCCCGCCGACGGCCTCCGACATCGAGGCGCTCGGCGTCGTCGCCCCGCCCGGCGTGCAGCTCTACCGCGGGCGCGGGTGCGACCAGTGCCGGGGGACGGGCTACCGGGGACGCACGGGGATCTACGAGCTGTTCCCGATCACCGAAGACGTGCGGAGCCTCATCCTCCGCCGCGCCTCGAGCCGGGAGATCCGCCACCTGGCCATCGAGGCCGGCATGCCGACGCTGCGGCTCGACGGCTGGGCCAAGGCCTGTGAGGGCGTCACCACGATCGAGGAAATCCTGCGCGTCACCCAAGAAGACGCCTGAGCGCGATGCCCGTTTACGTTTATCGCGCGGCCGACCGGCGTGGGCAGACGATCGATGGCGTCATGGAGGCGCCCGATGCCCGGGCCGTGATCGAGCGGCTGCACCGCGAGGCGTACTTCCCCATCCGGGTGGCGCCCCACGCCGAACGGGGTCCGTGGCTGAGCCTCGCTCTGTCGGGACGGATCCGGCAGCGCGATCTCCTGGCGTTCACCCAGCAGTTGGCGACCCTGGTCGAGGCCGGCGTGCCGCTCGATCGCGCGCTGGCCATCCTCGAGGAGCTGGCGACGAACCCGCGCCTCCGGGTCATCGTGGGGGATCTTTTGCGAACCGTGCGCGGCGGCGGCTCGTTGAGCGACGCCCTTGCCAAGCACCATCCCCGTCCCTTCCCCCGCCTCTACATCAACATGGTCCGGGCGGGGGAAAAGGGCGGCGTCCTCGAGCTCGCGCTGCGGCGCCTAGCGGAATTCCTGGAATCGCGGGCCGCCTTCACCGAGGCCATCGTCTCGGCGCTGGCCTATCCGGTGGTCATCACGGCCGTGGGGGCCGGCGCCGTTGTCTTCCTGCTCACCTTCGTGATCCCGCGCTTCGCCACGATCTTCGCCGATCTCAAGCAGACGATCCCCCTGCCCACGCAAATCTTACTGTTCGTGAGCGGCGCCGCCCGGGAATACTGGTGGGCGGGCGCGCTCGTCGGCCTGGCCGCGGTCCTGGCCTGGCGTGTGTGGACCGGCACGCCCGAAGGGCGCCTGCAGTGGGATCAGGTGCTCCTGCGCCTGCCCCGCTTCGGCGAGCTCATGATGAAGGTCGAGACCGCGCGTTTCGCCCGCACGCTCGGCACCATGCTCAAGAGCGGGGTGCCGGTGCTGGGGGCGCTGGCCGTCGTCGGCGACATGATGTCGAACCAGGTGATCGCGCGGGCGATCGAGCGCGTGGCCGAGACCGTCAAGCGGGGGAGCAGCATCGCGGCGGCCCTCAGCGAGCACGCGCACCTGCCGCCGCTGGCCGTGCACATGGTCCGCGTCGGGGAGGAGACGGGCCGTCTGGAGGAGATGCTGCTGAAAACCGCCGAGACCTTCGAGGGCGACGTCCGCACGGAGCTGAAACGGTTCATCGCGCTTCTCGAGCCCGCGATCATCCTCGTAATGGGCGTGCTGGTGGCGTTCATCGTCGTCGCGATGCTCATGGCCATCTTCTCGATCAACGAGCTCCCGCTTTGATGGGCGATCTCGCGCGCGACTGCGCCGGCGGGGCCTGTCCGGGTCGCGGCCCCCGTCCGCCATCGCGTCGGCGGCTGGCGTTGCGGTCGGCGACGAATCTTCCCTGCGCGTCCGGTGTACGAGTTCCCGCGTTCCGTGCCAGCTGCCACAGGCTGCTGGCGGACGGGGACCGCTTCCCCGCCACCCGCCGGCGCGGTCGCGGCGTGTTCGCCGATCAGTTCGGGTTCACCCTGATCGAGCTGCTGGTGGTCATCATCATCCTGGGCTTGCTGGTGGGCCTGGTGGGACCGCGGCTCTTCGGGCGCGTGGGGCAGTCCAAAACGGCCGCGGCGCGGGCGCAGATCGAGCTCCTCGGCGCGGCACTGGACCAGTACCGCCTCGACGTGGGGCGCTATCCCGACACGGGCCAGGGCCTCGACATGCTGATGCGGAACCCGGGCACCCCTAACTGGAGCGGCCCCTACCTCAAGAGGGATGTGCCGAAGGACCCCTGGGGCAACGCCTACAAGTACCGTTGCTGCCCGGGACAGCACGGTGATTACGACCTCTGGTCCGAAGGCGCCGACGGCGCCCCCGGCGGCGAAGGGGAGAACGCCGACGTGACGTCATGGGACAGCGGGTCGAAATAGACGAGCGCGGGTTCACCCTCCTCGAGCTGCTGGTCACCCTGCTGGTCCTCGCCGTCGTCCTGAGTCTGGCCGGGCCTACGATCGGGCGCAGCGTGGAGGGGGTGCGGACGCGCGCCGAGGTGGCGCGCTTTGCGGCCATGCTCCGCCACACCCGGGAGCAGGCGATTACCACACGACGCCCCCACTCCCTGCTGGTGGACCCGCCCGGGCACCGGGTGATGATCATGAGCGACGACGAAGTGCGCGAGACGCGCGCGCTGCCCGAGCACCTCGCGGTCGAGGCGGAGCCGCCGCCAGCGCTCACCGTCCGCTTCGAGCCGTACGGCGTCTCCAACGGCGGCACTTTCTGGCTGACGGCGGGCGCCATCCGCTATCGGGTCACGGTCGATCCCCTCACCGGCCGCGTCCGCACGGAGCGGCTGTGACCGCCGGCGGTCCGCGGCCGGCCCGGAACGCTCGCGGGGACTCGGGGTTCACGCTGCTCGAAGTCCTGGTCGCGCTCGCGATCCTGGGCCTGGCGGTGGTGACGACGATCCAGGCCTTCGCGCAGGGGCTGCGCCTGCTCAAGCTCTCCGGGGATCACCAGCAGGCGATGCTCCTGGCCGATCTGAAGGTGCGGGAGGTCGTCACGCCGGAGGAGGGGCGTGAGGAGCATGAGGAAGGCCGCTTCCGCTGGGAGCGAACGACGAAGCTCGTCCCGGCACCGGAGCTGACGCCATTGGCCGGGCCGCCCCGATGGTACATCTACGAGATCGTGGTACGGGTTTCGTGGGACGAGCGGCGCCAGGTCGAGATCACGACGCGCCGCACGGTCCCGGCCCAGCCGCCGCCGTCGGTCCCGCCGGGGCGGCCCACCCTGAGTCCGGGAACGCGCTGATGCGCCGTCGCGGCGAGCGCGGATTCACCCTCCTCGAGCTCATCATCGCGCTGGCGATCGTCGGCGCCCTGCTGGCGGTCGCCTTCGGCGGCCTGCGGGTGGCGCTCGCCGCCTGGACCCAGGGCGAAGACCGGGCCGAGGCCCATCAGCATCTGCGCAGTATCGCGCTGATCCTGAGCCGCGCGCTGGCGGGGGCCTACCCCTACCGCGCGGCCGCGGAGCTGGCGCCCACCCCCGTCATCCTCTTCCGGGGCGCCGAGGATCGCATCGAGCTGGTCACGCAGGCCCCGCCGTTCCCGTTCGCGATCCCCGTCGCATTCACCGCGGTCGTGATCGCGCTCGAGACCGACCAGGGCCCCGCGCTGGTCGTGCGCCAGCGCGTCCTACCCAATCGCGATCCCTTCATCCAGGCCACGGTCACGCTGCACGACCCCGGCATCCAGACCCTCGAGTTCCGCTACCTGAATGCGAGCGGCGCCTGGCAACCGACGTGGGATGCCGAAGCCGAGCAGGGGCTCCCGCGGGCGGTGCAGGTCACGGTGGCGACGACGCGGGGAGGCCGGACCGAGGCGCTGCCGCCCCTGACGGTCGTGCTCCGCACGGGGACGCTATGAAACCCGCCGCGGGCGCGAGGGAGCGCGGCTTCGCGCTGGTCGCCGTGCTCCTGGTGCTGTCGCTCCTCGGCATCGTTGGCGCCGAGTTCGCGTACTCGATGCGCCTGGAGGCGAGCGCGGTCCGCGCCTGGAAGGACGGCATCACCGCCGCCCATCTGGCCGAGGCGGCGGTCGAACAGGCGATACGCGAGATCGCCGCCGACGCCGCCTATGTGGCCGTGGCCGAGGACGGCGACCTGACGTTCTACACGCGGGAGCGCCTCGCGCTGCCGCGGTTACCGCGCAGCCGGGTATCCCTGGGTGGCGGCGAGTTCTCCTACCGGATCACGGACGAGGAGGCGCGGCTGAATCTCAATACCTCGCCGCCCGACCGGGTCGACCGTCTGCTGCTGGCTCTCGAGCTCACCAAGGCCGAGCGCGACGTCATCGTCGACTCGGTGCAGGACTGGCTGGATCCCAACGAGGAGCATCGCGCGAACGGCGCCGAGAGCGACGACTATTATCTCAAGCTCCCCATCCCCCACCGGTCGCACAACGGCCCCATGGAGTCGGTAGCCGAGTTGCTCCAGATCCGCGGCGTGACGCCGCGGATCTTCAATGGCGAGGGCGGTACGCCGGGCCTGGCCGACCTGGTCACCGTCAAGACGCCGGGCCAGATCAACATCAACACCGCCAGCGGGCCGCTGCTGCGTGCCCTCGGCCTGTCCGACGCCGAGATTTCCGACATCAGCCAGGGGCGCCGCGACGGCCCCTACCCCACGGTGCCGGGACGCTTCGCGGGCCGCGGCCTGGCCACCACCACGCGGACGTTCCGGATCGAGGCGCAGGGCCTGGTCGACGGCCAGGTGCGCGCCCGCCTCACCGCCATCATCCAGAAGCGCGCCGACGCCACCACCGCGTCGGTGGTGGTCCTCGAGTGGTCAGGGGTCCACTGATTCGGCCAGCCCTTCACAGCCGAATTCTGCAAGCGCAACAAGGCGTTGCGCATGACTCGCCATTCGGCGTAATCTCTGGGCGGGAAGCGTAAGCTTGGCCCAGTGATACTCGATCCCACCAGACTCGCGATTTTTCTGCTCAGCGACCGCCTCGTCGCCGTGGCGATTCAGAGGCGTCGGGTCGAAGCCTTCGTGATCGACGCCGAGAATGCCGCGGCGGCGCTCAGGGCGGAGCTCGACCAGCGCCGGCTGGCGTCCCGCACAGTGGCCATCGGACTGCCGCGGGCCTCGGTCACCGTCAAGCCGATCGAGCTGCCGTCAGTAGGCGGCGAGCTCCAGGACATGGTCAAGTTCGAGCTGGAGCGGCACCTGCCGTCGGGTGGTGACGACTCCTCCTTCGACTACCTGCCCCTGCCCCCCGAGAGTGACGGCGGGCCCGCGCCGGCGGCGCAGCAGGTGCTGATCGCCGCCGCCGACCGGCGGGTCATCGACGGGGCGCTCCGCATCGCCGAGGACGCCAAGCTCCGGCCGATCTCGATCACCGTCGCCTCGCACAACCTCACTGCGCTCGTCCCGCGTCAGCGCCGCGGCAAGATCGTCTGGGTCCATCGAGTCGGCGACGGGGTGGACCTGCTCTTTCTCTCGGGCCCGACGCTGGTCCTCAGTCGCACCCTTCCCGAGGCCGACCACTCCGTCGTCGCCGACGCGATCAGGCGCAGCTTCGCCCTCACCCACTGGCGCGGCTGCGACGCGATCTGGATCTCCGGTGATGCCGCGGCCGACGGGCCGGGCGCCCTCGCCGATCTGGGAGCGCCCGTCACCGAGCCTCCCTTCACGGCATCAGCGCGCCAGCGGCTGGCGGCGATCACCGAGACGCCGCGCGGCGTGTTCGACCTGGCGCTCGCCGTCGCCTCGGCCGGTCGCGTCCGGCCTCTGGAGCTGCTCCCTCCCGCGCTGCGACCCAGGCATCTCACCCGCCCCCAGATGATCACGGTCGGGGTGCTGGCGGCGACGCTCCTGCTGGGCCTGGGCGCGCTCCTGGTCCCCGGCTACCAGAACAGCCGACATCTGGCCGACCTCAACGCGCGGATCGCGCGGCTCGACCCCGAGGTCCGCGCCGCGGAGAAGGTGGTGCAGGAACTGGACCGCAAGAGGCGTCTGCTGGCGACGATCCAGTCGATCGAATCCACCAGCATCCGGCCGCTGCCGGTCCTCCGCGAGCTCACCGAGCTGCTGCCGACCGACGCCTGGTTGACGATGCTCGCGCTCGACACGAAGGGCGTGGAGCTCACCGGGCAGGCGGGCGCGGCCGCCGCGCTCATCCCGCTGCTGGAAAACTCCCCGCGCTTCGAGCGGGTTGAGTTCTCTTCGCCGGTGACGCGCGGGCGCGACCGCGAACAGTTCAGGATCCGGGCCGCCTGGGAGGCCGCACCCACCGCCACGGTCGCCGGCGCCCCGGCCACTGCGACCCCACCAACCGGCCGGCCGCCGACGATCCCGCCGCTGCCGGCGCAGCGCTCCGGCCCGCCGACGGTCGGCGCGCCCACCGAGCCTCCGCAGGCCCCGCTGCCCGAGGGGCTTCCCATGCAGCCGCGCCGGCCGGTCTCCCCCCGGACGATTCCCGGATCGGGGGCCAGATGATCGGCAACCTCTCTCGTCGCGAACGCGTCCTGATCACGCTGGGCGCCGTGACGGCGTTGCTCATCATCGGCTGGATAGGCCTCGTGCAGCCGATCCGAGAGCGGCAGCGCATCGCCGAGGAGCTGGCCCCGATCCGCGAGCAGGTGCTCGCGCGCCGGCAAGAGCTGGTCGCGCGCAGGGCCGCGATCGCCGCGGAGCTGGAGGCGACGAACGGGCGGCTCGACGCGCTGAGCGCGCGCTTTCTGCCCGGGGCCACGCCGGCCGTCGCCGCGTCCGAGCTCCAGAAGCTGGTCAAGGAGATGGCGGCGCAGGCGACGACCGAGGTCCGGAGCGAACGCATTCTGCCACCGGTCGAGCGCGCCGAGCTGCTCGAGATTCCCTTGGAGATCACGGTCTCGGGCGATATCCGCCAGCTCGTGGATCTCCTCGCTCGGCTGGACCGCGCGCCCAAGCTGCTGGCGGTGCAGGACCTCAAGGTGCGGGTCGTCAACATCAGCCAGCCCAAGGACCTGCTGGCGACGCTGACGCTCTCCGGTTTCATCCTCCCCAGCAGCATCAGGACCTGAATGCCCAAGCGGCTATTCATGCTGAACACACTGCTCGCGGCCATGGCCCTGCTGTTCGCGGCATACATCGTGCGGGAGTTGATCCGGCCCGCGCCCTCGTCGGCGCCGCTGCGGGCCCGCGCCGCGGCCCCCCTCGCGGCTTCCGCCGCGGCTCCCGCCACTCCGCCCGCGCCCGGCTCCCCGGCGATCATCGCCAGCCGAAACCTCTTCAGCCCGACGCGGAGCGAGGCGCCGACGACGCCGGGCGGCCTCACCCAGGGACCCCTGGTGGCGAAGCCGAACCTCTACGGGGTGGTGCTCCAGGATGGCGCGCCGATTGCCTATCTCGAGGACCCCGTGACCAAGCGGGTCGCCGCCTATCGCGTCGGCGACACCGTAGCCGGTGGCAGGCTGACGAAGATCGCCGCCGATCACGTGATTCTCGCGCGGCCGGAGGGCGCCCTCGACGTCCGCCTGCACGATCCGGCGAGACCTCGGCCCACGCTCCCGATGGGGCCGGGGCAGGTCCAACCGGGCCCTCCGGGTGCTCCAACGCCTGCGCCGCCACCGCTGCCGGGCGTCATTCCACCGGTGGTGCCCTCACCAGCGCCACCTCAGCAGCATGTACAACCGCTGGCGCCGGGCCAGGCCATCCAGCCGCCGCTGCCGCCGGCCCCGCCCCGTCGACCACTGCCGCCAATCTTGCGGCGTCCTCCCGATGCTTCGACCCAATAGCGTCGGCGCCGTCGCCGTCATGATCGTGCTGGCGCCCTGGCTCGGCTCCTGCGCCGCCCCGAAGCCGCGGCCGGCGCCCGCGGCGCAGCCTATCCCCCCGCCACCCCAGGTGACGCCGCCCCTAGCGCCCGCGGCGGGGACGGCGCCGCCGCCTTCGATCGGGCCGCGACCGGAAACGGGGCAGGAGCCGGTGACTGCCCAGCCTCCGTCCCGTCCACCGACGCCGCCGCCACCGACGGCACCGCCGGTGCCGCCCGGTCAGCGCGGCCGGTTCGTGGTCCTGAACTTCGACAACGCCGACATCGAGACGGTGGTCCACGCGGCCAGCGAGATCCTGGGCTTCAACTATGTCCTGGCCCCCGACGTGCGAGGCAAGGTGACGGTGCAGACGTCCGGCCGGATCCCCCAGGAGGACGTGTTCGGCGTCCTGCTCGCGGTCCTCGAGGTCCACGGCTTCACCGCCGTGAAGTCCGGGAGCCTCTACAAGATCGTCCGCATCGAGGGCGCGCGGGAACGGGCGGTGCCGACGATCATCGGGTCCGATCCCGATCCCAATCGCACGAGCGACGAGGTCATCACGCAGATCGTCCCGGTGCGCTATTCGTCGGTGACGGACCTGGGCACCCTGCTGCGCCCGCTGATCTCCAGCCGCGGTACCCTGATCGCGCACCGCGAGACCAACATCCTGATCATCACCGACGCCGCCTCCAACGTTCGCCGACTGCTCGACATTATCCGGCTCGTCGACGTGGAGGTGGCTCTGGACGAGCTGCAGATCGTCCCCATCCGGTTCGCCGACGCCAACGACCTGGCGACGATCCTCAACCAGCTCTTCGCCAGCGGTCGCATCCGCCGCGCCGCCCCCTCGGCCCCCGGCGCCCCGGCCGCTCCACCGCCCACGGCGCCCGGAACGCTCCAGCCGCCGACCGGTCCGGCGCCGCGGACGCCCGGCGAGACGGTGGGGAGCGAACGCGCGCCCCTCATCGTGGCCGAGCGCCGCTCCAACTCCCTCATCATCCACGCCCGCAAACTCGAGCTGGAGATGATCCGTAAGCTGATCAACCAGCTCGACATCAACATCTACGGCGGCCGCCGGGTGTTCATCTACTACGCGGAGAGCGCCAAGGCCAAGGACCTGGCCGCCACCCTGAACGCGATCTACGGCGTGCAGGCCCAGCCGACGACGACCGGGCCGACACCGACGCCCTCGACGCCGCGCCGACCCGGGGAGGCCGCGCCGTATACGCCGCCCCCGCCGCCGCCACCGTCCGCCGCGCCGGGCGCGCCGCCCGGCGGCCCAGTGGCGCCCATCGGCGAGCTCGGACTCATCGAGGGCCAGATCCGCTTCATCCCGGACGAGACCACCAACTCGGTCATCGTCACCACCTTCCCGCGGAACTGGCCCGAGATCGAGGCCACCATCAAGCAGCTCGACCGCCAACCGCGCCAGGTGTTGATCGAGGTTCTCGTGGCGGAGATCACGCTCACCGACGATCTCCGCCTCGGCATCGACTGGGCCCTCAAGGCCGGCTCCTACCGGGTGGCCCAGTCCGCCATCTCGCCGCCGACCATCGCGTCGCCCAGCCGCGAGCTGCCGTCCCCCACGGTGCCGCTCGCGCTGCCGGCGGGGGGCCTCACCACCTTCGCCTTCCAGTCGGACCGGTTCTTCGCGATGCTCAACGCCCTCGCCTCTCTGAACCGCATCAACGTGCTCTCGAACCCGCACGTGATGACCTCGGAGAACAAGAAGGCGGTCATCAACGTCTCGAACTCGATCCCGATCGTCACCAGCCAGCAGGTCCCGATCGGCGGAACGACGACGCCCACGGCGACGGCCACGACCTCGGTCATCGGCACCCAGACCGTCGAGTACCGCGACGCCGGCGTCATCCTGACGGTGACGCCCCGGATCGGCGAGCGCGGGACCGTGGCCCTCGACGTCAAACAAGAGGTGAATGACATCGGTGCCTCGGAGCCACCCACCGGCTCCAAGCGGATCATCAAGCGCGAGGCGGAGACCTCCGTGGTGCTGATGAACAATCAGACGCTCGTGCTCGGCGGGCTGATTCGAGACAAGCTCACGATCGAAGACACAGGGATCCCATTTCTCAAGAACATCCCGATCCTCGGGTATCTCTTCAGCGCTAAGGTCCGGACCGTCGAAAAGACCGAGCTGCTGATTCTCATCACGCCGCGCGTGATCGGCACGGCGCTCGACGCCGCCCGGATCACGGAAGAGATGCGGCGGGCGACGCCAGAGGTGGAAGAGACGATCCGGCGGTCGCCGCGCCAGCCCACGCCCCTCCCCCCGCCGGTGCAGGTGCCGCCGCCTCCGGAGCCCGCGCCCTCGGTGCCGTAGCCGCCTCCGGGAACGGTCCGGCCCCGCCAGCCTGCTTCTGGGAACGCTCTCGGTCTTACGGCGTGACGGAGACCGGCTGGCACCGGCCGTTGGCGTCAGTGGACGAGGGGGGCCGACAGCCTGCGGGCCGTCAGTCCGAGTCCGGGACGGGCGCGACCTGAAGCGTGTAAATCGCGAGCTGGAGTCTGCTGGCCAGGTTCAGCTTTCGAAAGATGCTGGTCATATGGGCTTTGACCGTCTTCTCGACGATGGACAGGCTCTCGGCGACCTCTCGGTTGGTGGAGCCCCGGGCCACGAGGCCGCTGATCTGCCGCTCCCGGAGGGTCAGCTTCCGGTAGAGCTCACGGCCTTTCCCCCCGCGCTTGCGCTCGAGCGCCGTGAGCTCTTCGACCAGCCGATTGATGACGCGCCGCCGCACCCAGAACTCGCCCTTCTCAACCAGGTGAATCGCCTTGAGGAGCAGCCGAGGATCCGTCGTCCGCGAGCAGTACCCCTTGGCGCCCTCCTTCAAGGCTCCGACGGCCGCCGAGTCATCGGGCGAGCGGACCAGGAGTACCGTCCTGGTGGATGGGCTCAGCGCGTGGATCGACCGGAGGCTCCCGGGTCGGTGGAAGCCCGGCATCGGGAAATCGAGGAGAAGAATCGCCGGGTTGAGCTGGTCCAGCGCCCGTTCGACCTCCCCCCGGTCCCGGGCTTCGTGAATCGGGGTTACACTCGGCTCTCGCCCGAGCCCTCGAAGCAGGCGGCGGCGTAGCGCGGCGTCCGACCCGGCGACCAGGACGCACGCCTTGCCCCGACCATGTTCGGGAAGGTGACAATCGAGCGGGCTTCGGGTCTGAAGGTCCACGGCTCCTCGACTTTCCAACGGGCAGGGAGCAATAGTCATTCCAAAGTGATGTCCGCGATTTCTCGCACTTTTCTCCCGTCCTGCGCTTCCTTCTCGGGAAATTTTCCCGGGTGCATGCGGAGAACTTCCCTGGACGAAGCGACCGGTGCCCGAGGTTCGCGGCGGGGCGTCCCCGGGGGACCGGCATTACCAGCGGATCAGCGCGGCTCCCCAGGAGAAGCCGCTGCCGAACGCCGCCAGCAGGACGAGGTCGCCCTCGCGGATGAAGCCAGCCGTGACCGCCTCGTGGAGCGCGATCGGCACCGAGGCGGCGGCGGTGTTGCCGTAGCGGTCGACGTTGTTGTAGCAGCGCTCGGGCGGGATCCCCAGCCCCTGGGTCACCGCCTCCAGGATGCGGAGATTCGCTTGGTGGAAGACGAAGCGGTCCGTTCATCGCCCGGTGAAGCGCGGCGGACGCTTGTCGAAGAAGGCGCCCAGCCCCTCCTGGTGGTCCTCGCTGGTGATCGCGATGGCCTGGGAGAAGGCTTCCAGGTCCAACGCGGAGGGCAGGTCGGATGCTGTCGCCCGGTTCACCAGATGCTTGGCCAGCCGGAGCGCCAGCGGGGGTCCGGCCGCGATCCGCTCGGCCAGCGCACGCGTGGTCGCGTCGAGCTCGGCGGCCGGGACGATACGGTTGACGAGACCGAGGCGGTGCGCCTCGGCGGCGTCGATCACCTCGGCCGTGAAGATCAGCTCCTTGGCCCGGGCCAGGCCGACCAGGCGCGGCAGCAGCCAGGTGCCCCCGCCGTCGGGCACCAGCCCGATCTTCCCGAACACCTCGCCGAATCGCGCCCGATCGGAGGCCACGACCAGGTCGCAACAGAGCGCCAGGTTGCAGCCCGCGCCCACCGCGAAGCCGTCGACCATGGCGATGGTCGGACGCGGGAAGTCTACCAGGCGGAGCACCAGCCGGTTCAAGAGCGCCACCCGGGCGCGCCCTTCGGCGGCCGTGTGGCGCCGGTCGCGCATGAGCTTGACGTCGCCGCCCGCGCAGAAGTGCCCCCCGGCCCCGGTGAGGACCACCACCCGCGCCTCCGGGTCGGCCTCGATCTCGTCGAGGGCCGTGACGAGCTCGCGGCGCATCGCCACGTCCAGGGCGTTGCGGGCGTCCGGACGGTTCAGCGTGATGGTCGCGATCGGCCCGGACCGCTCGCTGAGCAGCGTGGCGTAACCCATCGCGTCCTCCTTCAGGCTCTCCGATCAGCCCGTGACGTCGGCCGCGCGTTTGATCTCGGCGAGGAACCCGCTCAGGCTGCCAAGATGCGTGCGGTGGACCTGGTCGTGCGGGACGACCTGACCGTCCGGCCCCCGCACGTCCATCGCGGCGGTGGCGTCGGCCAGCACGGTCACCTGGAAGCCGCGGTGCGCGGCTTCGCGGGTGGTGGTGTCGACGCACATCTGGGTCATGAAGCCGGTCACGATCAGCCGCTCGACGCCGCGCTCGCGGAGCGCCTGCTCGAGCGGTGTGCTCGTGAACGAGCCCGGCAGGTGCTTCGTGATCACCGGCTCGCCGGCCACCGGCGTCGCGTCCGGGTGGATCGCCAGCGCGGGGCTCCCCGGCGCGAAGATCGTGGCGCCGGGCCGGTAGCTCTCGTGCACGATGTGGAACACGGGCAGCTCACGCCTCCGCGCCCACTCCAGCACGCGCGCGATCTGCTTCACCGCACGCGGACCGTCGGGGAGCACCATGCGGCCGACGGGCGCGAAGTACTCCTGCTGGGCATCGATGACGATCACCGCGGTCTTCTCTGGCGTAGCCATGGTCAGCGTCCTCCCGCCACCGGGCTGAGCGTGGGCAGGGCCCGCGAGCGTTCATCGATCGTGAGGCTCACCAGGCAAGCGGCGGCGAGGATCGCGCCCCCCCCGGCGAAGGCGGCGCCGTACCCTCCGGTCAGCTCGAAGAGGAACCCACCCAGCCACGAGCCCACCGCGGCACCCGTCTGGTGGACGAGGAACATCGTGCCGAACACCGAGCCGACCGAGTAGCGTCCGAAGATGTTCGCGGTGAGCGCGGAGGTCATCGCGAAGGTGCCACCCATGCTGGCGCCTCCCAGGGCGGCCACCAGGAGCAACGCCGCCGCGTGATCGTGGACCAGGAAGAGCCCCACGAAGGCGAGCGCGCGCCCGCCGTAGATCCACACGAGGACCGGGCGGCAGCCGAAGCGGTCGGCGACGGCGCCCAGCGCCACCGCGAAGCCGATGCCGGTGGCACCGAGCAGCCCCAGCGCCCCCGACGCCAGCATGGGAGGGTAGCCGTGGTCGGTCAGCATGGGCACGCCGTGGGCAGCGAGCAGGCTCATCGTGAAGCCGCAGGTCGAGAGCGGTCCAGCCAGCTGCCAGAAGGAGGCAGTCTGCACAGCCTCGCTCACGTTGGTGCGCTCGGGCCCGGGGTGGGAGGCGGCGCGATCGGCCGGCCATCCGTCCGGCACCAGCCCCATCGACTCCGGTGAGTCGCGCACAATGAAGACGGTCAGCGGAATCATGACCAGGAACAGCGCGAGCCCCATCACTCCGTACGTCGCCCGCCAACCGATCGTCAGAATCAGCCACATCACGACCGGGACGAGCAGGCTCATTCCCGCCATCGAGGCGCCGCCCAGGATCGAGAGCGCGGTGGCCCGCCGGTGCCAGAACCACCGGGCCACCACCGCCGAGGCGACGACGGGACCGGTGGCGGCCAGGCCGAGCGCCAGGCACACCCCGTAGATCAGGTAGAGCTGCCACAGGCGCGTCACCAGCCCGGTAGCGGCGGCGGACGCGGCGAGCACGAGCGTGCCGGCGATCGTCACCGGACGGGCGCCGGTGCGATCGACGAGCCAGCCCACCAGCGGGACGAAGGCGCCGTAGAGAAACAGTCCTACGGCGACGGCCAGCGAGAAGCTGGCGCGATCGAGCCCCAGCTCGGCCACGATCGGCTTGAGGAACGGACCGATGGTGAAGCGCACCCCGGTGGAGATGAAGACCATCGCGGCGAAGGCGAGCGTGACCCACCAGCCGAAGAAGATGCGCGAGGGCGGCATCGACGTTTCACGCGCCACTATAGCCGACGAACCCGCGTGTTACAATCCACCACCCGGATGCGACTCGAGCGCACGCTCATCGGCATGGTGCACGTGCCCCCGCTGCCGGGCAGCCCGCGCTGGGAGGGGTCGATGCCGCGCGTGACGGCGCTGGCTCTCGCCGACGCGCGCGCCCTCCTCGACGGTGGCATGGACGCGCTCCTCGTGGAGAATCACGGCGACGTCCCCTTCACGGCCGGTCGCGTCGAGTCCGCCACCATCGCCGCCATGGCGGTCGTGGTGGCCGAGATCCGCCGCGCCCTGCCGGACGTTCCGCTCGGCGTCAACGTGCTCAAGAACGATGCGCGGGCGGCGTTGGCCATCGCCTGCGCGGCCGGCGCGCAGTTCATCCGCGTCAACGTCCACGCCGGCGCGGTGGTGGCCGATCAGGGCATCGTCCAGTCCGATGCCTACCACACCCTGCGCGACCGACGGCTGCTCGACGCCGACGTCCAGCTCTTCGCCGACGTCCAGGGTAAGCACGCCGTGCCGCTGGCCGCCGTCGAGCTGGAGCAGGAGGCGCGCGATCTCGTTCACCGCGGCCTGGCCGACGCGCTGGTCGTCTCGGGCAAGGCCACCGGCGAGGCCACGCCCATCGCCGACGTCAAGCGCGTGCGGAGCGTCGTCCCCGCCGTCCCGCTGCTGGTCGGCAGCGGCGTCACCGCCGACACCGTGTCGGAGCTCCTGTCGGTCGCCGACGGGGTCATCGTCGGCACGTTCGTCAAGCGCGACGGCGACGTGCGACAGCCGGTGGACCCCGAACGCGTGCGGAGACTGGTCGCCGTAGCCCGTGGCCGCTAGCGCCGCCCACCGCCGCTTCGCCGTCCTGCTGCTGGCGGCTCTGATGGCGGCGAGCAGCTGTCGTACGTTCGTCCCCGCCGACCCCGTGCGGGTGGCCGAGCTGTCGCCGGCCCTCGGTCAGCTTCTCCTGGCCGGGTTCACCGGCGCCGAGGCGGACGACAATGCCGAGCTGGAGCACCTGCTCTGCCAGGCGCGCGTCGGCGGCGTCGTGCTCTTCGCACGCAACATCATCGACGCGCCCCAGGTGGCGCGGCTGACGGCGCGCCTCCGGGAGCGGGCCCTGGCCTGCGCCAGCCGCCCGCCGCTGGTGGCCGTCGACGCCGAGGGGGGGCAGGTGATGCGGCTCGGCCCCTCCACCGGCTACACGCCGACGCTGTCGGCCGAGGAGCTGGGCGCGGCGAACGACGTGACGGTGACCGAGCTGGAGGCGCGCCGCATCGGCGCCATGCTCCGCGCCGCCGGCATCAACTGGAACCTCGCCCCCGTGGTGGACGTCGGCTACAACCCGGCCAACCCTGTCATCGTCGGCGTCGGTCGCAGCTTCGGCGCCGACCCCGCCCTCGTCACCGATCAGGCGCGCGCGTTCATCCGCGGCATGCGGGAGGCGGGCGTGTTGACGGCCCTCAAGCACTTTCCCGGCCACGGCTCGAGCTTCGCCGACTCGCACCGGGGCTTCGTGGACGTCACCGAGACCGCCCGTCCCGACGTGGAGCTCCAGCCCTACCGCACGCTGATCGCCGAGCGCCTCGCCGACAGCGTCATGACGGCGCACGTCTTCAACCGCCACCTCGATCGCCGCTATCCGGCCACGCTCTCCCCCGCCACGGTGACGGGGCTGCTCCGGGGTGACCTGGGCTTCGACGGCCCGGTGGTGACCGACGATTTGAGGATGGGCGCCATCGAGCAGCACTACGGCCTGGACGAGGCGGCGGTGCTGGCCCTGGGCGCGGGCGCCGACATGCTCATGATCGCCGATGACCGTCTACCCGACGGGCGCTCGGCCGCGGACATCGTCCTGGCCGCGCTCCGTCAGGCGCTGGCCGAGGGCCGGCTCGACCTCGAGCGGGTCGCGGCCGCGCTCGGCCGGGTGGAAACGCTCAAGGCGCGGATCGCCCGCTGAGGCGTTCCGCCCAGCAGGCGCCGCGCCGATTCTTCACCCCATCACCCAGCCGCCGCTCGGATGGAGCACCTGGCCGGTGGTGAGGTAGCCCGCCTCCTCCGCGGCCAGGAACACGGCGCAGTAGGCCACGTCCTCCAGGTTGCCCAGCCGGCCCACGGGCAGCTCCCGGGGCCGGCGCTCCCGGTATTCCGGCGTCATGACCTCCCGGCTCATGTCCGTCTCGATGCCACCCGGCGCGATGGCGTTCACGGTGATGCCGTAGGAGCCGAACTCGTTGGCGGTGGCCCGCGTGAAGCTCTCCACGGCGCCCTTGGTGGCGGCGTAGGCGGCGAAGCCGCCGCTCCCGAGCGCGCGCCGGGCGAGTTGGGAGGAGAGGTTGACGATCCGGCCGTAGCGGCGCGCCATCATCGCCGGCAGCGCGTGGCGCGTGCAGAGCAGGGTGCCAGTGACGTTGATCGCAAACATCTCGTCGTACCTCGCCACCGGGATCTCCAGAAACGAGCCGTGCACCATCACCCCGGCGTTGTTGACCAGGATGTCGAGGCGGTCGAAGCGCGCGAGGGTGGCGTCGACGAGGCCACGCACCTCGTTCTCACGGGCGACGTCCGCCTTGAGGGCGACGGCCAGGCGCTCATCCCCATGTGCAGCGGACGCTCGGCCAAGGCCGGGTCGCGGTGGATCCACGGGCTCTCGCCGTCCAGGTCGAACGTGATCGTCACCGCACACCGAGCGCCCTTCGGCCATGTGATCGCTCGTTCCATGACGGCCCCCTGCTCAGACGAGAATCGCCTTCACGGCCGCACCATCCTATCACCTGGCGACAAGGCGCTCGACCTCTCCACGCGAGGGCAGCGAGGCCTGAGCGCCCCGGCGCGTACAGGTCAGCGCCGCGGCCGCGTTGGCGAAGGCCAGGGCCTCACGCAACTCGCGACCTTCGCCCAGCGCGACGGCCAGAGCCCCGTTGAAGGCGTCGCCGGCCGCGGTGGTGTCGACGGCGGTCACGGCCAGGGCCGGCACCGGCAGCGCGCCGCTGGCCGTGCAGGCCAGCACGCCGTCGGCGCCGAGGGTGACGAGCACGGCGCCCACCCCGCGCGCGCGGAGGGCCTCCCCCGCCCGGGCGGCCTCGGCCCGGCTGCCGACGGTGACGCCGCTCAGGCGCTCGGCCTCCCCCGCGTTCGGCGTGAGGTAATCGACCAGCGCCCAGCACTCGAGGGCCGTCTCGGGGACGGGGGCCGGGTTGAGTACCGTGATCGCGCGCCGGCGCTGCGCCTCGTCGAGCGCCCACGTCACCGTTGGCGGTGGCGTCTCCAGTTGGCAGACGACCACGTCGGCCCAGACGAAGTCTTCCGCGCGCCCGCTGACGCCCTCGACGGTGAGGAGCCGGTTGGCCCCCGGAGCCACGGCGATCTGATTGCGTCCTTCGGCGTCCACCACGATGAGCGCGGTGCCGGTGGCGGCCGCGCTGGTGGCGCTGACGCCGGCGACGTCGATGCCCTCGCGCAGGAGCGCCTCGCGGATGGCGCGCCCCGACGCGTCGTCGCCGACGCAGGCGATGAACTTCACCTCGGCGCCCAAGCGCCGGGCCGCCACCGCCTGGTTGGCGCCCTTACCGCCGTGATTGACGAGCAGGGTACCGCCCGAGACCGTCTCCCCCGGGCGGGGCAGCCGCGCCACCGCCACGGTGAAGTCGACGTTGGCGGAGCCGATCACGAGGATCCGGGACACAATCGCTCGAGAAACGTCGCCAGAAAGCGCGCGCGATCCACCCGGCGCGCCACACGACAGTTGGACGCGCCGGCCGCCCGCCGCGTGGCGCCGTCCGCCCCGATCTCGAGCCGGGCCTCTTCCCACTCGACGAGCGTCGGATCCGCAGCGGCGGCCACGGCCAGCGGGTCGTGGAGGTACATCGTGCCGCCATCCAGCCGGAAGGCGCGTCGGGTGAAGGCGGCGATGCGCGAGGCCAGCGGCCCCGGCGTCTTGGCCAGGGCCGCCTCGAGGTCGGCGCGGGCGAGCGTCGCCTGGCGGGTCGCGTCGAGCGGGACCAGGTCGATGGGCAGATCGGCGCTGAAGACGCGGGCGGCGGCCTCGGGGTCGACGTGCATGTTGAACTCCGCGGCCGGCGTCACGTTGCCGGGAACGTCCACGGCGCCACCCATCACGACGATCCGACCGATCCCGGCCAGGGCGGCGCCGCCGGCGGCCAGCGCGAGCGCCAGATTGGTCAGAGGACCCAGCGCCACCAGCGTGAGCCGCTCGCCGAGCCGTCGGGTCGTCTCGGCGATGAGGGCGGCCGCGCCCTGACTTGCCGGCGCCAGGATGACCGGGGGCCAGTCGTCGAGGTCGCCAAGACCGTCCTCGCCGTGATACCGCGCCGCCGTTTGGAGCGGGCGGGCCAGCGGCCCGGCCGCGCCCACCGCCACGGTGGGCGGCGGCTGGGGCCGTCGCAACGCCAGCAGACGGAAGACGTTGGTGGTCCCACGCTCCACGGCGACGTTACCGGCGACGGTGGTGATCGCCTCGACCTCGACTCCGGGCGAGCCCCAGGCCAGGAGCAACGCGAGGGCGTCGTCGATCCCGGGGTCGGTGTCGATGAGGACGGTAGTCATGGAATCCCTGTCCGCTGGCCGGGCATCTTATACAATAGCTTCACCTGGGGAGGGGGGACACGAATGCAGATCCGGATCAAGTACTGCGGCGAGTGAAACTACCTGCCCCAGGCCTCCAGTTTGCAGGCCGCCATCAAGAAGAAGTACGGCATCACCACCGAGCTCGACGAGGGCATGGGCGGAATCTTCGAGGTCTTCATCGACGGCAAGAGCGTCTACTCCAACCAGACGACGTACCGGTTCCCCGAGCCCGAAGAGATCTTCGCCAAGATCGACGCCGCTAAGAAGTAGCACCGCGCTCCAGCTCCTCCCGAAACCGCGGGTGGGCCACCGCCACCAGGGCCGCCGCCCGCTCCCGCGCTCCCCGGCCGCGAAGCCGCGCCGCGCCGTACTCCGTCACCACCCAGTCGGCCAGAAACCGCGGCGTGGTCACGGCGGCGCCCGCCGTCAGGTGGAGCACGATCCGCGAGACCGCGCCGTCGCGCCCGGTCGCGGGCAGCGCGATGATCGAGGCGCCGCCCGCTGAGCGGGAAGCGCCCAGCACGAAGTCGAACTGACCACCGATCCCCGCCACCTGACGCGGCCCCAGGCTCTCGGCCGTCACCTGCCCGGTGAGGTCCACCTCCAGGCCGGAGTTGATGGCGACGAACCGGTCGAGCTGCGCCACGACGTGAGGATCGTGGACCCACTCCGACGACTCCATGTTGACGAGCGGGTTGTCGTCGACGAACGCGAAGAGCCGCCGGGTGCCCATGGCCTCGGCGACGTCCATCCGTCCGCGGTGCACGCGCTTGCCGGCGTTGGTGACGACCCCGCGCTCGACGAGCGCCACCGAGGCGTCGACCAGCAGCGAGTGGAGCGCGAGATTGCGATGGGTGGCGAGCGCTTCCAGCACCGCCTGGGGAATCGCGCCCACACCCACCTGGACGGTGGCGCCGTCGGGAACGAGGGCCGCCACCTGGCGACCGATCGCGCGCTCGACCTCCGTGATCAGCGGCGGCGGATACTCCAGGAGCGGCTCGTCGACCTCCACCCAGGCATCGATCTGGCTCCGGTGCAGGTACGCGTTGCCGCGCGTGCGCGGCATGTTCGGGTTCACCTGCGCCAGCACCAGGGGCGCCTGCCGTGCGGCGGGAAGCGTGACGCCCACCGCCACGCCGAGACTCAGATAGCCGTGGCGATCGGGCGGCGCGCAGTGCACGAGGACGCAGTCCGGCGCCCAGGGGCCGCCGCGATTGCAGGCGGTGACGACGTCGAAGTAGCGCGCCGGCACGAACTCGACCCGCCCGCGCCGGCGGGCGTCCTCGAGCCGCGGCGACATCTGCCACGACGCGAACCTCAACGCCGCCGCCTCGGCGCGGGCGAACGGATAGTCGCCGAGGTGGATCCCGCCCAGCAGCGTGAGGTCGCGGAGCCGGTCGGCCTGGCGGCAGATCTCCGCCACCAGGGCCACGGGCTCGCCGCACGCGGGCGGCAGCAGCACCTTCAGGCCGGGGGCGAGCCTCGCCACCGCGTCGGCCAGCGTCGTCTTGGCGAAGGAGCGCATGAATGGCGCCGTATATATACCCGATCGCGCGCTAGAATGGCGCCATGAAACGACCGCGCGCGCTCGCCCTCTGCCTGCTCGCCCTGCTCGTGCTCGCCGCCTGCGCCACGTCGAACCCACCCACTCCGCCGGAATCCTCGCCGCGCGTCCGCTGTCTGGCGAATCCTCGTGAGAGCGGGACCCGCCCGCTCGTTTTCCTCTTTTGCATCGAGAGCCCGTGATGGCCGCCCGGCGGGTCGCCCTGATCACCGGCGGCGGCCGGGGCATCGGCCGCGCGATCGCGCTGGCGTTCGCTCGCGAGGGGCTCGCGGTCGCGGTGGCGGCGCGGACGCGCCGGCAGGTCGAGGGGACTGCGGATGACGCGCGCGACCTGGGCGCCACCGCCCTGGCCGTGGCGCTCGATGTCACTGAGCCCGCGGCCGTGGGCACGGCCGTGCGCGAGGTCGCCCGGGCGCTGGGCCCCGTCGACGTCCTCGTCAACAACGCGGGCATCGCCGAGTCGGCGCCGTTCGCGAAGACGGACCTCGACCACTGGGAGCGCCACCTCCGCGTCAACGTGACGGGCCCGTATCTGCTGACCCGCGAGGTCCTGCCCGGCATGCTCGAGCGGGGCTGGGGCCGCGTGGTCAACATCGCATCGCTGGCGGGGCTCGCGGGCGCTCCCTACGTGAGCGCCTACACGGCCTCCAAGCACGCGCTGGTCGGACTCACGCGCGCCTTGGCCGCGGAAGTGGCGGGCCAGGGCGTCACCGTGAACGCGATCTGTCCGGGCTATGTGGCGACCGACATGGTTTGGCGCGGGGCCCGGAACATCGCGGCCAAGACGGGCCGCTCCTTCGAAGAGGCCGTCGCCGTGATGGCCCGTGCGAATCCGGGCGGACGGCTCATCGAGCCGGGCGAGGTGGCGGCGGCCGCGGTGACGCTGGTCCACGACGAGCGGACGAACGGCGAGACGGTCATCCTCGACGGCTCTCCGCGCAACTGACCGGAGGACGACATGAGCCGCCACATCGAGCCGCTCAACCCGCCCACGCTCTCCAAAGCGGTCGGCTTCTCCCATGGGTTCGAAGCGCGTGGGGGCCGCCTGCTCTTCATCGCCGGCCAGGTCGCGCGCCACCGGGACGGTCACGTCGTCGGCCAGGGCGAGCTGGTCGCTCAGTTCCGCCAGGTGTGCGAGAACATCAAAGCGCTGGTCACCGCCGCCGGCGGCCAGATGACGGACATCGTCAAGCTCACGCTCTACGTCCTCGACGTCCACGACTACAAGGCCAAGCTGAAGGCGATCGGAGGGGTCTATCGGGAGCACTTCGGCAAGCACTTCCCGGCGATGACGCTGGTGGGTGCCCGCGATCTCTTCGACGCCGCCGATGGCTGCCTGATCGAGATCGAGGGCGTCGCCGTGCTGCCGTACGATCCACAAACGCCCAGATAGGGAACCCCTTTTCACAATTCCGACGAAACGCCCGGACGCTTTTTCGTGCGCTGTCTACCGCATGCCTCGTTGGCATCCCTCTTGCCATTCCGTTCCCCGGCAGCGTCTGCGATTCCGCAGCATCGACCAGGGAGGCATGATGATCCCGCAACTGGTGGCGGCACGGGCAGCCGAAGCGCCGGATGCTCCGGCGGTGATTTCCGATTCTGGGGTTCTCACCTACGGCGAGCTGGACCGCCGGGCCAACCGGCTCGCCCATCACTTGCAGGCTCTGAGGGTCGGCCCCGCGACGCTCGTCGCGCTGGCACTGGAGCGCTCCCTGGGGCTGGTCGTGGGCGCGCTGGGAGTTCTCAAATCCGGCGGCGCTGGTGACCGAGGCGCGAATCGCCGGGCGACTGCCGCCCGGGCCCTGGCGCGCGATCGCGCTCGATAGCGACGCGCCCCTCCTCGCGCGCGAGCCCTCGTCGCCGCCGGCTGGCGGCCTGAGCGCCGAGGACCTGGCCTACGTCATCTACACGTCCGGTTCGACGGGGCGGCCCAAGGGTGTGGCGGCTCCTGTGTTGGGACTGGCCGGGCTAGCGCGACGCGGAGCTCGCCACCGCGTCCTCCCCGGAGCGCACCCGCTGCTGCGGGCGCTGATCGGCACCGCCCCCGGCCTCCGCGCGGTCAACGCGTTCCATCGCGCGCTGCCCCTCACTCAGAAGCGTTGCGCTCACGTATCCCTTTCGGGAGCGGCGCGGGGTGACGCTCGAGGACTCAGAGATCTCACCGTTCCGATCCTATGGACTCGGCAGGCAGGCGGGAGCGCTGGTCGACCGGCAGCAGGAAACGGCGCCCCTGATAGCTCAGGATCGCGCCCTCTTCGATGATCTTCTCGACCAGAACCTTCCCCTCGATCGTCTGGCCCTCGAGGTATCTCTGGTTGTTGATGAAGACCATCCGCTGGGGAGCCTCCTCGGAGTAGACGAGCGCCTCGAGTTTCAGATTCGAAAGCGCCTCGCCGAGCGCCGCCGGAGGTTCCGTCGACATCGGCCGAGAAGCAGCAGCGGGCTCGACGGCCGCCTGGTCGGCTCCTCCTCGCCCCACGGTGCTGGGGGGCGCCGGCGCCACTGCTCGGGCGCTGGTCTCGCTGGCCGCTGACTTCGGAGGACGTGGTGCCGGTCCGGTCGGCCCCGGCCGGTCGATCCGGGTCGCGCCCGAGGCGTCTCCGCCTGGCCGGACCGCCGGCGTGGCTGACCTCATCTCCGGGACCGGATCCACGCGCGTCACTGGCTCAGGCGTCGGCCGTGACTCCTCCGCTGACGTCGCCGGCTCGGGGACCATCGGTGGCCCCGTCGTCGCTCGGCTGCCGCTGGAGCCGGCCGGGGCCAGCGCGACCTCGACGCGATCAAGACGAAAGACCGCGATCAGGACGGCGGCGTTCACCAAGAGCACAGCGGCGAGTCCCCAGGCCCATCGCGGTTGATGCGCATACAGCTTCGGCCGGGGCCCCGGTGTCCGGGCAGCGCCCCGCCCGGAGTCCCGCTCTTGTTCGGCTTTCTTCAGCGCGTCCAGGATGTACGACATGGGCCCAGCTAGCGCCGCACGGACCACAGGGATGGAGTGCTGGGCTCGCGGATGGCGACCAGACGAGCGAGCGTCTCCGGACCCACGATCCCGTCGGGCACCAGGGACTGGTCCCGCTGAAATGCGGCGACCCTCCTCCGCAGCTCCTCGTCATAGAGTTCGACGTCGGTCGTCCTGACCGGTCCACCGTCGACTTCCCCCAGCCGCCGCCTGACCCACGCCACCTCTTTCGCGCGGGTGCCGGGGACTACCGGAACCGTGATGAGCGTCGGTGGCTTCCAGAGAAGGATGAAGGCGCCATCCCAGAAACGATCGACCTCGCCGAGCGGGAACGTGAGCTGCTGCTGGCCGAATTCGAGGGTGGCCGTCTCCTCGTCGATCGCCGTGACGGTCGCGTAGTGCTTGACTCCGGCCGGGGTCACGAGCTCGACGACGGCCGGCAGGTTGAACCGGCGAAGCACATTCCAGGTACCTCTCTTCGCCAGGCAGTGCAGTCCGGCCGCGCGTCCAGCCTCACAGGCCGGACCATCTCTCTGACCCCCGTATTCCACGTGCCAACGGGAATAGAGATTCGCGAACGCGGAGGCTCTGTCGCTCTCGAGCAACCGGTCGCCGAGGACAGTGGCCAGCTCGGCCTTGTCCGGCGGCGCGGCCCGCCCGGCGCGTGCCTGACCCAGCGCGGCCGGTGTCGCGCTCACCACCGGGCCCGGGCCGTTGTCGCCGGGTTTCACGGCCGTGGGAAGCACGCCGATGGAACCGGGGGGCGGCGATGCGCGGCCACCAGTGGGCGGCGCCAGGCGACCTCGCCACTCCATGGCCCGGACGAGAGGTCCGGCCCGCTCGGAAGTGAGCAGCGCCGAGGCGCCCGCGAGTGCCGCCAGCAGCCCGGCCGCGGCCCAGAGCGATCGACGGGCGTAGCGGTGTCGGCGCGGTTGGCCGAACACTTCGCGGCCGGCTCGCCGAACCAGGGCCGCGTCGATGCGATGCGTGTCGCTGGCGTAGGCGCCCAGGAGCGCGCGATCGCAAATGACATTGATCAGCCGCGGAATCCCGCGCGACAGGCGCTGCACTTCGCGCAAGGCGCGGTGGTCGAAGATTTCACCCGGCTGGCCGGCCACCCCCAGGCGGTGGAGGATGTAGGCCCGTGTTTCCGGCTCGGTGAACGGCAGCAGGTGGTAGCGAGCCGTGACCCGCTGCGCCAGCTGGCGCAGCTCCTTCCGATCGAGAAGCTGAACGAGTTCCGGCTGACCGATGAGGATGATCTGCAGCAGTTTTTCCCTCGTCGTTTCCAGATTGGTGAGGAGCCTGATTTGCTCGAGCACCTCCACGCTCAGATTCTGAGCCTCCTCGAGGATGAGCACGGTTCGACGCCCCCGCCCGTGTACCTCGAGCAGGTGATGGTACAGCGCATCGACGAGCACCTTCAGGCTGGTCGATCCCAGAGGATAGGGGACGCGGAGCTCGTCACACACCGCCGCCATCAGCTCGAGGGGGGTCAGCCGGGGATTGAGGATCAGCGCGACGTCGACGTCGCCGGGCAGTCGCTGCAGGAAGTAGCGGCAGACCGTCGTCTTTCCGGTCCCGACTTCGCCCGTTAGCTGGACAAAGCCGCCGGCCTCTCCCACGCCGTACAGCAGATGCGCCAGGGCTTCGCGATGGCGCGTGCTCAGATAGAGGAACCGGGGGTCAGGCGCGATGGAAAACGGCCGCTCGAGAAGGCCGAAGAACGACGCGTACACGGACTACCTGACCGGTTCGACGCGCCGGACGCTGGTCCGTCGCGTGCCCTGGCCCTGCCCACCCGCGCCGAGGACGGCCGACATGGCGCCCAAGGTAGACGACCGACCTGGCGCAGTCAAGGATCGGGGGCCGTTGTCGATCGACCCCTTTGAGGTTTAGATTGTCCAGCGATGTCACGGGGGCCGGTGAGGCAGCTCGCGAAGTGGGGGACGCCACGGGCCCTGACCGGGCTCCGCCGGTGGTGGACCGCCGCCCGGTGGCCGACCGCGCTCGATCGTTTGCCCCGCGCGCTCCGGGAGTTTCGGGCGAAATGGTCGGCGTCCGAGCCATTGATCGCGCTCCGGCGCCTGCCGCACACGCTTCGGGAGCTGCCCGCGAAGTGGACGATGCCCAGCTCTCTGCTCCGGCTGGAACTCTGGCCACGGGCCCTGACCGCACTCCACCGGTGGTGGCGGAGCGCCGCCAGCCGACTGACCACGCGCCCTCGCCTGCCCCGGGTGCTCTCCCCGGTGCGGGCGAAATGGTCGGCGTCCGAGCCATTGATCGCGCTCCGGCGCCTGCCGCACACGCTCTCGGAGCTGCCGGAAAAGTGGTCGATGTCCAGGCCGCTGACTGTGCTCAACCTCCTGCTGGTCGGGATCTCGGTCGTGTTCTCGATCCAGCTGCTCCGGGGCTTCGCCGCTCCCGCTCCCCTTCCCCTGATCCGGGTCGACCGTCCCCTCGTCGCTGTCGTGTCGGCCAAGAAAGACTCCGGACCGGCCGGGCCACCGCTCACCGCCTACGGCGGGATCGCCGCCCGCAACCTGTTCAACCCCGACCGCTCCGAGACGGGCCGCTCCAACGCGCGCAGCGGGGACCAGGCCTTCGCGACGAAGCCGGTTCTCTATGGCGTGGTGATCGGCGAAGAAACCCGGGTGGCCTACCTCGAGGATCCGTCCACGAAGCGAATCTTCGGCTACAAGATCGGGGACGTGGTGGCCGGTGGGCAACTGGAGCAGATCGAGACGGATCGAGTGGTCATCAAGCGCGTCGACGAGCGCCTGGAGATCATGCTCCACGGATCGAACAAGCCGCGGTCGACGGTCGACGCGTCGATGCCGCCTCCGGGCGTCCGTCCCGCCCCGACCGGGCCGTCGGTTCCGCGCTTTCCGCTGGGAGGCAGTGGCGCGTTCCGATAGGGCGGACCTCACCGCATTCGCGGCGTGAAGCCCTTCACCGACACGTACTGGCTCGGCCACGGCAGGTCGTAGCCCTGCTCCCGGGCAGCGTGACGCGTCCAGTAGGGATCGTAGAGGTGAGCGCGCGCCAGGACGCAGAGATCGGCGCGGCCGGCGGCCACGATGGAGTTGACGTCGGCGTGCGACGAGATGTTCCCCACGGTGGCCGTGGGGATTCCCGCCTCGTGACGGATGCGATCACTGAAGGGCGTCTGGTAGAGGCGGCCGAAGACGGGCTGGGCGTGGGGCACGGTCTGCCCTGTCGACACGGTGATGAGGTCGCAGCCGTGCTCCTTGAGCATGAGCGCCACCTCCACCGACTCCTCCGCGCTGAGCCCGCCCGGGGCCCAGTCGGTGGCCGAGATCTTCACGGACATCGGCTGCGGCCGGGGCCAGGCGGCGCGCACGGCATCGAACACCTCGAGGGGATAGCGCAGGCGGTGGGCGAGCGGTCCGCCGTAGTGGTCCCGGCGGACGTTCGTCAGCGGCGAGATGAAGCTCGAGAGCAGGTAGCCGTGGGCCATGTGCAGCTCGAGCATGTCGAAACCCGCCTCGGCGGCCATGCGGGCGGCCTGGACGAACTGCTCCCTCACCCGGTCCATGTCCTGCCGGTCCATCTCCTTCGGCACCTGGCTTTGGGGCAGGTAAGGGACCGGCGACGCGGAGATCAACGGCCAGTTGCCGTCGGGCAACGGCTCGTCGATCCCCTCCCAGAGGCGTCGCGTCGAGCCCTTGCGGCCGGCGTGGGCGAGCTGGAGCGCGATCCTGGCCGGCGTGTGCCGGTGGACAAAGTCCACGATGCGCTGCCAGGCGGCCAGGTGCTCGGGCTTGTACATGCCCGTGCAGCCCGGGCTGATCCGGCCCTCGCGGCTCACGTCGGTCATCTCCGCCACCACCAGCGCCGCGCCGCCCACCGCCCGCGAGCCCAGATTGACGAGGTGCCAGTCGCTGGGGGTCCCGTCCTCGGCCGAGTACTGGCACATCGGCGAGACGACGACGCGGTTGGCGAGCACGAGGTCGCGCAGCCGGAACGGCGTGAACATCGGCGGCGGGGCCGGCTGGGCGGCGACGCCGAGGCCGCTCTGGTCAGCCGCCTTGGCCGCGAACCAGCGGTCCACCGTCTCCACGAACTTGGAGTCGCGGACCCTGAGGTTCTCGTGGGTGACGCGCAGGCTGCGCGTGAGCAGGCTGAAGGCGAACTGGATCGGTTCCAGCCGGCCGTAGTAGCGCTCGGTCTGCTCGAACCACTCGAGGCTCATCTGGGCCGCCCGCTGCGCGCTCTCCACCAGCGGCCGCCGCTCGTCCTCGTAGGCCGCCAGGGCGCTGGGGACCTTCCGGTACTGCTGGAGGGCCCGGCTCAGCGCGATGGCGTCTTCCATGGCCAGCTTGGTGCCCGACCCGATGGAGAAGTGCGCGGTGTGGGCGGCGTCGCCGATGAGCACGACGTTCCGCCAGTGCCACCGCTCGTTCCTGACCGTCGGGAAGCTGCGCCAGAGGGAGCGGTTCTTCAGCAGCCGGTGACCGGCGAGCTCGCGGGCGAAGAGCCGCTGGGTGAAGGCCAGCGTGGCGTCCTCGCTGGCGTCCGGGAGCCCGGCCCGCCGCCACGTCGCCTCCGTCGCTTCTAAGATGAAGGTCGAGTGGCGGGCGTCGTAGCGATAGGCGTGCACCCGCCAGAGGCCCTGCTCGCTCTCCTTGAAGATGAAGGTGAAGGCCGGGAACGGGAAGGTCGTGCCCAGCCAGACGAACCGGTTCGGCCGCGCGTCGATCTGCGACCGGAAGTGCTCGGCGTAGCGCGCGCGGACGGCGCTGTTGACGCCGTCGGCGGCCAGGATGAGGTCGGCGTCCGCGAACGGCGCGACGTCACTCACCTCTCGCTGGAACTCGAGCGTCACCTCGAGCTGGCGGCAGCGCCGGTGCAGGATGTCGAGCAGGCGCTGGCGGCTGAGCCCGGAGAACCCGTGCCCGGTGGAGGTCAGCACCTGGCCCTGGTAATGGATGTCGATGTCGTCCCAGTGGGCGAAGGCGCGGGTGATCTCCTCGTGGCTCTGGCGATCCGCCTCGGCGAAGTTCTCCAGGGTGGCGTCGGAGAAGACCACGCCGAAGCCGAAGGTGTCGTCGGGCCGGTTGCGCTCGAGGACGGTGACGTCGTGCGTCGGATCGGCCTGTTTCATTAAAATTGCGAAGTAGAGCCCGGCCGGCCCGCCGCCGATGCTGACGATCTTCACACGGCGATTCTACACCGCGCTAGCCGACTGTCTGCGCATGGCGCGAGTTCGCTGCGACCACTGCTCGCCGTTCGGGCGCAGGCTTCGCCTGCGCAATCCTTCCTGCGGGAGGCATGGGAGGGGGCCGTCGAGGCCCCCTCCCACAAAAGCTACCCCTTCACCCCGCCGGCGCCCCAGCCCTGGATGAGATAGCGCTGCACACCGGCGAAGAAGGCGATGGTCGGCACCGTGATCATCACCCCGGCGGCCATGATCATGCCCCAGTCCACGATCGTGGCGTTGAAGAGGTCGTTGACGCCGACGGGCAGCGTCTTGAGCTCGTCCGAGGTGATGAGCACGAGCGCGAACAGGAAATCGTTCCAGGCCAGGATGAACGTGAAGATGCCGGCGGCGATGAGGCCGGGCAGGACCAGCGGCAGCACCACGTGCCACACCGCCCGGGGACGCCCGGCACCGTCCACCAGCGCCGCCTCCTCCAGCTCGAGCGGCACGCTCAGGAAGAACGCGCGCAGGAGCCACAGGCAGAACGGCAGGCAGAAGGTCGTGTAGGACAGCACCAGGGCCAGGTGCGTGTTCACGAGTCCCAGCTGCCTGACCAGAATATAGAAGGGGATGATGATCATGATGGGAGCGAACATGTAGGTCATCAAAATCAGGCCGGCCACCGTCTCCCGCCCCCGGAAGCGGAACCGGGTGAGGCTGTAGGCTCCCAGGGCCGACACCACCAGGGTCAGCGCCACCGTGGTGAAGGAGACGAGGACGCTGTTCCGGAAGTACACGGCGAAGTTCGTCTCCCGGAAGAGCTGGACGAAGTTGGCCAGCGTGGCGTGCCGGGGCACCAGCGTGGGCGTCGCGAAGATCTCCCCGGCCGGCTTGAGCGAGGTGGAGAGCATCCAGAAGAAGGGAAAGGCGCCGATCAGGAGCAGGCCCGCGGCCCCCGCGTAGAGCGTCGTGGTCCGGCTCACCGTGCCCCCCGAGAGTCTCACGCCACCACCTCCTCGTCCCGGAACAGGCGGAAGTAGAGGGCGGTGGCACCCAGCAGGAGCGCGAACATGATGACAGCCAGCGCGGCGCCCATGCCGGCCTGGAGGTAGGTGAACGTCCGCGCGTAGGCGTAGACCGGCAGCGTCCGGACGTAGCGGCTCACGCCACCCTCGCCGGCCATGAGCCACACTGTGTCGAACTTGGTGAACATCCAGATACCGCGCAGGAGCACGATGACGAAGAGGACGTTGCGCGTCTGGGGCAGCGTCACGTGGACGAAGCGCCGCCAGGCGCCGGCCCCGTCCACCTTGGCCGCCTCGTAGAGCTCCGGCGGGATCGTCTGCAGCCGGGCCAGATACGTCACCACCACGAAGGGGGAGAACTGCCAGACGCTCGTCAAGATCAGGGACCACATGATGTAGTCCTTGCCGAGCCAGGCCACCGGCGTCCTCACCAGCCCGGACGCCATCAGCAGATGATTCACCAGCCCGTAGGAGTCGTTCAGAAGCCACTTCCAGAGGATGACGGCCACGATGGTGGGGATCATGTACGGGAAGAGGACGATACCCCGCAGCAGGTTCCGCCCCCGGAAGGCCTCGTTGAGGAGCAGCGCCGCCATGATTCCCAGGCCGAGCTGCAGCACCATCGTGGCCCCGGCATAGACGAGGCCGTAGCGGACGCTGCTCCAGAACTCTTCGTCGGTGGCGAAGTACTGGTAGTGCCGCAGCCCCACGAAGGCCTGGGCCGGGAGGAACGCGTGCTTGTCGAAGAGGCTCAGCCAGACGTTGTAGAGGATCGGGTAGAGGACCAGGCCCGCGATGAGGAGCACGGATGGGGCCAGCAGCAGCCAGCCCACGACCGTCCCCCGCCGCAGCCGGGACAACGCGCGGGTGCAGCGGTGAGCGCGGGGACGGGCCCGGAGCGAGCGGGGTACCGAGCGAAGGCCCGGCCCCGCGCTCACCGCCCCGTCACGACCAGCGCTTGAACCCGAGCTGCGTCAGCAGCTCTTCGGCGCGCTTCTGGGCGCGGTCCGCCTCGGCCTTCGGGTTCTTCTCGCCCACCATCACCTCGACGATGAGGTCGGCCACGATGCCCGAGCCGTCCAGCTCGGCCAGGAACGGCAGCAGGTTGTCGTCGGGACGGCTGAAGCCGATGGGGAGGAAGCGCCCCTGGCTGAGCCCCGTCACCATGAAGTCGTGCCAGGTGCGCCACTTCTGGATCCGCGGGTGCCCGAGGTACTCGGGATCGTTGAGCATCGACTTGAAGATCGGCGTGAGGTGGATGGGCACCGTGTGGCAGTACTTCAGGTAGTGCTCGCGGCTGTAGAAGATCCGGAGAAACTCGAACGCTTCATTCGGATACTTCGACTGCGTGAACACCGCCCAGTTCTCGCCGTCGAGGGCCGAGATGCCCTTCTGGCCGGACGGGCCACGGGGCTTGAACATGGGCTGGAAGTGCTCGGGGTCGCGCATCCCCTCCGGCGCGTAGCGCTCGATGTAGCCGATCGTCCGCGCGCCGGACAGGTACACCATCGCGACCTTGCCGGTCGAGAGCGCGGCCAGCGTGTCCAGATACCTCTGCCCGGACCAGCCCGCCGGCATGTACTTGTTCAGCTTCTGGAGGTATTCCAGCGTCGACACCATCGCCCGGCCGTTGAGCTGGGGCCGCCAGGTCTTGGCATCGACCCAGCTCCCGCCGTTGGAGGCCAGCCACTCGGCGGGATGGACAAATCCAATATAGAGCTTCTCCCCGGGCATCTGGAGCCCGTGGCGCTTGCCGTCGTCGGTCAGCGCCGCCGTGAGCTTCAGGAAATCCTCGTAGGTCTCGGGGGCCTTGAGGCCCTTCTGCGCGCGCAGGTCCCGCCGCTCGGCGATGTAGGTCGCGCCCATGGCGTGGGTGACGCCGTAGTACTTGCCGTCGAAGAACTGCAGCTTGAGGGTCGCCTCATGAATGTCCTTCTCACCCAGCGCGCGGATCAGCTCATCCATCGGACGGAGCAGCCCCTTCTTCCAGAGCGACGCGGTCATGAACGGATTGAGGTGGGTGAGATCCGGGGGGCTGCCCGCCGCCAACGCGGCCAGCAGCTTGGTGTTCAGGTCGCCCCAGCCCAGCGCCTGCTGCCTGACCTTGAAGCCGGGGAACTTCCGCTCGAACTCGGCGATGCTGGTGTCCTGAATGGTCTTGACGGTCTGCGGCTCGACCTCGGTGTGCCAGACCTGGAGCTCGCGCACCTGCTGGCCCCGGGCGGTGGGAGCGCGACCGAGCAGCGCGGCGCCCGCTGCGCCGGCCGTACCGATCAGGAATTGACGCCGTGTGGTCGTCTTCGCCATGACCCGTCTCCTTCTCTGTCGGTCGACGTCGCCGGGGTGCTCGCGTCGGATTGCGGCGGAGTCTAGGCGGGCGCCCGGACGGCTGTCAAGCACTCATGGTATATATGACGGGAACGCAGCGCGATCCTGCCAGTGGGGAGGAGACCATGCCGAAGGTTCTCAGGTGCGGGGATTTGATGCCCGGCTGCAACGCCGTGATCGAGGGCAAGGATGTCGCCGAGGTGATGGCCAAGGGCGCCGAGCACGCCAAGAAGGCCCACGGGATGGCCACGATCCCGCCCGACATGGCCAAGAAGGTTCAGGCGGCGATCAAGGACAAGTAGCGACCGATCCGCCGGCGCAGCGCCGCCCGGAAGAACCGCCAGGCCATCTCGAGCTTCCGGCGGCGCAGCGCCTCCTCCCCCAGCGCGACACGCGCCAAGAGACGGCAGAGCCTGGCGTCACTGGCGGCGGCCCGGATGATGGAGTCGGCCAGGCCGGGGTTGGAGAAGAGTCTCCGCTGGACCCGGACCGAGTCGGCCAGCTCCTCGCCGATCTCCCGCCGCCAGCGCGCTTCGTACCGGCTCAACGTGGCCTCCGTGAAGTCGCCTTTCTCGAGCGCGATGGCCGCCGTCTCCCCGGCGTGCTGCCCCGTGACCATCGCGTAGTAGATTCCTTCGCCGGTGTAGCTGTTGACGAAGCCGCCGGCGTCGCCGCAGACCATCACCCGGTCGGCGAAGGTGCGCGCGATCGGCCCCGCCAGCGGCAGCCGGTAGGCCTTGAAGTTCCCGCGGTTCGAGCGGCCGCTGACGACACCCTTGGCCGTCGCTTCGTCGAGGAAGCGGCGGTGGTGGTCGTAGGGGGTGCCCCGGAGGCGCGTCTTGAAGAACGATAGAAGAAAGCCCACGCCGGCGTCGACGTGGCGCCGCTTGGGGAAGACGTAGCCGTAGCCCGGGCAGCCCTTGTAGCCGTAGGCGACGTACATCGTTTCGGTGTCGGCGACCGCCAGCTCGGCGAGGTCGGTCTCTTCCATGGTGTCGATCGCGAGCGCGTCGTCGGTGAACCCGTCGCTCAGCCCCGCCTGCCGGGCGACGATGCTGTTGACGCCGTCGGCGCCGATCACCATCGGGGCCGCGAAGGCCCGGCCGTCGACCGAGCGGACGGCCACGCCGTCAGCGCCGCGCTCGATCGCGACGACCCGCGCCCCCTCCACGACCTCCACGCCCAGCGCGCGGGCCAGGTCGAGCAGCGCCGCGTCGAACTCGAGACGGCGGAAGGTCAGATAGAGGGGCGCCTCCAGCTCGGCCACCACCGCGGCGCCGCACGGTGACTCCATGCGCACGCGGCGGATCTCGTGGAGCGCGACGGTCCGGCGCAGATGGTCGGCCAGCTCCGGGAAGCGGCGGAGGACACCGTACCGGATGCCGCCGCCGCAGGGCTTGTCGCGAGGGAACCGCTTCTTGTCGAGGAGCAGCGCGCGCACCCCGCGGCGGGCCAGCGCGATCCCCGCGGTCGAGCCGGCGGGTCCGCCGCCGACGATGATGACGTCCGCCGCGGGCTTCACGGGTGTGAGGACCGTCGCCAGCCCCGCCAGGCCAGCGCCGCCGTCATCGCCTGGCTGACGACGAGGCCGACCACCCAGAGGACCGAGACGGCGCCGCTTCTGAAATTGCCGGCCACGATCTCGGGGCCATGATCGAGGACGGCGCCGGCCGTCCAGATGATGCCGACCCCGAGGGTGATGATCCAGCCGGACCGCCGGTCCTGGCCCAGCAGGACGAGCCCCAGCGACTGGAGTGCCAGGAACGCGCCCAGGAGAACCGCGACGGTCGGTGTGGACAGGCCCACGCGCGGACCGATCCCCTCCGCGAAGTCCTCCACGACGTGGGGCAGGATAAAGGGCAGGCCGGCCAGCGAGACGGCGATGGGGGCGGCGCGGTGAAGCATGGCACGCATTATCGCCGATTGGGATAATGGCCGGTGATGCCCGACTTCCTGCCCTTCGTCCGGCGCTGGTTCGAGGACACGTTTGGCCAGCCCACGCGGCCCCAGTCCCTCGGCTGGGAGGCGATCGCCTCCGGGCGCGACACGCTGATCGTCGCCCCCACGGGCTCGGGCAAGACCCTGGCCGCGTTCCTGTGGGCGCTCGACCACCTCCACCGTCTCGCCCTCGAGCGACGGCTCCAGGACCGCGTCTACGTCGTCTACATCTCCCCCCTCCGCGCGCTCAACAACGACATCGAGAAAAATCTACGCGAGCCGCTGGCGGGCATCCGGGCTGCCGCGGCCGCGGACGGCCTGAAGCCGCCCGAGGTGCGCGTGGCCGTGCGCACCTCGGATACGCTGGCAGCGCAGCGCCAGGCGATGACGAGGCGGCCGCCCCACATCCTCATCACCACGCCCGAGTCGCTCTATATCCTCTTGACGGCGGAGCGGTTCCGGCCGGCGCTGGCCGGCGCCCGCTTCGTCATCGTCGACGAGGTGCACGCGCTGATGGGCAGCAAGCGCGGCGTCCACCTCGCGCTGTCGCTCGAGCGGCTCCAGGCGCTCGGGGAGGCGGACGAGCCCGGCGGTCGACCGCAGCGCATCGGCTGCTCGGCCACCGTGGGCTCCGTCGAGGAGGCGCTCGCGTTCCTCGGCGGCGCCACCGCGCGCGACCCGGTGGTGGTGGACGTCGGCTTCGCGCGCGAGCTCGACCTTCAAGTCATGGCACCCGTCGACGACTTCCTGACGGCGCCCAGCGACACCGTCTGGGACACGACCCTCCAGCAGATCGCCGAGCTCGTGCAGACCCACCGCACCACGCTGGTCTTCGCTCAGAGCCGCCGCGCCGCCGAACGCCTCGCTCGCGACCTGAACGACCGCATCGCCGATGGCCGCGTTGCCGCTCACCACGGCTCGCTGTCGCGTCGGGCCCGGCTGGAGGCCGAGACCCGCCTGAAGAACGGCGACCTGAGGGCGCTGGTGGCCACCTCCTCGCTGGAGCTGGGCATCGACGTGGGCGCCATCGACCTGGTGGTTCAGCTGCAGTCGCCCCGCAACGTCGCCGCGGCGCTCCAGCGCGTCGGGCGGGCCGGGCACCTGCTCACCCGCACCTCCAAGGGCCGCATCGTCGTCACCAAGGGCGAGGAGCTGGTGGAGGCGGCGGCGGTGGTGCGGTCGATCCGCGAGCGGACCCTGGACCGCATCGCCATGCCCGAGGCGCCCCTCGACGTCCTGGCCCAGCAAATCGTGGCCGCCATCGCCGCCGAGTCGCTCCCGGTGGACGCGCTCTACGCGCGCTTCAGGAATGCCGCGCCCTATCGCGCGCTCTCGCGCGAGGACTTCCTGAGCGTCGTCCGCGCGCTGGCCGAGCCGCTGGCGGCGGAGGTCAAGGGGGTGGCGCCCCGGATCCTCTGGGATCGCGTCAACGACCGCCTCCACGCGCGCCGCGGCAGCCGCTTCCTGGCCCTCACCTCGGGCGGCACCATTCCCGACAACGGGCTCTTTGACGTCTACGTGGCCGAGACCGATCTGAAGATCGGCACGCTGGACGAAGAGTTCGTGACGGAGAGCCTGCCGGGCGACGTGTTCCTGCTCGGCTCCCACGCCTGGCGGATCGTCAAGGTCCGCGCCGACCGCGTCCTGGTCGACGACGCCCAGGGCATGTCGCCGACCATTCCCTTCTGGAAGGGCGAGCATCCCTCCCGCTCGTACGAGCTCGGTCTGGCCGTGGGCCGCCTGCGCCGCGACGGCGCCGAGCGGCTGGATGCTCCCGATTTCGCGCAGTGGGCCGCGGCCGAGTGCGGCCTCGACGCGCGGGCGGCCGCCGCGCTGCGGGCGTGGCTCGTCAAGGCCGGCGAGGTGCTCGACGGCGTGCCCGACGACCGCGGCATCGTCGTGGAGTCGTTCGGGGACGAGATGGGCGGGCGCCACGCCATGATCCACTCCGTCTTCGGCATGCGCGTGAACGGCGCCTGGGGCATGGCCCTCCGGGAGAAGCTCCAGCGCCGCTTCGGCCTGAAGGCCGAGGCGAGCCATGTGGACGACGGAATTTTACTGTCCTTCGCGCCGGGGCAGGCGCCGCCGTCGCTCGACCGCCTCCTGGCGCTGGTGAGGCCGGAAGAGGTCGACACCCTCCTGGGTCAGGCGCTGATCGGCTCGCCCCTCTTCGCCACGCGCTTCCGCCACGCGGCGGTCCGCGCGCTGTTCATCCCGCGGACACTGCGAGGCCAGCGCGCGCCGGCCTATCTCCTGCGGCTGAAGGCCGATGCCCTGCTGGAAGCGGTGGGTGGGCAGGCGGAGTTCCCGGTCGTGGCCGAGACCCTGCGCGAGTGCTTCAACGATGCGCTGGACGTGCCCCGCCTCAAGCGCCTTCTCGAGCGCCTGCACGACGGCGCCATGTGGACGCGTCACGTCGACACGCCCCTGCCCTCGCCCTTCGTCTATCCGCTCCTGCTGGCCTGGGACTGGGCCTACCTCGACGCCGGTCACGCCGAGGAACGCCGGAGCGACGCGGTGGCGATGCGCAAGGTCTGGAGCGTCGCGCCCGGCCCGCTCAGCCCCGAGATCGTCGCGGCGGTGGAGGCCGAGCTCGGACGGACGGCGCCCGAACGCCGGGCCCGCGACGCTAACGAGCTGGCGGCCATCCTCGACGACCTCGGTGATCTGACCGAGGAGGAGATCGGCGCCCGCGTCAGCGGCGAGCCCACGCGGCTGATCGCGGCCTTGCGCGCCGAAGGGCGGATCGTCCCCCTCACACTGGGCGGCGGTCGGCGCGCGTGGATCCCGGCGACGGACGCGGCGCTCTACGAGGCGCTGGCCAGCGACGAGGGGCTCGAGCGCGTGGCGCTGCGGGTGCTGAGGACGCGCGGGCCGCTCACGCCCGCGTGGTTCGCCGAGCGCTACGGCGTGGCCGCGATCGACGTCACCCGCGTTCTCGAGCGCCTCACCGGGCGGGGCCTCGTGCGACAGGGGTCGTTCCTCGTAGAGGCCCCGGCTCCGCAGTACGTGCACGTCGCGGTGCTCGAGGAGGTCCAGCGCCGCCATGTCCACGCGCGCCGGGTGCCTCGCCCCGTCGCCTCGCCCGAGCAGTTCTCGGCATTTCTGCTCCGTCGACATCACCTCCATCCGGATCACCGGCTGACGGGGCCGCCGGGAGTGCTCGCCGCCCTCGAGCTGCTGCAGGGCGAGGACTTTCCCATCCGCGTCTGGGAGCAGGCCCTGCTGCCCTCGCGGGTGGACGGCTACGAGCGCGAGTGGCTCGATCGCCTGGGGCTCGCGGGCGAGATCGTCTGGACCGTGTTCGAGAGCCGGAGCGATCCCCGCCGCGCCGGCCGCGTCGGCGTCGCCCTCCGCGAAAACGCCGGTTGGCTCCGCGAGCGTCCGGCCGCGGTGCCCGAGCTCGATACTCGGACCAAGAACGTGCTCCTGCATCTGCAGCTCCGCGGCGCCTCGTTCGCCCAGGACCTGGCCCGGGCCACCGGGCTCGCCATGCCGGACACCCTGGCCGCTCTCTGGGAGATGTTCTGGTCGGGGCTCGTCACCCCGGACTCCTTCAGCGCGACCGTCGCCGGGACGGCGCCGCCGCGCGGTCCCGGCGCCGGGCTCCTCGGGCGGCGCCGGCGCCGCCGGGGCCAGGCGCGCGGGGTCATGCCTCAGCTGCCCGTCGTCGGTCGCTGGAGCGCGCTGGCCGAGGAGGAGCCGCTCTCCCCCGAGGAGCGTCAGGAGGCGCGGGCCCAGCTGCTGCTCTCCCGCTACGGCGTGGTGGCGCGCGAGCTGGCCCAGGGCGACTGGAGCGCGCTCCGCCACACGCTGCTCCGGATGGAGTACGGCGGTGAGGTCGTCCGCGGCTACTTCGTCGAGGGGCTCTCGGGCGAGCAGTATGCTCTGGCGGACGCGCTGCAGAGTCTGGACGCGCCCTCCCGCCGCGCCGAGCCCCACGTGCTCGTCAACATGGTCGACCCGGCCAACCTCTGGGGCCGCGTGTTCGCCCTCACGCGCGCCGACGCCACGCGCGCGGCCGCCACCCGCATCCCCCAATCCTGGCTCGTCATGCGCGCCGGCCGTCCCGTGCTGCTGGCCGAAGCCCACGGCCGGGACCTCACGCCGCTCGCCGGCTGGGAGGCGGTGGATCTGCCCGGAGCGGTCCGCGCCCTGCAGTCGTTGGCGGAACGGCCGCTGACCCAACGCCCCGTGCGGCGGCTGGAGGTGCTGACCTGGGCCGGGCGGCCCGTGCGCGCCGGCGAGGCGTTCGACGCGCTCGTCGACGCCGGCTTCACGGTGGACGGACCACGCTTGACCTGGGATGGCCATCCCGGCCCGCGCCATGTCCCCTGAGCCAGGGTGGCCCGGGCGTCGCGCATCCGCACCAAGCGCGTCCACGACCCCGCCGCGCCCGACGGCGGCATGCGGGTGCTCGTCATGCGTCTCTGGCCACGGGGGGTCCGCCAGGACCGCATCGACCTCTGGCTGAGGGAGCCGGGGCCGGTCACGTTGCTCTGCCGCTACCCGGAGCAGTCGCGCTGCCACCGCTCGCTGCTCGAGAATCATCTGGCGAAGCGGCTGTTGTAGACTGGGCGGCGTGCCGCGCCCGGTCCTCCCGCTGCTGGGCGGTCTGACGCTGCTCGTCGCCGGCGCCGTCTGGGCCGAGCACGAGGTCTACTACCGCTACGTCGTCCTCGGCTACGTCCGGGACGCCCACGGTGAGCCCGTGCGCACCGGGAGCGTCGAGCTGGTGCGGGACAAAACAGGGTTCTCGTATCTCGCGGAAACGAACGACGATGGGCTGTTCGTGCTGGTCGCCCGGCTCGGCGACGAGAGCGTGGGGGAGACGCTGACGCTGCAGGTGGGCGGCTTCCGGACGCGCATCACGGCGCGCTTCGACCCCGCCAATCATGCCGACGACCGGGGGACGCGGGTCGATCTGGAAGCGACGAGATTCGTGGAGCGCCCGGCCGCGTTCCACTCGACGCTGGCGCGCTTCCTCGGCACTCCGGAGCGCTGAATGGGGGAGGCCATGAAGACCGCAGGCAAGCGGGTGAAGGCGTACGTCCTGATCGAGACCGCGGCCGGCAAGGCCAAGGCGGTGAAGAAGGCGCTGTCCAAGCTCAAGGGCGGGCCCTCGACCATGCTCCAGCTCGACGGCATCACCGGTCCCTACGACTTCATCGCCATCGTCGAGGGCCCGAGCCTCGACGCCATCGGCCGCCTCGTGACCGACGGCATCGGGATCATCGACGGCGTGACCCGCACGACGACGTGCGTGGCCGTCTCCATCGGCTGACGTGCGCGTCCTGATCGTCGGTGGCACTGAGTTCATCAGCTTCCACCTCGTGCGGGCGCTGCTCCGGGCCGGCCACGAGGTGGCGGTGCTCAACCGGGGCCGCCATCCCGAGCGCGTTCCCGCCGGAGTCAGGACCGTGGTGTGCGACCGCAAGGAGCACGGGGCCCTTGGCCGGACGCTGGCGACGGAACGGGTCGACGCGCTGGTCGACATCACGTACGCGCCCACGACCGGCCAGGACGTGGACGCCCTGCTGGACGTGCTCGACGGACGCGTGGGCCACGCGCTGTTCGTCTCCAGCGGTCGCGTCTACGACCACGCGCTGCCCATCCCCTTCGACGAGGCGACGCCGCGTAACCTCTACTGGGGCGACTACGCCCGCGACAAGATCGCCGGCGAGGAGGCCTTCTTCCGCCGCCACCGCGAGCGGGGGCTGCCCGTCACCATCGTCAGGCCGACCCACGTCTACGGCCCCCTGAACACGCGCAACAACGAGACCTTCTTCTTCGACCGCCTGGTGCGAGGGCGGCCGATCCTCCTCCCCGGCCCCGGCGGCTGGCTCCGCCAGTTCGGGCACGTGGAGGATCTGGCCGACTCGATGGCGACGATGCTGGGCGACCGGCGGGCCTTCGGCCAAGCCTACAACGTCACCGGGGAGGAGATCGTCTCGCAGGCCGGCTTCGTCGAGCTGATCGCCGACGTGATCAAGCGCCCGCTGGCGCTCGTGCCCTGCCCGCCCGGAGGGCCGCCGGTGCCCTTCGGTCAGAACCTCGTCTACGATTGTCACGCCGTATACACCACGACCAAGGTCCGCGCCGAGCTGGGGATCCGGCCGCGCTACACGCTGGCCTCCGGCCTGGCCCAGTCGTTCGAGTGGTATCTGCGCGAGGGGCTCGACCGCCGCGAGATCGACTTCTCGGCCGAGGACGCGTTGCTCCGGCGGGTGACATGACGCCGACGGCGACCGTGCTGCTCTACCACCCGTACGAGGCGGCGCGCTATGCGGCGCTCGTACGGGCCGCGCGCGGCCGCGTGAGCCTTCAGATCGCGGCGACGCCCGACGCGGCCACGAAGGTCATCGCCGAGACCGACGTGCTGTACGCCTGGCAGTTCCCCCCGCGACTCTACGAGAAGGCGGGACGTCTCAGGTGGCTTCAGGCGATGGGCGCCGGCGTCGAGTGGGCGCTCGTGCCCGAGCTGCCCGGCCGGGTCACCGTGACCCGGGCGCCCGGTGTCTTCGGCCCCTGGATGGCGGAGTATGTCATCGGCTGGTGCGCGTGGGTCACCCAGCGGATGGCGACCTACCGGGAGGCCCAGCGCCAGCACCGGTGGATCGGCGACGTGCTGCCCCACCGCCTGGGCGGCACCACGCTGGCGATCGTCGGCATGGGCGACATCGGCCGGGTCATCGGCCGCGCGGCCCGCGCCCTCGGCATGCGCGTCGTCGGCGTCAGCCGCTCGGGGCGCCCTGTCCGGGAAGCGCATCGGGTCTATCGAACGTCCGCGCTGACCCGCGCGCTCTCCGAGAGCGACTGGGTCGTGGTCGTGCTGCCGCTCACACCCCAGACGCGCGGCCTGATCGGGGAGCGCGAGCTGGCGGCGATGCGTCCGACGGCGTGGCTCATCAACATCGGGCGCGGGGCCGTGGTGGACGAGGGCGCGCTGGCCCGCGCGCTGGAGGCCCGGCGCATCGGCGGCGCCGTGCTCGACGTCTTCCGGAGCGAGCCGCTGCCGCCGGCGCATCCGCTCTGGGGTTTCGACAATGTCGTCATCACGCCCCACATCTCGGGCCCCAGCACCCCGGAGGAGATCGCGCCCATCTTCAACGATAACCTTGCGCGCTTTCTCGCCGGTCGCCGGCTGCGCCACGTCGTCGACCGCGCGCGCGGCTACTGATTCGACGGCACTGTCCTTGCCGCTCCTGCCGATCAGTCGGCACCGTCCTTGCACCCGCGGAGAGGTACGAGTGTCCAGATGTCGCTCGCGAGTAAGAGTTACGCCGATGTCCTCGAGCGGGTGCTCGACAAGGGCGTCGTCGTCGATGTCCGGCTCCGTATCTCCCTGGCCGGTCTCGGCCTCATCGGCTTCGATGCCCTGGTGGTGGTCGCGTCGATTCCGGCCTCCGTGAAGCTTTCCCAGGCGGAGGAGCGCGGAGGTGCCGCATTCCCACCGCGGGAGGCCCGGCCGGAGACGCAGCGTCGGACCCGCAGGGTGGGCAGGCGGCGCTGGGCACGCCTCCCGGTCCGCAGCTCCTCGCCTCGACTGCGGTGCCCGCAGGGGTGCACGTTCGAGGGCGCCCGCGCC
>MNEF01000038.1 GCA_001917535.1 Candidatus Rokubacteria bacterium 13_1_40CM_69_27
AGAGCTTGCCCTCGATGCGCTGGAAGGTGAGGATCGGGACGTAGACGGTCATGATGATGAGCACGGCGAAGGTCAGCGGCCGCGCCACTTCCAGCGCGGCGTGCTGGACTTCGTGGAGGACCTGCCGCCCGCTCGGCTTGTGCCGGCTCAGGTGGCGGACGATGTTCTCCGTCATGATGACGGCGCCGTCCACGATGATGCCGAAGTCGATCGCGCCCAGGGAGAGCAGGTTGGAGGGCACCCCGCGCAGGTCCATGAAGATGAACGCGAACAGGAGCGAGAGCGGGATGGTGAGCGCGACGATGAAGGCCGCGCGCACGTTGTAGAGGAAGAGGGACAGGAGGAGGATGACGAGGCCCGCGCCTTCCAGGAGGTTCTTCAGCACGGTGGTGACCGTGCGCTTCACGAGCACGTCACGGTTGTAATAGGGGCGGATCTCGACGCCGGCCGGCAGCAGCTTTTGAATCTCCGGAAGCCTGGTCTTGACCGCCTCGATGACCCGGCCCGGATTCTCGCCCTTGCGCATGAGGACGATGCCCTGGACGAGGTCGTCCTCGTGATCGCGGCCGAGGACGCCGAGGCGGATGGCGTGGCCGATACCGACCCGGGCGATGTCGCGCACCCGGACCGGCGTGCCCTTCTGGGCCGCCACGACGACGTTCTCGATGTCGGCGGTGGATCTCAAGAGTCCGATGCCGCGAACGGTCATCGCGTACTGGCCCTGGTTGACCGAGGCCCCCCCGGCATTGGCATTGCTGCTGGCGACCGCGTCGAACACCTGCTTGAGCGTGAGGTTGTAGGCGCGCAGTCGCGCGGGATCGACCGTCACCTGATACTGCTTGGTGCCGCCGCCCCAGGAGATGACGTCGGCGACGCCGGGAATCTTGCGGAACTCTCGCTCCAGCACCCAGTCCTGCAGGGCCTTCAGCTCGACGAGCGGCATCGTCGTCGATTCGAGCGTGTAGCGGTAGATCTCCCCGATCACGCTCGAGAGCGGGCCGAGGCCGGGGTGGGCGTCGGCCGGGAGCTGGGCCTGCGCGATCCGCTCCTGCGCCTGCTGGCGCGCCCAGTAGTCGTCGGTGCCGTCGGCGAAAAGGACGCGGATGTTCGAGAGCCCGAACAGCGTGTCGGAGCGCAGGAACGTCACGCTGGCGATCCCGTTCAGCTCGTTCTCCAGCGGGATGGTGATGAGACGCTCCACCTCTTCCGCGGCGTGGCCGGGCCAGAGCGTGATGACCTCGACCTTGACGTCGCCCACGTCGGGGTAGGCCTCGATGGGCAGGCGGTAGTAGGAGACGACACCGCCGATCGTCAGCAGGAGGGCCAGCGCCAGCGTGATGAAGCGCTGGTGGAGCGCGAACGCGACGACGCGCGCGATCATTTGACGATCCGCTTCAACAGGATGCCGCCCGTGCTCACCACGCGGTCCTCGGCGGTGACGCCCCCCAGCACCTCGACGGTGCCGTCGAGGTCGGCACCCAGCTTGACGGGACGGCGTTCGTACTCGCCCGGCCCCTTTTCGACCAGCACGAACGTTTCCCCGCCCTCGCGGTGCACCGCGCTCTGTGGAATCGCCAACCGTCTGGCCGGCCCGGTCCCGATCGCCACCTTCACGAACATCTCCGCCTTCAGCGCGCGATTGCGGTTGGGCACGACGGCGCGAACCTTGACGGTCCGCGTCTCCTTATCCACGGCGTCGCTGATGTAACTGACGCGCCCTTCCCCGCGCTCCCCCGGACAGCAGGGGAGGGTGACCACGACGGGCTGGCCGAGGCGCACGCGGGGCACGTCGGGCTCGTAGACGTCCGCCAGCACCCACATGGTGGCGAGGTCCGCGATGACGAAGAGGTTGATCGGCGTGTCGGACTGCCCGTAGGCGACCACCTGACCGGGAGCGACATTGCGCTCGACGATGACCCCGCCCCGAGGCGCCCGCACTCCGAGCCGCGTCGACGTGTCGGTCCGGGCGGCGACCTCGGCCAGTTGCGCTTCCGGCAACCCGAGCGCGCGGAGGCGGGAGGCAGCGCGCTCGCGCTCGGCCGCCGCCTTGCGGTAATCGTTCTCGGCCTCCCGGATCTCCTTCTGGGCGATAGCCCGCACCTCGTACAGCTCCCGCGCGAGCGTGAGCGCCTTGTCGGCGCGCTCGACGTCCGCCACCGCCTTGGCGTACTCCGACTTGGCGACGCCGAGGTCGGGGCTGTCGAGCACGAAGAGCGGTAGGCCGGCCTCGACGACCTCGCCTGGCCTCGCCAGAATCTCGACCACGCGCCCGGTGACCGGCGCCTGCACGCGGACGAGGCCTTCCTCGTTGAACTGCACCTTCCCGTTCGTCTCGAGCGTGGTGGCCCACGTCCGATAGGCCGCGGTGACGATCTGCACCTCGACGTCGGGGCCGGCGGTGGGGCGAGCGTCCTGAGGCTTGCTGGGCGCGGCCGCCGGGGAAGGGGAGGATCCATCGCCGCAGGCCGCGCACAGCGCAGCCAGGATCACCAGGAGTGCGTTCCGGGGAGCTATCGTCATTTCTCCCAGGATCCGCCCACGGCGGCCTCCAGCTGGTAGAGCGCACCCCAATAGTTCCCCAGGGCGCGGACGTGCTCGAGGGCGGTCTCTCGATAGGTCCGCTGCGCATCCAGGAAGTCGAGCAGGCTCACGCCCCCACGGCGATAGGCGAACTCCACCGTCTGGCGCGCCCGCTCGGCCTTGGGGAGGTAGGTGTCGCGAAGTACCGTGATGCGCTCCCGCTGCAGCAGCACGGTGGAGATCGCCGTGTCGACTTCGGAGAGTGCCTGAGTGGCGACGGCCTCCCGCTGAGCATCGACCCGCTCGGCCTCGGCCCGCGTCCGCGCGATCTCGCCCTGGTTCCGGTCGAAGATGCGGATCGGCACGCTGATCCCGAAGCCGAAGGTCTGCTCATTGGCGTCGGTTCGCTTGTACTCGACCTGAGGCGTGACGTCCCACCAGGCGTTGGCGCGGGCCAGGTTGATGTCGGCTCGCGCCTTGTCGCGGGCGGCGTCGGCCGCCCGCAGATCCGGCCGCCGGGCGAGCGCCAGGCGGTAGAGCTCCTCGCGGTTCACGGGAACGTCCCCGAACGCGAGGTCGCCGACCACTTCGAAATCCTCGGCGATCGCGCTCGCCCCGACGACGGACCGGAGCGCGATCTTGCCGACGGTGATGGCCTGCCGGGCATCGGCGGCGTCGCGCTCGAAAGCGAAGCGCTGGACCTGGATGCGTGTGAGCTCGAGCTCGGAGATGTCGCCCCGCTCGGCCCGGAAGCGCTGGATCCGCTCGACCTCGTCGAGGGTCCTGAGGTTCTGCTCGGCCAGCCCGAGGGTCGCCTGGGCGACCAGCACGTCGGTGAACGACTTCTTCGCCTGGAAAAGAACCTGGCGCCGGGTGTCGTCCAGCTCGTAGCCGGCGACGCGCGTCGCGGCGCGCGCGCTGTCGAGGCGCCGCCGGCGCTTGCCCCCGGTCTCGATGGTCTGCCCGACCGTCGCCGTGTGCTCCAGAAAGGTCTGGGAGCTGCTGCCGAACTTCTCGGCGGTGTACGAAGCCGTTGGGTTCGGACGGACCCCGGCCGTGATTTCCTGAGCCCGCGTGGCCTGAAGCTCGAAGGTTTTCGCCCGCAACGTGGGGTTCTCGCGGAGCGCGACGCTCAGCGCCTCCTCGAGCGAGAGGACGCGCAGACGCTCCTGCGCCTGGGCGGGCTTCGCCGCGGGGAGCAGCAAGCACCCGAAGGCGACACAGGCGGCGACACTCTTGACTCCCATAGACCTCTCCCCTTGAGCGGCGAAATGAAGCGACGCGAGACCGCGGCGGCTGCGTCAGGCGGCGGAGGACGGGTCGGGGAGAGACGACCGCGGGAGTAAGACGAGGTAGCTAGGGGCGGTGCCCGCGCGAAGTGCGGATCGCTCGACGAGAATCCGCTGGACGCGCGCAGGATCAGACGTCCCCTCGGACACGCGGAGCGAGGTCGGCACCGCGATGGGCGTTGGCCCATGGGTGACCGTGCGCTTGAAGTCGTGAGGCGCCTCGACAGGGCTGACGAATCTCAGTGCTCGGGTCGGCGGTGGAAAGTCCGACCCGTCGATGTCGAGCACTTCGAAGAGGATGAAGGAGCAGACGAGAAGGACGCAGGCGGCGTAAATCGCCAGCAGCGGGACGTGGCGTTCACGAAGGATTCGGGCTAGCAACAGGGCCTAGTAAACACGCGACGTTGCAAAAAGTCTAGCCTTCTGTTAGCTTCGGCGGCACCGTAGCGCCCGGGGTGCCCGAAGGGCCCAGGGAAGGCGGTGCGAAGCCGCCGCGACCCCGTCACTGTAATCGGGGACGAAACCCGCGAGTGCCACTGGCCGAAGCGGCCGGGAAGGCGCGGGGAGTAGGTCGATCCGAGAGCCAGGAGACCTGCCCGGGCGCGCATTTCGACCGGTCTTCGAGGGAGGAACCGGGGCAGCGTGCTCAGCATCCATCTCGTTCTCGGCCGCGCTCATGATCGACGTCGATCTCCACTTTGGCTCGAACCCCGCGCTCAAACGCGGCTTCGTCGACACCTGTGGTCTCGCGCGAGGAGGGCGAGCATGCTAGCGGTCGAAGCGCACGCTGACACCCGCGCGGACGGCGTAGTCAGGAGCTGGACCCGCCAGCGACGTCTCGACCGCGGCGTCGAGGGCCAGGGTGGGCGTCAGCCGGTAGATCAGGCCGACGTCGGCGCTGAGGCGGTCGCGCTCCCCACGCTGTTCACGGGAGGCGAAGAAGATTTCGGCGAAGGCTACGAGGCGCTCGGGGATGAGGTCGCGCTGGAGCGACGCCGAGGCGAGGGCCTGGAGCAGGTAGCCGCGGGGGCGCGTCTGACCGACGACGGCGAGCCCGGCGTTGATGTCCAGACCCACGTCCCCCGGCAGATCGAAGCTCGCCAGGAGCTGCGCGCCGAAGTCCGGCCGCCCGCTCCCGATCGGCGCGTCGGCGATCGGAAGCTTGAGGAAGGGCTGGACGCCGAGGTCGGGCCGCCAGGCGTCGCCCTTGATCGAGTCCAGGAAGCGGTACTTCCCGCCGAGGGCGAGATCGCCGTGACCGGTGTCGTCCTCGGCGCCCCTGAGCCTCACCAGCGGCTCGCCGGCGAGGCCGATCTCAAGCCGGTCGGTGATCCCGAGACGGAGTGCGGCCTGGACCGAGAACCGCCGCTCCGATTCGCCGCCCCCGAGGCTGGCGCGGGCGTACTCGAGGCCAGTCTCGATTTGAACGGCTCCCCGCCGAAGCGTCCGGGCGCTGTTCGTCACGTCGGGACGGTCGGGGTCGATCTCGGCAGCGATCACCGGGTCGGCTGTCACGAGCAGCCCGGCGAGCAGCCAGGGCGGGGTGCGGCGTGCGCTCGGCATAGCGTGCGGCATGGTATCACGCGCCTGGGACCGCTCGTCCTCGCGGTGGGCGCCCTCCTGCTGGCCGCGCCGGCGACCCCGGCGCTGACGCTCGTTGATATGCTGGAGCGCCAGGTCACACTGCCAGCGCCGCCGCAGCGGATCGTCTCGCTGGTGCCGAGCGTGACCGAGTTGATCTTCGCGCTGGGGGGCGAGGGACGCCTGGCCGGCGTCACCGATTACTGCGACTTTCCTCCCGTAGCCAAGGAAAAGCCGAGCGTGGGTGGCATGCTGGCGCCGAGCCTCGAGACGATCGTGGCGCTCCGGTCCGATCTGGTCATCGCCACCGACTCCGGGAATCGCCAGGAGACCTTCGCTCAGCTCCAGCGGCTGAGAATCCCGGTCTATCTTGTCCACGCCAGCAGCGTGGCCCAGATGCTGGAGGTGGCGGCGCGGCTGGGAACGCTGAGCGGGCGCGAGGCCGCCGTGGCGCGGCTGATCGCGCACCTGCAGCAGCGCATCCAGAACGTGGAGAAGGCCGTGGCGCCCTTCCCGCGTCCGCGCGTCCTCTATGTCCTCTGGCCCGAGCCGCTCATCGTGCCCGGGCGCGGCGCCATCGTCACCGAGCTCATCCGACTGGCCGGCGGCGAGAGCATCACCGCCGACGAGCGCAGCGATTATCCGCGCTTCAGCGTCGAGGCCGCGGTCGCCCGGGCCCCGGAGGTCATCATCCTGGCCCGCCACGGAACGGGCTCGGAGCCGATCGCTCGGGACAAATGGGACAGGCTCGGGAGCCTCCCGGCCGTCCGGGCCGGTCGCGTGTACGCCGTGGACGGCAACGTGCTCCATCGTTACGGTCCGCGCGTCGTCGACGGCCTCGAGCTGTTGGCCCGCGTGATCCATCCCGAGGCCTTTCGATGACGCGCGGCGGGCGGCTGCTGCTGGTCCTCGGCGGCTTCGTCGCCGGCTTGCTCGCCGTCGTGGCGGTCGCGCTGTTCCTCGGGAGCGCGCGAATCTCGCCGGCGGCTGTCCTCAAGGTGCTGGCAGGGCGCGCGCATGCCGAGTCGACCGAGAGCGTCGTCATCCTGAGCTTGCGCCTGCCGCGCATCGTGGCGGCGGCGGTGGCCGGCGGCGCGCTGGCGGTGGCTGGCGTCGGCTTCCAGGGGCTGACCCGCAACCCGCTGGCCGAGCCCTCGGTGCTGGGCGTGTCGAGCGGCGCGGCGTTCGGCGTGGTGATCGCCCAGCTGTGGGGCGCCGGCGCCGGAGTGACGGACGCGCTCCGGCTCACGCTCTTCGGCTTCGGCGGTGCGCTGCTGGCGGGCGGCGCGGTCTATCTGATCGCCTCCGTCAACGGGGCGCTCCCGATCCAGACGCTGCTCCTGTCCGGGGTCATCGTGGGCATCTTCTTCGCCTCGGCGACCACGGTGCTGACGTCGCTCGTCGACATCAACCGGCTGGGAGGGATCGTCCACTGGCTCCTGGGCAACGTCAGTCCGATTCCGCCCGGCTCCCTGGCCCTCTTCGCGGCGTTGGCCGGCGCCGGCTTCTGGCTGATCCTGGGCCAGGCCCGCCAGCTCAACGTGCTCGCGCTCGGCGAGGAGGCGGCGCTCCAGCTCGGCGTCAACGCCGAGCGTCTCAAGGTGCGCGTGTTCGTCGGCTCGGCGCTGCTGACCGCCAGCGTCGTGGCCTTCGCCGGCCCCATCGGCTTCGTGGGGCTGGTGGTGCCGCACGTCCTGCGCCTCCTCCTGGGCCCCGACAACCGGCTCCTGGTCCCCACGGCCCTGCTCGGCGGCGGCATCTTCCTCCTCGTGGCGGACACGCTCGCCCGCAATATCGTCGCCCCGGCCGAGCTGTCGGTCGGCGTGATCACGTCCTTCTGCGGCGCGCCGGTCTTCATCTACGTGCTGCGCACGCGCACGCGGGGGGTTCTGTGACGCCGCTGGTGGACCTGGCGGGTGTCGAGTTCGGCTATCCCGCCGTCGAGCGGCGGCGGGCGCGGCCGTTCGCGCTCGCCGGCTTGAGCTTCGCCATCGCGCGCGGCGAGATCCTGGGCCTGATCGGCCCTAACAGCGCGGGCAAGACGACCCTCGTCCGGCTGCTGACCAAGGTGGTCGAGCCGGCGCGCGGCGAGATCCGGCTCGAGGGCGCGCCGCTGGCCCGCCTGACGCGCTGGGAGTTGGCGCGCCATGTCGCCGTGGTGCCTCAGGATCTCCCCCAGTCCCTGCCGTTCACCGTCGAGCAGCTCGTGCTGATGGGACGCTACCCGCACGGGCCCCGCCGCTTCTTCGAGACGGCGGACGACCTGGCGATCGCGCGCGAGGCGATGGCCCTGACGGGCGTGACGGAGCTGGGGCCGGTGCCCGTGGAGAGCCTGAGCGGCGGCGAGCGGCAGCGCGTGATCCTGGCCCGCGCCCTCGCCCAGCAGCCGCGCCTGCTCATCCTGGACGAGCCGACCGCGCACCTGGATCTCCACTACCAGGTGGAATGCGTCGGGCTCCTGCGCCGGATCAATCGGGAGCAAGGTGTCACGGTCCTGCTCGTCTCCCACGATCTCAACCTGGCGGCCGAGATCTCCGACCGCCTGCTGCTGCTCGCCTCGGGGCGCGTGGCGCGGCTCGGCGCGCCCGCCCATGTCCTCGACGAGGCGCTGCTCACGTCGGTGTACGGCTGCGCGGTTCGCGTGGACACGGACGCGGAGACGGGCCGGCCCCGCGTCCGGGTG
>MNEF01000114.1 GCA_001917535.1 Candidatus Rokubacteria bacterium 13_1_40CM_69_27
GCCCGCGCGAGCAGATGCGCCAGGCGCACCACGGCGTCCGGATCCGCCTGGGTCGGCGTGCGGTGCACGTAGCCGGTGGGAATGGGCGCCAGGCGATCCTCGACCGTGTTCAGCAAGAGATCCACCGGGACCTCGACGAACACGGGTCCGGGACGTCCGCTGAGCGCGGTGCGGATGGCGGTGGTCAGCACCTCGGGGATCTGGCGCGTCTCGGGCACGGACCATGAGCCTTTCGTGATCGGCCGGAGCAGCGCCACCTGCTCCATCTCCTGGAGCGCGCCCCGACCGCGCAGCCCCAGCGGCGCCGCACCGCCGATGAGGAGCAGCGGGCTCCGCGCGGCGTAGGCGTTGGCCACGCCGGTGACGGCATCCGTCACGCCGGGCCCGGCGGTGACGATCGCCACGCCGACGTTCCGGGTCAGGCGGGCGTAGGCGTCGGCGGCGTGGGCGGCGGCCTGCTCGTGGCGCACGTCGATGATGCGGATGCCCTCCTTGAGACAGCCGTCGTAGATGGGCAGGATGTGACCGCCGCAGAGCGTGAAGACGTGCCCCACGCCGGCCTGCCTGAGGACCCGCGCCACCAGCTCGCCGCCCGTCAGCTCAGCCATGGTGATGCCTCCCGGGACGAGCTCGGGCCACCGCCGAGGTGCGGCGTGTGGTGGCGGTCGGGGTGGTGTGCCCCTGCCAGACCGTGTAGTGCGAGGAGTCGTGCCTCGCGCCCGGAGATAGCGCGAGCGCATCGATGGGGAGCGTGGTCGAGCAGGGGCATGCCACCCCGACCGCCGCAACGCGCGGAACCCCAGACGTCACCAGAACTTCTCCCACTTGACCGACTTGCGGTCCAACCCCTTGGCCACCAGCACCTCGCGGACGCGGTTGATCATCTCGCCGCCGCCCGAGACGTACGCGACCAGCCCGTTCACCCCGGGCGTCAGGCGGTCGACCGCCCGCGGGGCGCCATCCTGCTCGCCCGTCCACTCTCGATCGGCCTGCCCGACGACCGGATGATACGAGAACGCGGGGAACCGACGCGCGAGCGAGCGGAACTCGGCATCATAGGCGAGCCAGCCTGGATTCCGCGCCCAGTAGATGAGCGTGGCCGGGCGGCCGAACCCGGTCTCGTACAGCTCCGCGAGGATCGCGCGGATCGGCACGATGCCGATCTCCTCGGCGACGAAGAGGGGACGTCGGCGGTCGGCGCGCGTGAAGACGAAGCCGCCCAGCGGGCCCTTGAACCCCACCTCGTCGCCCGGCTTCAGGGCACGGAACCACTCCGAGCCGATCCCGCCCGGCGCCACGTCGGCGCAGAGCGTGATCCGCTTGGGCGACCGGGGTGTGGAGGCGATCGAGTAGGCGCGCACGATCTTGGGCCCGAAGGGAATCGACACCCACTGCCCGGCCTCGAACTCGAGCGCCGGCGGGTCCTGCAGCTCGAGGTCGGCTTCGAGGATCTCGGGCGTCAGCGTGCGCACGGCGCTCACGCGCGCCCGACACTCTCGTGGCTTGGCGGCCATGTCGCTCAGGGTGCCGCGGGTGGTCTCAGAGAACGAGGCCTTTGGTGGGGACGAGTCGCTTGGCGACAGGGTCCACCGCGAGGAAGAGACTTTCGAGCGCGACCGCTCCCAGCAGCGCCGGGCCGTCGGGAGCGATGAAGCACGGCGTGGTGACCTCCTGAGCGTCGATGGTCACTCGGACTTCAGCGACCGGCCACGTGGCCCCAACCCCGCCAGCGATGATCACGGGCTGGAGCCGCCTGGCCTCCACCTCGAGTCGGTCGGCGAGCGAACGCGGTAAGACGACGAGCGTTGCCCCCGTGTCGACAAGCAACTCCGTCTGCTCACTGAGCCCTGTCGGCCCCGTCAGCCTGGCGGTCACCCGGAACTGACCCATGCCGCTGTCTCCTTCCCACGCCCATTGTAGCGCCCCGACAGGGCTGCAAAATGTCTCCGATCGGATGCGTCAGCGCGAGCGGAAGCGCGGCACGATCTCCGCGGCGATCATCTCCAACTGCTCGCGCTCCTCGGGGGGCTCGCCGATCGGATTGAGCAGAAAGTACGTGCAGCCGGCGGCGCGAAACCGCTCGATCTGGGCGGCGCACTGCTCCGGGGTGCCGATGACGCCGTACTTGTCGGCGAGGGGGGCGAAGTCCTGGGCGTAGCGCCGGCTGAGCCGGGTCACCCACGCCGTCCGCGCGCGCTCGTAGTCGCGCCCCACCGTGATGAAAGTCAGATGAGCCGTAACGAAACCGTCCAGGGAACGGCCGTGAGCGGCCGCGGCGGCGCGGATCTTGGCCAGGCTCTGGGCGTAGCGCTCGGGCGTCACGACGTAGGAGACCCAGCCGTCGCCCTGCCGGCCGGCCCGCACCAGCGCTGCGTCCGAGCGGCCGCCGACCCAGATGGGCGGGCCGGGCTTCTGTACGGGCTTGGGATCGATGGAGACGTTCTCGAACTGGGTGAATCGCCCCTTGAAGGTCGCCGGCGTGTCGCGCCAGAGCGCGCGCACGACGTCGATCGCCTCGGTCACCCGGGCGCCCCGCTCCCGGTGCGGCACGCCGCAGGCCTCGAACTCCTTGGGGTTCTCGCCACCCACGCCCACGCCGAAGATCAGCCGGCCGCCCGAGAGGACGTCGAGCGTGGCCGTGACCTTGGCGGCCACCGCCGGCGGCCGCAGCCCCAGCAGATAGACCGCGGTGCCGAGGTTGATCCGGGTGGTGATGCCGGCATACGACGCCAGCAGGGTGAGCGACTCGTAGAGCGGCAGGTTGAAGGATACATGATCGCCACACCACACCGAGTCGAACCCCAGCGCCTCTACCCGCCGCACCAGTCCGAACTGCTCCTCGGGAGGGTGGAGCGACAGCGAGACGCCGAACGAGGTCACCGGGGGAAGGCCTCGCGGACTCCTCCGTCCACCGTGATCGAGCAGCCGGTCGTCTTGGCCGAGCGGTCGGAGGCGAGGAACAGCACCGCTTCGGCGACGTCCTCGGGCAGGATCCTCACGCCCAGCAGGTTGCGCCTGCGATAGAAGTCCTCGAGCTGGTCGGCGGCGATCCCCTGGGCGGCCGCCCGCTGGCGCCGCACCTCGTCAGACCACAATCGCGAGTCCTGGAAGACGGCGTCAGGGTGCACGATGTTCGAGCGGATGCGGTAGGGGGCGCCCTCGAGGGCGAGCACCTTGGCCAGCTGAGCCTCGGCCGCCTTCGCCGCCGAGTAGGCGGCAAAGTCCTTGCCGGGCGCCATCACGTTCTTGGTGGCTATGAAGACCAGCGCGCCCCCCAGCCCCTGGCGGATCAGGATCTTCATTGCCTCGCGCGCGACCAGGAAGTGGCCGGTCGAGTTCACGGCGAACGACCGCTCCCAGTCGGCCAGCGCCATGTCCGCCACCGGCGCGGAGTGGGCGATGCCCGCGTTGGAGACGAGGACGTCGAGCCCGCCGTACTCGAGCGCGGCCGCCTCGAACGCTGTGTGCACCGACGCCTCACTCGTCACGTCCATCATGAGGCCCAGGGCGCGCCCGCTCCCGGCGGCAGCCGTGATCTCCTCGGCCGTCTTCCGGGCGCCGGCCTCGTCCACGTCGGCCACGACGACGTGCGCCCCTTCTGCCGCCAGGCGACGGGCGACGGCGCGGCCGATGCCGGAGGCGCCGCCGGTCACCAGCGCGATGCGGCGCGCCAGCTCCTTCTCCGGCGGGGCCAGCGTCAGCTTGTAGAGCTCGAGGGGCCAGTACTCGACGTCGAAGGCGTCCCGGGCCGTGAGCGACGCGTAGCGGCCGAAGGCGGAGGCGTTGCCGATGACGTCGATGGTGTGGTGATACATGTCGCTCACGATGCCGGCCGTGCGGCGGTCCCGTCCGGCCGTGAACATCCCCAGACCGGGCACGAGCACGATGCGCGGGAGCGGATCGGTGAGCCGCGCGCCCTCGAACCGGTGCTCCTCGAAGTAGCGCGTGTAGTCCCGCTCGAACTCGGAGAGGCTCCGCTCGATCGCCTCGGTGACGGCGCCCGCGTCGCCGGCCTCGTCGAGCCTCACCACGCACGGCAGTCGCTTGGTGTAGATGGTGTGATCGGGCGTCGCCGGCCCCGCCTGCGAGAGGGCGGGCGCGTCCACGGACGAGACGAACTCGGTGACCGCCGGCGTGTCGTCAAACGTCACGATCGCCCGGCGATGGCGGCTCAGCAGCCCCCGGAGGCGCGGCGCCACCGCCACCGCGATCTCGCGCCGACGCGGAGGCGCGAGCACCGGCACCCGCGGACCCCCGAAGAGCTTGCGCCCCCTCTTCTGCTCGGCGATCGCCTCCTCGGCACGGGTGATCAGCTCGATCGTGCCCTCGTAGGCCTCCCGGACCGTCGCCCCCCAGGTGATGGTGCCGTGGCGCTCCAGGACGACCGCCCTGGGCTCCGGGTGCTCGGCGATCGCGTCGGCCACCTCCTTGGAGATGCGGAAGCCGGGCCGGCGATACGCGAGCGCGATGACGTCCTTGCCGTAGACGCCCGTCAGCACCTCCCGGCAGCGGTCGTTGTTGGTGAGCGACACGATGGCGTCGGCGTGGGTGTGGATGACGGCGAACGCCGGCAGGAAGCCGTGGAGCAGGGTTTCGATCGAGGGCCGGGGACCGCCGGTATCCATCAATCCGCGCGCCAGGTAATCCACCATCTCCTGGTCGCCCATGTCCTCGCGATCCAGCAACGCGCGGAGGTCGTCCAGGCAGACGCCCGGGAAGTCTTTGCGCTGGATCGATTTGAGATCGGAGCCGCTGCCCTTGACCCGCAGCACCGCGACGTCGCGGCCGCGATGATCACGCTCGACCGTCTTGATCGAGGTGTTCCCGCCGCCCCAGACGACCAGCGAGGTCTCGGCGCCGATCAGGCGGGAAGCGTAGACGAGCAGGTCGAGCGGGGCGAGGTCTCGGGCCTCGGCGTCGTTCCAGCGAGAGCGCATCGCGGCTTCACGATATCACGAGTGCCGCGAGGGGCGTGGCTGCGGAAGGCTTCGGGGCGGCGGGCCAGAGGGACCCGCCCGCGGCCCCGGGTACGCCTCGCGTTCCTCCTGTCACCGGCTTGGACGGGGGCGGCGCGACCCTCTTCGGCGGCCTCAGAGCCGGAAGAGCCGGGGGAGGATGAGCGTCAGCCAGGGAAAGAGGATGACGAGCAGGAGCCCCAGGCAGAGAAAGGCGACATAGGGGAGCATGGGCCGCACCGCCCGATCGACGCTGATGTTGGCGATGCCGCAGGAGATGAAGAGCCCGACGCCGATCGGCGGAAGGAACAGACCGATGCCGGTGGCGGCCACCACCACGATCGAGTAGTGGATCAGATCGATGTTGAACTGCTTGACGGCCGGCAGGAAGGTCGGCAGGAGGATCACCACCGCCGGCAGCCCCTCCAGCACCGCGCCGAGGAGGATGAACAGGAGCGCCGTGAAGACGAGGAAGAACGTCGGCCCCGTCGACATCGAGGTCATCGTCTGCAGCAGCAGCGCCGGAATCTGCTGCACGGCCAGGATCCACGCCACCACCGCCGCCGTGCCGAGCAGGAAGCAGACGTTCGCGGTGACGACGGCGCTCTGGACGAGGATGGCCGGGAGCTGGGACCAGCGAATCTCGCGGTAGACGAAGAGCCCCACGATGGCGGCGTAGAAGACCGCCACCGCTGCCGCCTCCGTCGGGGTCATGACGCCGCCCAGAATCCCGCCGAAGATGATGGTCGGAAGCCCGAGCGGAATCAGTGCGCCGACGAAGGCGCGGCCGAGCTCGCTCAGCGTCGTCCGTGGCGGCGGGGCCATGCCTTCCCGCCGCGCCTGCAGATAGATGTAGGCGATGATTGCGATCGCGAGGACGAAGGCCGGGATGAACCCGCCCACGAAGAGCGCGGCTACCGACACGTTGGCGATGGACCCGATGACGATCATGAGGATGCAGGGCGGCACCAGGATCCCCATCGCCGACGCCGCGGCCACCACGCTCACCGCCTGCTCCGGCTTGTACCCGGCCCGGGTCAGGGGGGGGATCATGGTGGCGCCGATGGCGGACACGTCGGCGATGGTGGAGCCGGAGATTCCCGAGAAGATGTACTCGGCCACGACGACAGCCATGGCGAGGCCGCCGCGGATCCATCCGACCAGGGCCTGGGCGAAGCGCACGAGGCGCACGGCGATGCCACCGGTTTCCATCAGCGCACCCGCCAGGATGAAGAGCGGGATCGCCAGGAGAACGAAAGAATCTGCGGCCAGGAAGATCTGCTGCACGATGATCGTCAGCGGATAGTCGCCGCTCCACACGAGCGCCACGACCCCGGCCAGACCGATGGTGTACGCCACCGGGACCGCCAGGATGAGGAGGCTCGCGAAGGTGACCGCCATGAGCCCGATCACCCGAGGACGCCTCGCAGGGCGCGCCACAGCGGCGGCAGGCTGTAGAGGAGCATGAGCGCGCCGCCCACGGGCATGGCGGCGTAAATCCACGCCTTCGAGATGCCCATGACCGGGGTCTGCTGGACCCGTCCCAGCTCGACGAACGCCCAGCCCTGATCGACGAGCACGAGCGAGAAGGCGATCACCGCCAGGGGCCCGACGGCCACGACGGCCCGCTGCAGACGCGGCGGGAGGCGGCCCACGAAGAGATGCAGGCGGAAGTGGGCGCCGCGCCTGACGCCCACCGCCGCTCCGAGAAACACCACCCAGACGAAGCACCCTCGCGCGATCTCGTCGTACCAGGTGAATGTCCGGACGAGGACGTACCGGGAGAAGACCCCGAGCATGAGGTCGACGGAGAGGACCACCATCAGCACGAGGCACATCGCCTCCACGCTGTGGCTCAGGATCTTCCGGACCACGGCCCTACTTCGCGGCCCTCACCGCGGCCAGCACCCGGTCCATCCACTCCTTGCCCACCTTTGTCGTCACCAGGTCGTAGGCGGGGCCCATGCGATCCTGGAACGCCTTGAGATCCTTCACCTCGTTGACCTGGACGCCGGCCTTCTTGATGAACTCCAGGTCGGTCTTCTCCTTCTCGACCTCCGCCTTCCGATCCATCGCGCAGGCCGCCGTGGCGGCCTCGTCGACGATCTGGCGGAGATCGGCGGGCAGGGCCTGGTATTTCTTGAGGTTCGTGAACCACGAGATCGGCGGATAGGTATGCCTGGTGAGGGAATAGTACTTCGTCACCTCGTAAAACTTGTCGGAGACGACGGTGAAGACCGGCGTCTCCATGCCGTCGACCGTGCCCTGCTTCATGGCCAGGTACACCTCGCCCCACGGCATGGGCACCGGGTTGGCGCCGAGCTGCTTCATCATGGCGACGTAAATCGGCGACTCCTGGACGCGGATGGTCTGGCCCTTCATGTCGTCGGGCGTGTAGATCGGACGCTTGTTCGACTGCATGTTCCGGAAGCCCCAGCCGCCGCCGAAGCAGAGCCCCTTCACCCCCTTGGCCTCCATCTTCTTGAACAGCTCCTGCCCGACCGGTCCGTCCATCACCGTCCACACCTGCTCGCGACTGGACCAGAGGAACGGCAGATCGAGCGGGAGATAGGCCGGCTCGAAGATCCCGCCGATGGGGGCGCTGCCGACCGGCGCCACGTCGATCGTCCCGAGCTGAACGCCCTCCAGCGTCGCCCCTTCGCCCCGGGCGAGCTGGTTGTTGATGAAGACCTCGGCCTTGATCCGCCCTCTCGACTTTTCCATCACCACCCGGGCGAACTCGTAGGCGGCTGTGTTCCGCGGACTCTCACCGGCGTTGACGGTGGCGACCTTCAGAACGACCGGCGTCTGGGCGGCGGCGGCTCGCCCGCCGCCAGCGAGAACGACTACCACCGCGGCGAGTCCCGCGGCCACAATGAACCCTGCGTGAGCGCGGCTTGACATGGCCTCCTCCTTGCTCGTGGTGTGGGCTCGAGTGACGAAGACGCGCCGCTCGAATACACCGGAGCGCGCGCGGAGTCAATGGGCCGCCTCGCGATTGACACCCCCTTGGCCGAGCCCCTAGAGTGCGGGCCTGATGGCTCGCCTGCCGAAGGCGCGGTCTACGGCCGCCGCTCCAACGCCACCGAGCCCACCGACGCGCGGCCGGGGGGCCAAAGCCCCTACGGCGTCGAGGACCTGCTGGGCAACCTGCGCGAGTGGACGTCGACGATGCTCCGACCGTACCCTTATCGGGATGACGACGGACGCGAGGCCTTCACCGGCGAGGGCATGGGAGGGCGAAGCCGCAGGGCGGACGCGGAGCCGCAGGCGGAGCGCGCCCGAGACGAGCCTGTGAGCGTCGTCGTGCGCGGCGCCAGCCACGACGATCCCGCGGGGGAGCTGTCCGTGACCCGCCGGCGCTCGTACGATTGCCGCGGCGCCGCCGCCGGCCACCATCACGTCGGGTTCCGCTGCGCCACATCGGAAGATCTGGGAGGCCGATGAGCATGAGCGCACCGCAAGACGACCTGATCATGCACTATCCGCTCACCATCACCCACTTCTTCGAGCGCACGCGCAAGCTCTTCCCGAAGAAGACGCTGGGCACGCGGGTGCCGGGCGTGGGGCTCCTGAAGTCGACCTACGCCGACTTCGCCGACCGCACGGCGCGCCTGGCCGGCGCGCTCAGGTCCCTCGGCGTGAAGAAGGGCGACCGGGTGGGCACCTTCGCCTGGAACTCCCACCGCCACCTCGAGGTCTACTTCGCCGCCCCCATGATGGGCGCCGTTCTCCACACCGTGAACATCCGGCTGTCCGCCCCGGACATCACCTACATCGTGAACCACGCCGCCGACCGGGTGCTGATCGCGGACGCGAGCTGCTGGCCGACCCTGGAGCCGCTGCGCCGGCAGCTCCCCTCGGTCGAGCACGTCGTCGTCATGAAGGACACGCCGGACGCCCAGATCCCGCCCGGCGCGCTCGACTACGAGGAGCTCCTGCGCAGCGCCACGCCGGTGACGGCCTGGCCCAGGCTCGAGGAGACCGATGCCGCCGGCATGTGTTACACGTCCGGCACCACCGGCAACCCCAAAGGCGCCGTCTACACACACCGGGCGATCTTCCTGCACTCGATGGCGTCATCGATGACCGACGTGCTCGGCATCTCGGAGCGTGACGTCATCCTCCACATCGTCCCCATGTTCCACGCCAACGCCTGGTGCGTCCCCTTCGCCGGCGTCATGAACGGCGCCACCCAGTTCTTCGGCGGCCCCAACCCCCAGCCGCGGGACATCGTCGAGATCGTCCACAACGAGCGCGTCACGTTCGTGGGCGCGGTGCCGACGGTGTGGATCGCCATCGACGCCATCCTGGAAGCGGAGCCGGGGCGGGACGTCTCCTCGATCCGCGCGATCCCGATCGGCGGGTCGGCCGCGCCCCGGACGCTTCTCGAGAAGTTCGACAAGAAGTACGGGGCCCCCATGCTCCATGCCTGGGGCATGACCGAGATGACGCCGCTGGGCACCATCTGCCGTCTCAAGTCCTACATGGAGACGCTCCCCGACGAGGAGCGCTACGCCATTCGGGCCAAGCAGGGCTATCCCACCGTGTGCGTCGATCTCCGTATCGTGGACGACGAGGGGCGCGAGCAGCCCTGGGACGGCCAGAGCATGGGCGAGATGCAGGTGCGCGGCCCCTGGGTGATCCGGTCGTACTACAACAACCCCGACTCCGCCGACCGCTTCACCCCCGACGGTTGGTTCCGCACCGGCGACGTCGCCACCCTCGATCCCGAGGGCTATGTGCAGATCACCGACCGGACCAAAGACCTCATCAAGTCGGGCGGGGAGTGGATCTCGTCCATCGACGTCGAGACGCTCATCATGGGCCACCCCAAGGTGCTGGAGGCGGCGGTCATCGCGGTGCCCCATCCCAGGTGGGTGGAGCGCCCGCTGGCCTGCGTCGTCCCCAAGCCCGGCGCCGAGCTCGCCCCCGCCGAGATCCTCGACTACCTGCGGCCCAAGCTGGCCAAGTGGGCGCTGCCCGACGCGGTCGTCCTCATCGACGCCGTGCCCAAGACCAGCGTCGGGAAGTTCGACAAGAAGGCGCTGCGCGAGCGCTTCAAGGGCTGGACGCCGACCCTTCCTTGACAGGAGCGGCCAGGCTGTCTAAAGTCCCCGCCAGCGAGGTTCGGTCTCTAGCTCGTCTCGATCCGAGGAGGAGGAGCCCATGGAGCCCATGAATCGCCGCCACTTCCTGACGGCCACCGGCGCAGGTCTGGCGGGCGTTCTCGCCGCGGGGGTGCCGCCGGCGCGCGGCCAGCAGCGCGAGATCTCGTACCTCTGCTGGAACAACTTCGCGCCGAACTCGGACAAGAAGCTGGCCGAGATCGGCCAGCGGTTCACCAAAGACTCCGGGATCAAGATCAAGATCGACCACATCGCCCATCCCCAGCAGGCGGCCAAGTACGCCTCCGAGGTGCAGAGCCAGGCCGGCCACGACCTGATCGAGATGCGCATGCACTTCCCGTGGCTCTACGAGACCCAGCTGGTGGATGTCTCCGACCTGGTGGCCGAGGTTGAGAAGAAGTACGGCAAGGTCCTCGCCTCGGCGCAGGAGACGGCCAACGTCAAAGGCGTCTGGCGCGCGGTGCCGCAGTACCACACGTTCTTCGTGGCCGCCTACCGCGAGGATCTCTTCAAAAAGGCCAGCCTCAAGGTCCCCGACACCTGGGAGGACCTCTACACCGTCGGCAAGGAGCTGAAGAAGATGGGGCACCCGGTGGGGATCCCCATCAGCCAGAACTATGACTCCATCTCCACGGCCGGGCCCGTGCTGTGGTCCTTCGGCGGGATGGAAGTGGACAAGGACGGGAAGACCGTCCGCATCAACTCGCCCGCCACCGAGCAGACCGTCGAGTGGTACAAGAAGATGTTCCGCGACTGCATGGAGCCCGAGGTCCTGTCCTGGACCGACGCCAGCAACAACGACACGCTGAACGCGGGCAAGGCCGGGTGGATCCACAACCCGGTGAGCGCTTACATCGTGGCCCGTAACCGCAAGCTGGTCACCGCCGACGGGATCAACCACCACCGGAGCCTGGCCGGCCCCCACGGGCGCCACGAGACGGACGTGCCGCGGCACATCGGCATCTGGAAGTTCTCCAAGAACGTGGAGCCGGCCAAGGAGTGGATCCGCTACCTGCTCGGGAAGCGGGAGGTCTTCGACGAGTACATCATGTCGGGCGACGCCTTCAACCTGCCGGTGTACGCCAGCCTGCTGGACCACCCGGTGCTCAAGACCGATCCCAAGTTCGCCGCGCTCAAGCAGGAAGGCGTCCAGTTCCACTGCTACGGTTGGCCGGCCCCGGGGAGCGACAAGATCCAGCGCATCACCAACGAGTTCATCCTACCCAACATGATCGCCAAGGCGGTGACCGGCACGCCGACCAAGGAAGCCATCACCTGGGCCGAGAAGGAAATGAAACGGATCATCAGCGAGTGACCGGTGGCCGTCGGTAGCGTTCGTGTCGGATCGGCGGTTTCCCGGCCCGGCCTCCGGGTCCGGGAATGGCTCGACCACGAGCGGTTCCTGGGGCCGGCCTTCGTCACCCCGGCCCTGGTCCTCATCGTGCTGCTGGTGGCCTACCCGTTCGCCATGGCGCTCTACTTCGCCACGTCGAACGCCTTCATCGGGCGCCCCAGCCACTTCATCGGTATCCGGAATTTCGTCGCCTTGTGGCAAAGCGACTCGTTCCGCCAGACCTTCCAGAACGCCTTCGTCTTCACCGGCGCCTCCGTGGCCCTCAAGCTCGTGCTCGGCATCACCCTGGCCCTGCTGCTCAACCAGCAGCTCTGGTTCAAGCGCCTGATCCGGGGGGCGGTGCTGCTGCCGTGGGTCATCCCCACCGCGCTCAGCACGCTGGGCTGGTGGTGGATGTTCAACTCGTTGTACAGCGTCGTGAACTGGTCGGGCATCGCGCTGGGGGTCATGGACCCGCCCGGACCGAACTGGCTCGGGCAGAAGTACTACGCGATGACCGCGGTCGTCACCGTCAACATCTGGCGGGGGCTGCCGTTCTTCGCCATCACGATTCTGGCCGGGCTGGTCTCCATCCCCAAGGAACTCTACGAGGCGGCTGAGGCCGACGGGGCCGGGCCCGTCGCGCGCTTCTGGTACGTGACGCTGCCCATGCTCAAGCCGGTGCTGGCCATCGTCGTCCTCTTCTCGACCATCTTCACCTTCAGCGACTTCAACATCGTCTACGTCCTGACCCACGGCGGGCCCATCAACTCCACCCACCTCTTTGCCACGCTGGCCCGCCAGGTGGGGCTGGAGTCCGGGCAGATCGGCCAGGGGGCGGCCATCTCGCTCTACCTCTTCCCCGTTTTGGTGCTCGTCGTCTGGGCCCAGCTCAAGTTCGTACGCCGGCAGGTGTACTGATGGCGGTCACGCATCGTCCACTGCTGACCAAGATCGCGCTGCACCTGGGGCTGGTGCCGTTCCTGATCTTCGCGCTCTTCCCCTTCTACCACATGGCGCTGACATCGCTGAAGACGGACCGGGAGCTGTACGATCGCGAGGCGGTGCCCCTGCTGATCCGTCAGGGGCCCACGCTCGAGCACTACCAGAAGCTGCTCTGGGACACCGGGTTCTTGACCTGGACGAAGAACAGCCTGCTCGTCACCATGCTGGCGACCACCGTGTCGGTGATCATCGGCACCATCGCCGCCTACGCGCTGGCCCGCCTGCGGTTCTTCGGCGTCAACACGTTCGGCACCGGGATCTTCGTCACCTACCTGGTGCCGACGTCATTGCTCTTCCTGCCGCTGGCCCAGGTGGTGCACTGGCTGGGGCTGGCCGACTCCAAGTGGGCGCTGGTCGTCACCTACCCCACCTTCCTGGTCCCGTTCTGCACCTGGCTGCTGATGGGCTACTTCCGCACCGTGCCCAAAGAGGTCGAGGAGTGCGCCATGGTCGACGGCGCCACTCGCCTGCAGGCGCTCACCCGCATCGTGCTGCCCATGGCCGTGCCCGGGCTGGTCTGTGCCGTGCTCTTCGCCTTCACGCTCTCCTGGAACGAGTTCATCTACGCGCTGACCTTCACGTCGTCGTCGGACGAGATCACGGCCAGCGTCGGCGTCACCAGCGAGCTGATCCGCGGCGACATCTACTTCTGGGGCGGGCTCATGGCCGGGGCGATGCTGGCCTCGGTGCCGATCGTGCTGCTCTACGTCTTCTTCCTCGACTACTATGTCTCCGGGCTCACCGCCGGCGCGGTGAAGTAGGCGGCGGGCCACTCATCCCGCACCAGTCGGTCTACAACTCATCTCGGCTCAGGACCTCCCACTCTTCCGCCGAGATCGCGATCGGCCGCGACTGCGTCTAAGAAACCGCCGAGCGGAGGACCCGGCCCGGCCCCGGCTCGTCGGGCGCCTCGGGCATCCGGCCCTCACGGATCAGCGGGCGGCCGTTGACGAAGGACCAGACGATGCCGCCCGCCCGCTGAACCAGGCGCGGTCCGCCGTCGGGCAGGTCGTGCACCAGCTCGGGCGGGTGGTCGGTGATCGTGGCCGGATCGAACACGACGATGTCGGCGGCCAGCCCCGGGTGGAGGCGCCCACGATCGGCGAGGCCGAAGACGTCGGCAGGCATCGAGGTGATTCGGCGCACCGCCTCTTCGAGCGACAGCGCCCGCCGCTCCCGAACCCAGTGACCCAGCAGGCGGCTCGTCTGGCCCGCCTCGCAGAAGAGCGTGAGGTGGGCGCCCGCATCCCCGAGCCCGAGCAGGGCCAGGGGATGGGTGAAGATCTCGGCGACGGCGGCAGCGTCGGTGTTCATGATGGCCACGGTGAACTCGGTCCCGAGCTCGTCGTCGAGGGCGAGATCGAAGAACGCGTCCACGACCTCCTTGCCCATGGCCGCGGCGACCTGGTCCACCGTCCGGCCGACGAAGCTTGCGTGGACATCCTTGTGAACGCGGCGCACGCGCAGCGGTGAGGCATCGCCGGTGAAGAGGGCCGAGCGGCCCACCGTTGCCGCGAACTCGGCCCGGAAGGCGGGGTCACCGAAGAGCGCCCGCCAGCCCGACGGCGGCGCCTCCATGACCCGTCGCCACACCGGGAAGCGGTAGAACACGAAGGCGCCCGAGAGCTGGAAGGTGGCGGTGAGCGGCGAGCACGTAACTTGCGGATAGAGCCGGACGCCCTCACGGTGGAGCGCCTCGAAGCGGGCCAGGATCGTGCGGTGCTCGTCCGGGCGCAGCGGGTTGTGGCGGAGCGAGAGCGGCGTGACCGGGCGCCCGCCGGCCCGATAGAGCTCCACGAACCGGTCGATCTCGGCGACACGGTCGGGGCGGGTGCCGCCGATCGTGACCTCGAGGATCCCGCGTCCGGTCTCCCCCATGGCGGCCACGAGGCGGGTCAGCTCCTGCTCCTCCGCCACCCGGCTGGGCACGGGACGGCCGCGGCCGCCGACGTGGTTCGTGTTCGCCGAGGAAGAGAGGCCGATGGCCCCGACCGCCATCGCCTCCTTCACCAGCCGACACATCTCGGCGATCTCGACCTCCGAGGCCGCGCGATCCCAGGCGGCGTCGCCCATGACATACTGGCGGATCGCGGAGTGGCCGACGAAGGCGCCCACGTTCACCCACAGGCCGGCACGGTCGAGGGTGGCGAGGTACTCGCGGAACGTCTCGAACTCCCAGCGGATGCCCTTCTCCATCGCCTCCAGCGACATGCCCTCCACGTACTCCAGCATCCGCATGAGCGTGCCCCGGTCGTCCGGACGGCACGGCGCGATGGTGAAGCCGCAGTTGCCGGTGACGATGGTGGTGATGCCGTGCCACGACGAGCACGAGGCCAGAGGGTCCCAGGTGAGCTGGGCGTCGTAGTGGGTGTGGGGGTCGATGAAGCCGGGCGCCACGGCCAGGCCGGCGGCGTCGATCTCCTGCCGCCCACCCGCCCCGACGGCGCCGACCTCCGCGATGCGGCCGTTGGTCACCGCGACGTCACCCGGCCGGGCGGGAGCACCGGTACCATCCACGATGAGGCCACCGCGAATCACCAGGTCATGCGTCATGGGAGAGACCTCCTGGGCGCCGGGGCGAGCGTAGCACCGACGCCGGCCCCCGCGCACTCCGAGCCCGAGGTTACGGGAAGATCCCCAGCTCGATGTAGGTCGCGGCCACCTTGTGGAGCGCGTTGAGGAAGGCGGCCGCCCGCATGTCCTGGATGCGGGCGTCACGATTCCTGATCTCGCGGATCTGATGGTAGGCGGTGATCATCGTCTCCTCGAGCCCGGAGTTGACGAGATCGATCTCGTCGGCCCCCCGGGCGATCTTGCGCCGCTCCTCCTCGGGGAAGATCCGGCCGGTCGCCTTCTCGATGGCCGAGAGCATCCGGTCGAACGCCGCCTCCTCGAAGCGCTTGCCCACCCGGCCGAACCTCACGTGGGAGAGGTTCTTGACCCATTCGAAGTAGGAGACGGTCACGCCGCCGGCGTTGAGGTAGATGTCGGGGATGATGAACACGCTCCGGTCCAGCAGGATCTTCTCCGCTTCCGCGGTGGTGGGGCCGTTGGCCGCCTCGGCCACGATCTTGGCCTGGATCCGCGGCGCGTTCTCGGCTGTGACCTGGTTCTCGAGCGCGGCCGGGATCAGGATGTCGCAGGGGAGCTCCAGCGCCCGGTTGGTCGGGGAGATGTTCTTGGCCCCGGGGAAGTTCAGGATCGATCCCGTCTCTTTCTGGTGCTTGACGACGGCGTCGACGTCCAGGCCCTCGGCCCGGTAGACCGCGCCCTCCCGCTCGGAGAGGGCGACGATGATGCAGCCCGCCTGCTGGCAGAACCTCGCCGTGTGGTAGCCGACGTTGCCCAGCCCCTGGACCACCACGGTCTTGCCTTCGAGACCGGTGGAGAGACCGAGCGGCTTCATGTCCTCGCCCACGCTGCACGCCTCCCGCAGGCCGAAGTACACGCCGCGCCCGGTGGCCTCGACGCGCCCGCGGATGCCGCCCTGGGTCACAGGCTTGCCGGTCACGCAGGCCATCGCGTCGATGGCGCCGGGGTTGAACGCGGAGTACGTGTCGTAGATCCACGCCATCTCGCGGGGGCCGGTCCCGTAATCGGGGGCCGGCACGTCGACGCCGGGGCCGATGAAGTTCTTCTTGATCAGCTCGGCGGTGTAACGCCGGGTGACCTGCTCCAGCTCCTGGGCCGAGTACTTCTTGGTGTCGACCCGCACCCCGCCCTTGGCGCCGCCGAATGGCACGTCGACGATGGCGCACTTATAGGTCATGAGCGCGGCCAGCGCCTTGACCTCGTCCTCGTTGACCTCGGGAGCGAAGCGAATGCCACCCTTGACCGGCACCCGATGGTGGCTGTGCTGGACGCGCCAGCCCGAGAACACCTCGAGGCCGCGGGAGGTCCGCACCGGGAACTGGAACGCATAGATGCTGTTGCAGACCTGGATCTGCTCGAGCAGGCCCCGCGGGTAATCGGTGAGCGCCGCCGCCTTCTCGAAGTAGGTGTTGACGGTCTCGAAGAAGCTGGGAGCGGTGTTGGCTGTCGGCATGCGTCTCCCCTCGCGCTTGGTTCCCCTCATGCCTGGGCGACCCGTTGCTCGAGCCGCCGCGCCGCCCGCGACATCGAGTAGGTGAAGATCCAGTAGACGACCGCGATGAAGAGGTACAGCTCGAACGGCCGGATCTCGCGGTTGTTGACGATCTGGGCCGCCTTGGTCAGATCCACGTAGCCGATGATCGAGGCCAGCGAGGTGTCCTTGAAGAGGACGATCATCTGGGTGACGATCGACGGCACCATGTTGCGCAGCGCCTGGGGCAGCACGACGTAGGCCATGGCCTGAGCCCCGGACAGGCCCAGCCCCGTCGCCGCCTCCACCTGGCCCCGCGGCACCGACTGGATGCCCGCGCGCACGATCTCGCCGAAGTAGGCCGCCTCGAAGATCACGAAGGCCGTGAGGGCCACGCCGTACTCGGGGATGGGCAGGCGCAGGAGCTGCGGCATGATGAACCACATCCAGAAGATGACCATCACCAGGGGCACGCCTCGGAAGAACTCGACGTAGAGCGTGGCCGGCACCCGGATCCAGGCCATCCGGGTCAGCCGGGCCAGGCCGATGAAGATGCCGAGCAGGAAGCCCAGCCCGATGGCGGGGAGGGCCAGCCGCAGCGTTCCGCCGGCGAAGCCTCCCAGCCCGAGCAGGCCCTGGACGACGAGGAACGTGAAGTTGTTGACGATGACAGAGAGATCGAGCATCGCTAGCCCGCTCCCACCCGGTTCCGGCGAGGCCTCAACGGGTGCCCTGCCGGGTGCCGGTCCAAGTAACGAGCCAGACGAGGCCCGAGGGAGGCGCCGGCCGGAGGCGTACGCGGTTGTACGTCGAGGACCGGCGTGGGAGTGCGAAGCTGCAGGGCAGCCGCTGCCCGAGGCGAGCCTGAGTGGATCCGAGAACGAAGTATGGCGAAGTTAATTGGACCGGCACTAGCCCGCTCCCACCCGCGCGATGAGGCCCGGAATGGCGAAGCGGCGCTCGAGGCGCGTCATGACGGCCGCGATCGACACGCACAGCACGAGGTAGATCAGCGTGCCCGCGGTCAGCGCCTCGATGGCCCTGGCGGTGTAGGTCTCGATCTGGCGGGTCTGGAAGGTCAGCTCGGCCACACTGATCGTCAGCGCCACCGAGGAGTTCTTCAAGAGGTTCAGCGACTCGTTGGTGGCCGGGGGCACGATCAGGCGGATGGCGATGGGCAGGATGACGAGCCGGTAGGCCTGCCACACGCTGAGCCCGATCGCCTGGGAGGCCTCGAACTGGGTGCGGGGGATCGACTGGATGCCTGAACGGATCACCTCGGACATCCGGGCGCCGTGATAGACGCCGAGCGCGAACATGCCGGCCCAGAACTCGGCGCCGTGGTTGAAGAGCCAGTCCTGCACGGCCCCGGGCAGGAGCGGCGGGACGCCGAAGTACCAGAAAAACATCCAGACCAGGAGCGGCACGTTGCGGAAGAACTCCACGTAGAACGCCGCCGCCGCCCTGAGCGGCGGCCAGGGTACCGTGCGCAGCGCGCCGGAGAGGATCCCCAGCGCCGCCGCCAGCAGCCAGGCCAGCGCGGAGATCTCCAGCGTGGTGAGGAGGCCCTGGAGCAGCCAGCTGCCGGACTGGCCGCTCCAGAGCACGCTCCAGTTGAACTCGTAGCGCAAACTACTTCGGTACCACCTGCATGATCATGAAGCGCTTGTTCTCGGCCGTCAGCGGATAGGGTACCTCGCCCTTGGGCCCGAACCATTTCTCGTAGATCTCGAAGTACTTGCCGGCCTCGATGGCCTCCATGAGCCCCACGTTCACGAGGTGGCGGAAGTCCGACTCGTTCTTGCGCATGGCCATCCCGTACGGCTCGTAGGAGTAAAAGTCGCCGACGATCACCCAGTCGCCGGGATTGGGAGCCTTGGCCTTGAGCCCGGCCAGCTGGATGCCGTCGTTGGTGTAGGCGTCCACCTGCCCCTGGGCCAGCGCCTGGAAGGCGGCCGGCTGGTCGGGAAACTCGCGCAGCTGGGCGGTGGGAACGCGCTCCCGGAGGATCCGGGCATTGGTCGAGCCCTGCTGGGCGGCGATCCGCTTGCCCGCGATCGACTCGATGCCCTTGATGGGAGCCCTCTTGTTGACCAGGAACTGGGCGCCGGTCACGAAGAAGGTCAGGCTGAAGTCCACGCTCTCACGCCGGGCCCGGGTGTCGGTCATGGTCTCGGCGATGAGGTCGACGGCGTTGGAGGTGAGCAACGGGATGCGGGTGGCGGGCGTCGACTCCTTCTTCTCGACCTTGATCGACTTGCCGACCTTGCGTTCGATCGCGGGCTTGATGGCCTGCTCGACCAGGTCGATCGAGAAGCCCACCCACTCGTTCTGCTTGTTGACGAAGCCGAAGGGGGGCGACCCCGTGCGGGTGCCGATGGTGAGGGTCCCGGTTCGCTCGATCTTCTCGAGTGTCGTCTCGGCGAACGCGGGCGCGGCGCCGCCGAGCGCGACGGCGAGGGTGAGGAGCAGCGCGAGCAGTCGCTTCATTGAAGCCTCCCTTCAGTGTGAGAGGATCTTGGACAGGAACTGCCGGGCGCGGTCCGACGTGGGGCTGGCGAAGAACGCCTCCGGAGCGGCCTCCTCCACCACCACGCCGCCGTCCATGAACACGATCCGGCGGGCCACCCGGCGCGCGAACCCCATCTCGTGGGTGACCACCATCATGGTCATCCCGTCCCGGGCCAGGTCGGTCATCACTTCCAGGACCTCGTTGATCATCTCCGGGTCCAGCGCGGAGGTCGGCTCGTCGAACAGCATGATCTTGGGGTGCATGGCCAGCGCGCGGGCGATGGCGACGCGCTGCTGCTGCCCGCCCGAGAGGTTGGCCGGGTAGTTGTCCGCCTTGTCGGGGATGCCCACCCGCTCCAGCAGGGCGCGCGCGGTCTTCTCCACCTCCGCCCGCGCCAGCCTCCGGACCTTGAGCGGCGCCAGCATGATGTTCTGGAGCGCGGTCATGTGGGGGAAAAGATTGAACGACTGGAAGACCATCCCCACCTGTGTCCGCAGGCGAGTCAGGTTGGCGCCGGCGCTCGTCACCGACTCGCCCAGGACCACGATCTCGCCGCTCTGGACCCGCTCCAGCGCGTTGACGCAGCGGATCAGCGTGCTCTTGCCCGAGCCCGACGGGCCGCAGACGACGACCACCTCGCCGGGCGCGACCGTCAGGTCGATGTCCTTGAGCACGTGGAGCCGGCCGAAGAATTTGTTGACCAGTCGGAACGCGATCGCCGGCTCGGCCATCAGGCGATTACCAATAGCACATCTCCGGCATTCACGGGCTGACCGGCCTGGACCCGGACCTCGCTGACGGTGCCGGCGGCGGAGGCCTTGAACTCGTTCTCCATCTTCATGGCCTCGATGACCAGCAGCATGTCTCCCGCCCGCACCCGATCACCCGTCTTCACGGCGACGTGCGTGATCCGGCCCGGCAGCGGCGCGACGAGCGTCTGAGGCCCGGGGCCGGCCACGGGGCCGCCCCGCGTGCGGATGACGTAGCGCGTGGCCTCCTCGACCTTCACGGCATAGATCTCGCCGCCGACCTCGACGATGGCGACATCCTCCCGCTCGGTGACGTCGGCGACGTACGACACGCCGCCGATGAGCAGCGAGTAGATCCCCTGGGGGGTCGGCCGCGCGTCCACCTCCCACACCTGCTCGCCGATGGTGACGCGATACTGCCCGCGGCCGCCGCTGATCTCGACGGTCTGGGCGCGGTCGCCCGCGGTCGCGACGAACTTCATTCGGGGCGCCCCCGCCAGCCCGGCCGCGCCGCCTGTCGCCAGGGGCTGGGGGGCGGCGCCGCCAGCGTCCCGCGGCCCAGGCGCTCGTACTGCGCGAGCACCGCCGCGATGAGCGCGATCGACGCGTGGCGCCCCTGCCCGGCGCCGAGGTCGGGCATGACGCGGTCGAGGAAGCCCGTCGAGAGCCGCCCGGCTCGGAAGTCCGGATGCGCCATGATCCGCTCGAGCATCGGGATGGTGGTGCGCACGCCCACGACCTTGTATTCGGCGAGCCCCCGCGCCATGCGGTCGATCGCGGCGGCCCGGTCGGTGCCCCAGACGATGAGCTTGGCCAGCAGCGTGTCGTAAAAGCGCGACACCGTGTAGCCCTCGTACACGCCCGAATCATCGCGCACCCACGGCCCCGACGGGACTCGCAGTCCCCGGATCGTCCCCGGGGAGGGCAGCCAGCCGGCGAACGGATCCTCGGCGTTGATGCGGCACTCGATGGCGACGCCACGCCCCCGGACGTCGGGCTGGCCGTAGCCGAGGGGCTCGCCGCCGGCGATGCGGAGCTGCTCGCGCACGAGGTCAATGCCCGTCACCAGTTCGGTCACCGGATGCTCAACCTGGAGCCGCGTGTTCATCTCGAGGAAATAGAAGTTGCCCTCGGCGTCCACCAGGAATTCCACGGTGCCGGCGTTGACGTAGGCCGCGGCCTGGGCGATACGGCAGGCCGCCTCGCCCAGGCGCTCCCGCAACGCGGCGTCCACGAAGGGCGAGGGGCTCTCCTCCACCAGCTTCTGGTGGCGCCGCTGGATGGAGCACTCGCGCTCGCCGAGGTGGACCACGCAGCCCTGCCCGTCGGCGAGCACCTGCACCTCGATGTGGCGCGGCTCGGCGAGCGCGCGCTCCAGATAGATCGAGGCGTCGCCGAAAGCGCTCTGCGCCTCTCCCCGCGCCAGCCGGAGCGCGCCCGCCAGCTCCTCCTCGCGGCGCACCAGCCGCATCCCCTTGCCGCCCCCGCCCAGCACGGCCTTGACCATCACGGGGTAGCCGATCTTCCGCGCCGCCGCCCGCGTCGCCTCGTCGCCGGCGACGGGCTCGAGAGTCCCCGGCACCAGCGGCACGCCCAACTCGCGCGCGATCCGCCGCGCGGCCGTCTTGTCGCCCATCGCCCGGATCGCCGCCGGGGGCGGCCCGATGAAGGTCAGCCCGGCCTCCGCGCACGCCTCGGCGAAGGCCGCGTTCTCGGCGAGAAAGCCGTAACCGGGATGGACGGCGTCGGCGCCCGCAGCCTTCGCCACGCCGACGATCTTCTCGGCGGCCAGGTAGCTCTCCGTGGCCGGCGACGGGCCGATCGGGTAGGCCTCGTCGGCCATCTGGACGTGCAGCGCATCACGGTCGGCCTCGGAGAAGATGGCCACGGCTCCGATACCGGCCTCGCGGCAGGCGCGGATGATCCGGACGGCGATCTCCCCACGGTTGGCGACCAGGACCTTGGCGATCGTCATCGGCTTCGAGTCGTGAGGAACAGGCCCAGGTCCCGCTCGCGGCGCCGGGACGCGCGCACAACCAGGAGGGCCGTGGTCAGGGCCGACCTGAGCTCATGGAGCATTCGCGTCGTCGCCGGAGTCTCCCCGACGAGCCCTCCGTCCTCCAGTTCCCTGAGATTGTCGCTCAGCATCGGCTCGAGACGGCTCAGGCGTTCACGGTCGCGCACCACCAGCACCTCGTCCATCACCGAGGCCAGGCGGCGCCGCCACTCTAGCAGACGCCCGCTCGGATGGGGGGATCGGCGCCCATAGGCGGCAGGGATCGCCGGCGGCTTCCGCGCCGTGCCCCTCACCTCGGCGGCGCGGGCGCCGGCGATAGCGCCGAAGACCAACGCTTCCATGATGCCGGAGCCATTGATCCGATCCGCCCCCTGCACGCTGTCGGCGACGTCACCCGCTGCGAACAGGTTGGGGATGGTGGACCGGGCCTGGAGGTCCGTGACGACTCCGCCCAGGAACTGATGCGCACCCAGGTCGACCTCCACCGGCCTCCGCACGAGGTCGTGACCGCGCCGGGCGAACGCCGCGCACGTCTTGGGCATCTGCCGCGCCAGGTCCGGGCCGAGCGCCGTCCCGTCCCAGAAGACCCGGATGCCCGGGGCGGCCCGCTTGCGCTGGGCGATCCAGGCCATGAAATCGGCGAGCAGGCGCTTCTGCTCGGGCGGGCTCAGCATCTGGGGGTCCGCCGGCTCGAAGCGGGCGCCGCCCTCATCGACGAGGGCGCCTCGCAGGAGCACGCTCGTCAGCAGGAAGTAGCCTCGAATGGGCGCGGCGGTGAGCACCACGTACTGGATGAACTCCATGTGGTCGAGCGCCGCGCCGGCCCGCGAGGCCAGCGCGTAGCCGTCTCCCGTCAGCTCCTTCGGGTTCGTGGTGAGCGAGAAGAGGTTGCCGGCTCCGCCGGCGGCGAGCACCACGGCGTCGGCGGCCACCGCCCGGAGCCCCCCCGTGCGCAGATCGCAGGCGAGCACACCCCGGGCCCGGCCGCCCTCGGCCAGGATCTCCAGGGCCATCGTGCGGTCGAGCACCTTCACGCGGGCGCGCCGGGTCGCCGCCCACAGCGCTTGCAGCGCGCGGGCGCCGAACCGCGACGGGCAGACGATGCCGCGCGGATAGCTCGAGCCGGCGAGCTGGACGCGCCGGTAGCTCCCGGCGTCCTCGAGCGGCAAGCCGAGCCGCTCGAGGAGGGCGATCTCGTCGACCGACCGCTCGGCGAACAGGCGGAGCCGCTCGGGGCCCTTGAGCCCGCGCCCGATCGCCTGGAGGTCCGCGGCGTAGGTGGAGGGGGTGTCGGGGTCGGGCATCGGCCAGTTCACCACCGAGAACTCGATCTTCGAGTCGACGGCCAGCGTGCAGCCCGACGCCGCGGCCGCCCCCTTCGAGATCAGCGTCACCCGGGCCCCGCGCTCGGCGGCGGCGTGGCAGGCCCGGATCGCCGCCCCGCCCCCGCCGATGACGACGACGCGGGTCACTCGGGCACCGCCTTCGCGGCCGCCTCGACGAACGAGGTGTCGACGATGTCCTTGAGGAGGATGGTCGACTTCACGAACCCGTGCCGGACCCACCACGCCATCTGCCGCTCGATGTCGGGCACCAGGAGGCGGCCGTTGCGGTCCTGAAAGGGGAAGCCCAGCCGGATGATCTCGGGCTTGGCCCCGGTGTACTTGGCGGTGATGGCCACGACTTCGTCGTAGTGAGGGCCGGGCTGGACGCGCCCGTCCTTCTGGACCAGCACCGTGTCGTGGTAGTAGCGCGAGGCCTTGACGTAGCCCTTCATGAAGTTGACGGCGTGCGGCCGCTCGGCGGCGAACTTCCCGGAGTAGAAGACCGTGGCGATCTGCCAGGGGAACAGGTCGCCGGCCCAGGCCAGGATCTTGCCGAAGCCCTGCGCCTCCGCCGTCCCCGCGAAGGGCTGCGGGATCAGGATCGCCTCCACCTGCTTGCCCTTCAGCGCCTCCAACACGGACGGCAGCGCCTGCAGCGGAACGATCTTGACGTCCTCGAGGGTGAGCCCCTCCTTCTCGAGGATGTTGCCGATGTGGTAGTGGAACGTGGATCCCAGCTGGGTGACGCCGATGCGCTTGCCCTTGAGGTCACGGACCGTGCGGAGCCCGGCCTCCCACAGCTCCTTCTGGACGACGATCGCCGTGAGCGGGTAGCCGGGCCACTCCCGCCCCTTGTCGGCCACGATCCAGAGCTTCTCGCCCCCCAGCACGATGTTGTAGAGGGCGGCCGTCAGGCCGGTGGCCCCGATCTCCAGCTGGCCGGCGGCCAGCGCCGTGGCGATCGGGGCCGCGGCCTGGAAGAACACCAGCTCCGGATCGACCCCGTGCTCCTTGAAAAACCCCTTCTCGACGCCGATGAAGATCGGCGCCGAGGAGGTCAGCTTGAGGACTCCGACCTTGACCCGCTCCGCGGCGCCGGCCGGCGAGCCGGCCAGCAGCAAGGCCATGGACAGGACTGCCAGGATCCAGCGCATCCCTCCCCCCTCCCCCTTCTCGGGAATTCGGTGGTGACCGTCGATAAAGTTTGCCGTCCGCGCGAGCGGTTCAGTCTATCCTGAGGCCGAACGGAGCCGAAAACATCCCGGTTCGGAACGACTCTGGATCGAGCGGAGGAGCCGATGCCGAAACCGAGCGTCTCGACCTCGCCCTGGCTGGCCAGTCCCCCGAACCCGCTGCGCCTCACGAAGATGACCGGCCGCCGCCGCGCGCGCTCCGGGTCCGGACGCGCGTTCCGCGGCGCGCTCATCGTCCTCGGCTGGACGCTGGCCTGCGTCGCCGCGATCAAGTATGTGTTGAGCCTCGCCTGACCCGCCTCACCCCGCCCGCCAGGGGATCGCCAGGCGCTCCAGGCGGCCGAGTCCCCAGTGGGACACCACCCCCAGGAGCGACAGCAGCACGATCCCCACCATCAGCTTCGTCGTGGCCATGATGTTGCCCGCGTGAAGCACCAGGAAGCCGATGCCCGACTCGACGGCGATCATCTCGGCGGCGACCAGCAGCAGCAGCGCGGTGCCGGCGCCGAGCCGGAGCCCGGCGAAGATCATGGGCAGGGCCGAGGGCAGGATCACCTTGCGGATCACGCTCCAGCGCCGCGCGCCGAAGGCCACGGCCGCCCGGATCAGGAGGGGGTCGGCCTGGCGCACGCCCGCGTAGGTGTTGATGGCCATCGGGAAGAAGACGCCAAGGGCGATCACCGCCACCTTGGACGACTCGCCCAGGCCGAGCCAGAGGATCAGCAACGGCAGCAGCGCGATCTTCGGAATGGGGAACGTCGCCGCGATCAACGGGGTGCCGATCGCCTCGGCGACCGCGAAGAAGCCGACGGTGACGCCGACGACCACCCCCAGCCCGCCCCCGATCGCGAATCCGAGGACGAGGCGGCGGAGGCTTGCGCTGAGGTGCACGAGGATCTCGCCGGTGACGAGCATCTCCCAGCCCTCACGGAGCACGCCGAGCGGCGAGGGCAGGAAGAGCGCGGGCACCCAGCCAATGCGCGCCAGCAGCTCCCACAGCGCCACCAGGCCCACCAGGGCCAGCAGGCGCAGCAGCCGATGATCGGGGCGCCGCAGAAAGCCCGTGCGGTCCTCCACGGCGATACGGGTGACGTTCATTGCACCAGCGCCTGCCGCGCCTGATCCTTCTGGTCGGAGGGGGCCTCGACCGCCCCCTCCGAGGCCTCCCCCAGCGCAGCTGGCGCCGGCAAAGCCGGCGCTCGAGGAAGCGCGCTTAACTCTTGAGTTGACGCAGGATGTCTCATTGCACCAGCGCCTGCCGCGCCTGATCCTTCTGGTCGGAGGGGGCCTCGACCGCCCCCTCCGAGGCCTCCCCCAGCGCAGGGTGCGCCGGCAAAGCCGGCGCTCGAGGAAGCGCGCTTGACTCTTGGGTTGACGCACGATATCTCATTGCACCAGCGCCTGCCGCGCCTGATCCTTCTGGTCGGAGGGGGCCTCGACCGCCCCCTCCGAGGCCTCCCCCAGCGCAGGTTGCGCCGGCAAAGCCGACGCTCGAGGAAGCGCGCCGGACTCTTGGGTTGACGCACGATATCTCATTGCACCAGCGCCTGCCGCGCCTGATCCTTGATCAGGCGCCAGATGCGGCCGGTGGCCTGGATGAAAACGGGCTCGGCAACCATCGTTTCGACCCGAGGCCGCTTCAGCTCCACCAGCACCTCCGCCAACACGCGCCCCGGGCGGCGCGAGAGCACGATGACCCGATCGGCCATGTACACCGCCTCCTGGATGTTGTGCGTGACGTAGATAATCGTCTTCCGGGTCCGCTCCCAGATGGCGAGCAGCTCCTCCTGCATGAGCTGCCGGGTCTGGGCGTCGAGGGCCGAGAAGGGCTCGTCCATCAGCAGCACCGCCGGGTCGACCGCCAGCGCCCGCGCGATGCCCACACGCTGGCGCATACCGCCCGAGAGCTGGTACGGGTACTTGCCCTCGAACCCCGCCAGCCCGGCCAGCTCGATGTACTGCTGGGCCCGGCGCGCCCGCTCGGCCGCCGGCACGCCCAGCTCCTCCAGTCCGAACTCCACGTTCGCCTGCGCCGTCCGCCAGGGGAACAGGGCGAACTCCTGGAAGACCATCGCCGTGATCGGCCGGTCCGCCGCGGCGGCGCCCTCGAAGTACACGCGCCCCCCGCTCGGCGCCAGCAGGCCGGCCACGATCTGCAGCAGCGTGGACTTGCCGCAGCCGGACGGGCCCACGATCGTCACGAACTCTTCCGACTCCACCCTCGCGCTCACCTCGCATAGCGCCTCCACCGGGTGGCCGTGGCGGTCGGCGTACGTCTTGGACACGCCCTCCAGCACGACCCTCACCGCGCCCTCAGACGGAAGCGCTGGATCTTGCCCGTCGCCGTCTTGGGCAGCTCGGGCACGATGTCCACCCAGCGCGGGATCTTGTAGCCGGCCAGCCGGGACTTGACGTACGCCACCAGCTCTGCCGTCAGCTCGCTCGACGGCGCCCGGCCGTCCTTCAGCACCACGAAGGCGTGCGGCTTGGTCAGCCCATCGGCGTCCGGGCGTCCGGCCACGCCCGCCTCCACGACGGCAGGATGCTCGACGAGAGTGGCCTCGATCTCGGTCGGCGCGACCCACATGCCGGAGACCTTGAGCATGTCGTCCGAGCGGCCGGCGAAGTAGAAGTAGCCGTCGGCATCCTGCGAGAACATGTCGCCCGTGCGGAGCCACTCTCCGAGCATGGTGGCCCGCGTCCGCTCCAGCCGGTTCCAGTAGTACGGCGACGTCGTCGGGCCCTTGATGAGCAGCTGCCCGACCGTCCCCGGAGGGACCGGCTGGCCGGCGTCGTCCACCAGCCGGGCCTCGAAGCCGGGCACGACCTGGCCGGCGGAGCCGCGGCGGACCGCGCCCGGACGGTTGGCGATGAAGTCGTGCAGCGTCTCGGTCGATCCCACGACGTCCACCAGCTCCTGGCCGAACTTCGCCTTCCAGGCGTCGAAGACCGCCGGCGGCAGCGCCTCCCCCGAGGAGACGCAGAGCCGGAGCGACCGGAGATCGTAGCGGCGCTCGGCCTCGTGCACGTGGAGCATCCGGGCGTAAAGCGTGGCCACCGCGAAGAACACGGTCGGTCGCTCGGCGGCGATCACCTCGAAGGCCCGCTCGGGATCGGGCCGCTCGGGCACCAGCACGGACGCGCCACCGACGCGCGCGGGGAAGTACAGGGTGTTGCCGAGCCCGAAGGCGAAGTACATCTTCGATGCGGAGAACGTCAGGTCGTCCGCGGTGAGGCCGAAGATACCCACCCCGACGAGATCGGCCGCCGCGACGAAGTCGGCGTGAGAGTGCACCGCGGCCTTCGGGGATCCGGTGGAGCCGGACGTGTAGCCCCAGTACATGATGTCCTCGCTCGTGGTGGGCGCCGGCTCGCCCGCCGGGCACGCCCAGGCGAGGAGGTCGTCGAAGCCCTGCGTGCCGGGCGACGGCGTGCCGGCGACGACGATCACGCGCAGCCACCGGCAACGATGGCGGACGGCGAGGAGCTTCGATGCCACCTCGGGCTCGACCACCGCGACCTTGGCGCGGCTGTCGTTGAGGAGGAACTCGTACCCGTCGGGTGGCATGAGCGTGTTGACGGGAACCGCGACGGCCCCGAGCTTTACGGCACCCCAGAAGGCCGCCACGAACGCCGGCTGGTCGTGCAGCGCCAGCAGCACGCGGTCCTCGACCTCCACGCCGAGCCCCGCGAGCGCGCCCGCCGCCCGAGCGACGCTCTCGGCGACGTTGCCGTACGTGATCGCGCGGCCCGCGTACTGGAAGGCCGGACGTCCGCCGCGGCCTTCGTCGACGTGGCGATCGACGAAGAAGGCCGCCGCGTTGAAGGTTGGGCCAGGACTGGAGGTCAAGAGCGCAGCCCCGCCCGGGCACCCAGTGCGCGACCGCGCCGGGCTCTTCGCGTACCTGCCCGTCGAAGCTCTTGGAGAAACTCGGCGAAGCGGTCGGCCGATCGCTCGGCAACGCTCCAGCGACGGATCCCGTCCATACGGAGCCTGTGGCGGCGCGCGATGGCCACCGCCACCTCGAGACTCTGCCGGTCGTTCCAGTGGTAGAAGGCGGCCAGACGGTCCCGACAGGCGTCGGTCGGCGATAAGAGGAGGAAACGCCCGAAGCGCGTACGGCGCTCCACGGGCGCGACCCGGTAGTCGCCCCCGATCGCGATCGGCCCCCGCGGGAACTCCACGTAGAACCGTGTCCGCGCATGAACATAGCGGTCTCCGCGGCGGCCGAAGCCTATAGACCCGAGAGCCGCATCCAGCCCAGCCTGCGTCGCGGGACCGATGAGGATGAAATCCATGTCCGCCGACATGTAACGGCCGTCGGTATAGAGACTGGCGCAGGCGCCCCCCGTCAACACCGCGGGGACGCGGTGCCGCCGCAGCGCTGCGCTCACGACGGCGACGACCGTACCGAGCGTGGATCGCTCGGTCAGCGTCACAGCGGTTTCCTCGTGCGGCGCGGGCGACGGCGGAGGGTCGTCACGCGGGTTCGGAGCTCGGACTCCGGCTCGGTGAGTCGACGCAGGAAGGCTTGGAGCGCCTCGAAGGCGAAATAGCGCGGCTCGAGACGGAACAGCCGCGTCCGGCCGGCCGAGCGTCCGGCGACGAGGCCGTCCCGCTCGAGACTCTGCAGGGCCCGCTGCACGCCGGACAGTGGGAGCTGGAGCACGCGGCTGAGTTCCCGAGGATAGCTGTCACCCAACAGCGTGAGCGCGAGGAGCACACGGGTCCGCGTCTGGGCACCGAACGGGCTCGATGAATTGACCACCATTTAGGGTCATATGACCACTAAATGAGGTCTTACGTCAAGGCGCCCGCAGCCGCGGCGCGCCACTGCGGGGCGCCAGGACGTCGTGCGAAGACTCAGCGGGAGTGGATGTCCAGCGCGCTGAAAAAGTACCCGATCTCGAACGCCGCCGACTCGGGCGAGTCGGCGCCGTGGACGGCGTTGGCCTCGATCGAGGAGGCGAACTCGGCGCGGATCGTCCCCGGCGCAGCCTTCCGGAAGTCCGTGGCGCCCATCAGGTCGCGCCAGCGCTGGATGGCGTTCTCGCCCTCCAGCACCATCGGCAGGCACGGGCCCTGCGTCATGAAGGCGCAGAGGCTCCGATAGAATGGCTTGTCCGTGTGCACGATGTAGAAGCCGGCGGCGTCCTCGGGGCTCATGTGGACGAGCCGGGCGGCCAGGATCCGGAGCCCCCCCTGCTCGATCCGGGTGATGATCTGGCCCGCCACGCCTTTGGCTACCGAGTCGGGCTTGATGATGGCCAGCGTGCGCTCGATCTTCCCGGGGCTCATCGTCCGAGTACTTTCTGCACGGTCGCTCCCATGTCGGCCGGGCTCCGCACCAGCGTCACCCCGGCCGCCTCCAACGCTTTCATCTTCTCCGCGGCCGTCCCCTTGCCGCCGGCGATGATCGCTCCGGCGTGACCCATCCGCCGTCCGGGCGGCGCGGTCTGCCCGCAGATGAACGCTACCACGGGCTTGTCCACGTGGGTCTTGATGAAGGCGGCGGCTTCCTCCTCGGCGGTGCCCCCGATCTCGCCGATCATCATGATGGCGAGCGTCTCGGGGTCCTCGTTGAAGAGCCGCAGCACGTCCACGAAGCTCGTCCCGGTGACTGGATCGCCGCCGATCCCGACGCACGTGGTCTGCCCCAGGCCCCGCGCGGTGAGCTGGCCGACGACCTCGTAGGTCAGGGTGCCGCTGCGGGAGACGACGCCGACCGGACCCGGCTTGTGGATGTGGCCGGGCATGATGCCGACCTTGGCCTGGCCCGGCGTGATCAGCCCCGGACAATTGGGGCCGATGAGCCGGCTCGGCGTCCCGGCCACGAAGTGGCGGGCTCGGACCATGTCGGCGACGGGAATGCCCTCGGTGATGCAGACGATCAGGGGGATGTCCGCCGCGGCCGCCTCCATCATGGCGTCGGCCGCCGCCGGCGGCGGCACGAAGATGAGCGCGCAGTTGGCGCCCTCCCGGGCCGCGGCCTCGGCCACGGTGTTCCAGACGGCAAAGCCCTCGTGCGTCGTGCCGCCCTTGCCCGGCGTGACGCCGCCGACGACGGTCGTCCCGTACTCCTTGCAGCGCGCGGCGTGGA